>DASXCK010000179.1:0-6243 GCA_036491235.1 Xanthobacteraceae bacterium | reverse complement strand
TGCGCTGCGCCGCGAGCACGAGCAGCTGCGCAACCGCTCGGTCGACGGCCACCTGGTCGAGCGGCTCGGCCAGGCCGGCTACAAGCCGACCGATGTCGACGTCGTCGTCATCACGCACGGCCATCCCGACCACATCGGCGGACTGACCGAGGGCGGCAAGCCGGTGTTCTCCAACGCGCGCTACGTCTTCGGCGCGGCCGAGTTCGATTTCTGGAAGCGTGGCGAGAACGTGCGCGAGGCGCGCAAGTTCAATCGCGAGCTGTTCATGCAGATCGCGGTGCCGCTCGCCGACCGCGCGAGCTTCATCAAGCCGGGCGACGAGATCGCGTCGGGCATCCGCGCAGTCGACGTTTCCGGCCATTCACCCGGCATGATGGCCTACCATGTCGAGAGCGAGGGCAAGCAGCTGCTGATCTGGGCCGATACCTGCAATCACTATGTCGTCGCCTTCCAGAAGCCGGAGTGGCACCTCGATGTCGACGACGACAAGGAAAAGGCAGTCGCGACCCGCAAGCGCATCCTCGACATGGCGGCGACCGACAAGTTCTTCGTCGCCGGCTATCACATGCCCTTCCCGGCGCTGGGCTTGGTCGAGAAGGCGGCGGGCGCATACCGCTGGGTGCCGGTCGGCTATCAGCTCAATCTCTGAAGCTCACCCCATCTGCGTAGGAAGGGTCGAGCACTCGGGTCTTGCCTTCGGCAAGCCCGAGGACAGGCTCCGCGAAACCCATCATTGACGGCCATTGCATAGACGATGGGTTGCGGGCTTCGCCCCCGCCCCCTCTTACGCGCCGATGTGAGCGTAGGGTGCGCGGCGGACGAGCCGTCCGCCGCGAGCCTCATTTGGCGTCGCAATTCGTCTCGGAGACTTCGCAGAACTGCTCGCGGTCGCTGCCGGCGGTGAGCCGGCAATGCGCCAGTGCGCGTTCCTTCGCGGTGTCCCGGTCGCCGGCGATCGCCCACCCGGCGCCGGGCGTCCCCGGCTTCGGGTCGAGCGAGACCGCGTAGCATTCATTGCGGAATGTCCCGATCACGCGGCATCGATCGGACGCGAGCGGCGCGCCCTTGTCTTTCCACTTGTGGCAATTCGTCAGGGCGAGATTGTTCGCCTCATCGGCGGATGAGGCGTTCCACGATGTTCCCATCGCGATGCCGTCCTTGGCAACGCTCATCGTCTCGCCGACTGCCAGCGCGCCGAAGGCGTGCGCCAGCGAGCCGCCGCCGAGCGCGATCGCACAGGCCATCGCAACGGCCGCCGGCAGTGTCTTCAGTCCATGCATCGACATCGTCATCCCCCCTGAAAGCTCGACCTCGGTGCCAGACAAGCAAATCGTCGGCCGTACCGCAATACGCAGGATGGTTGCACGTGCTCCCGGCGAAGCTCATGATCGCTGCGCCGGTATGGCCAGATGTCGCACGCTGCGCGCATGGCAGCCGATGGCCGGCCGCGCCGCATTGGAATAGCCTCGGCGAATAAAACGACAGCCCAAGGGGGGATGCGTATGATCGCGACCGGAATTGCACGTTCCGCGCTTCTCGGCGGCATCATGCTCGCGCTCGGCGCGGGCGCCGCGCAGGCCCAGAACGCCTATCCGACCAAACCCGTCCACCTGATCATCCCGTTCGCGGCCGGCGGACCGACCGACATCGTCGGGCGCATCATGGCGACCAAGATGGGGATGCTGCTCGGGCAGCAATTCATCGTCGAGAACCGCGCCGGCGCCGGCGGCAATATCGGCGCCGATGTCGTCTCCAAGGCCTCCGGCGACGGCTATACGCTGCTCCTCGCGACGGTGTCGACGCACGCGATCAATCCCGGCCTCTACAAGCACATGCCGTACGATCCGATTAAGGATTTCACGCCGATCGGCCGCGTCGGCGTCACTCCGACGCTGCTCGGCGTCAACAACGCGCTGCCGGTGAAGAACCTCCAGGACCTCATCGCGCTGCTCAAGGCCAATCCCGGCAAATACAGTTTTGGCTCCTCGGGCGTCGGCTCGATCCTGCATCTGTGCGGCGAGGAGTTCAAATCGCTCGCCGGCGGCCTCAACATCGTGCACGTGCCCTATCGCGGCTCGGCGCCGATGGACACCGACCTCGTCGGCGGCCAGATCGCCATGGCGTTCGATGCGACGCCGACCGCGATGCCGCTCGCCAAGGCGGGCCAGATCCGCGCGCTCGGCGCCGGCATGCTGGAGCGCATCAAGGCGATGCCCGACCTGCCCACCCTCAACGAGCAGGGGCTGAAGGGCTACGAGTGCTACACCTGGAACATCATTCTCGCGCCCGCGAACGTGCCGGCGCCGATCGTCGAGAAGCTCAACAAGGCGACCAACGACGCGCTGGCCGATCCGAAGGTGACCAACGCCCTGCGCGTCGCCGGCATCGATCCGACGCCGGGCAGCACGCCGCAGTCGACCGCCGATTTCGTCAAGAGCGAGCTCGCCAAATGGGCGCCGATCATCAAGGCGTCAGGCGCCCACATCGACTGACGCACACCGACCCTTTCCGGGCCCACCCCAGGGATATCCCCATCCTTGTATGAGGGTGGATGAAGATCGCCGTGACATGCAACAACACGGTTGCATATCTGGCAAACGTGGCTTATTTAACAGGCAACCATTAGGTTGCATATGACCGATCGTATCGAAAAGACCGTCGAGCTCAAGGCGCCGGTATCGCGCGTATGGCGCGCGCTCACCGACCACGAGGAGTTCGGCAAATGGTTCCGCGTCCGCCTCGACGGGCCGTTCGTGCTCGGCGAGGTGTCGCGCGGAAATATCGCCTATCCGGGCTACGAGCATCTGCGCTGGGAGGCCGTGGTGCAGAAGATCGAGCCGGAGCGGCTTTTCTCGTTCACCTGGCATCCCTATGCGATCGATCCGAATGCCGACTACAGCCGCGAACCTTCGACGCTGGTCGAATTCACCTTGGAGAAGACAGCGACGGGCACCCGCCTGCGCATCGTCGAATCCGGCTTCGACAGGCTGCCGCCCGAGCGGCGCGACGAAGCCTTCCGCATGAACGATCGCGGCTGGAGCGCCCAGACGGAGAACATCGCGCGCCACGTCGAGCCGGAAGCCGGGGCATGATCCCGAAA
The DNA here is from genome assembly GCA_036491235.1 of Xanthobacteraceae bacterium. Classification (GTDB taxonomy): domain Bacteria; phylum Pseudomonadota; class Alphaproteobacteria; order Rhizobiales; family Xanthobacteraceae; genus JAVDCA01. The sequence continues at coordinate 3,143 of DASXCK010000179.1, read as the reverse complement.
AGTGGATACCGGTTTTCGGATAAGGTCATGCCCCCACAAAAAACAATTGCGCTGAAAGCCCGCGCCGGGGTGTTCGCGGCGCTCGGCGACGAGACGCGCCTATCGGTGCTGACGCGGCTCGCACGCGGCGAGCCGCAATCGATCGCGCGCCTCACGCAGGGCACCCGCCTCACCCGCCAGGCCGTGACCAAGCACCTGCGCGTGCTCGAAGGCGCCGGCGTCGTGCGTTCCGTCCGGGTCGGGCGCGAAAGCCGCTTCGCGCTGGAGCGCAAGCCGCTCGACGACGTCCGTGCTTATCTCGATCTCGTCTCGCGCCAATGGGACGCCGCGCTCGCGCGCCTCAAGGCGCTGGTGGAAGACTAGGCACCCTACGAGCTCGCACCGGCCCTCGGCATAAGTCCCCTCGCCTAATTCGCCATCGGGATCCCGAGCTTCTTGATCATCGGACGCCAGAACGCGACATCGTGCTCGATGCGCTCTTTGAACGCCTTGGCGCCCAACGGGCCGTGCGTCTCGCCGTCTTTCATCGCCTGCTGCATGCGCGGCGACTCGATCGCGGTGACCGCCGCCGCCTCCAGCTTCTTCGTCACGTCGGGCGCGATCCCCGCCGGCGCGAGCAGCCCGTACCAGTTCTCCATCACCATGTCGGGATAACCGAGCTCGACTGCCGTCGGCACGTCGGGCAGCGACGCGAGCCGCTCCGTCCCGAGCACCGCGAGCGCGCGGACCTTCTTCGTCGCGATCAGCGGCAGCAGCACCGGCGGATCGGCGGCGAGCGTGTCGAGCCGGCCCGCCAGCAGGTCGGGCAAGGCGAGCGAAAAGCCGCGATAGGGAATGTGCGTGATGTTCACGTGGGCGCCGTATTTGACCAGCTCGAGCGCGAGATTCATCGTGCTGCCGGGCCCGGCCGACCCATAGGTGAGCTTTTTGGTTTTTGCGAGCTCGATCAGCTCCTTCAAATCCTTGACCGGCGACTCCGGCGCCACCACCACCACCATCGGCACATGCCCGATCATCGCGATCGGCGTGAACGACGTCACGGGATCGTATTTCAGGTCCGTGCGCAGTGCCGCCGCGACGATGTGCGAGCCCTGGCTGCCGAACAACAGCGTGCGGCCGTCCGCGGGCGCGCGCGATACCAGCTCGGTCGCGATGACGCCGCCGGCGCCGCCGCGATCGTCGACGATGATGGTAGCCCCCAGCGGCCCCTGCATCGTGTTGGCGAGCAGCCGCGCCATCGTGTCCACCGGGCCGCCCGCCGTGAACGGAACGACGAATCGGACCGCGTCCTGCGCCTGTGCGGATGTGGCACTGCCGAGCGCGGCAACGAGAAGTGCGAGAACGAGCCGACGCATGCCGAACCTCCCGAATGGCGATTTATCGTCGCGCCCATCATGCCACATGAGCGTGCGCGATCTAGCGTCATATGAGGGCCCCGGCGTAGCCCGGATGGGGCGCGAAGCGCCGATACCCGGGGGAAAGACCATCCCGGATTCGCTTCGCTCATCCGGGCTACAGCCCACCAATATCGTTTCAGCGAGAGGGTGGCGCGGCACCCGATCGCGATGTAGGTTCCGCGCCGACCTGAAACGCGGAGGCAAGACGCCATGAAGGCGGTTTTCATCGAGAAATTCGGCGGTCCGGAAGTGCTCAAGTACGGCGACGTGCCGGATCCGGTCGCGGGAGCCGGCGAGGTCGTGGTCGACGTGCATGCCGCAAGCGTCAACGGCGCCGACTGGAAGGTGCGGGTCGGCGACTACAAGCAGGCGACATTTCCACTCGGCCTCGGCCGTGATTTCTCCGGCGTGGTCTCCGCCGCCGGGGCCGGGGCCGATCTCAAGGTCGGCGACGCGGTGTTCGGCGTGCTCGATGTCGGCCACGAGGGCGCCTATGCGGAGAAGCTTGCGATCAAGGCCGCGATCATCGGCAAGAAGCCCGCGCGCCTCTCGCACATCGACGCGGCGGCGCTCGCGCTCGCCGGCCTCACCGCCCTCGTGGCGGTCGAAGACACTTTGAAGCTCCAGCGCGGCGAGACCATCCTGGTCCAGGGCGGCGCCGGGGGCGTCGCGAGTTTTGCGATCCAGCTCGCCAAGCACATCGGCGCGCGTGTGATCACGACCACCAGCACGCCGAACCTCGAGTATGTGCGCAGCCTCGGGCCCGACGAGGTGATCGACTACAAGACGCAGGACTTCACCCAGATCGTGAAGAACTGCGACGCCGTCTTCGAGACCGTCGGCGGCGATATCGCGATGAAGTCCTTCTCGGTGCTCAAGCCGGGCGGCCGCGCCGCCTTCATCGCCTCCGGCGGCAAGGCCCCCGCGCCGCCGCGCGGCGACGTCACCTCGCTGCGGCCCGCCGTGCACCGCACCCGCCGTCACATGGAGCGCGTCGCCGACCTCTACGAGAAGGGCGCCATCCGCCCGCCCGAGGTCAAGCTCTATAAGCTCTCCCAGGTCGCCGAGGCGCACCGCGTGAGCGAGGGCCGGCATTTCCGCGGGAAGCTGGTGTTTGAGGTAGCGTGAGGAAAGTCGTCATGGCCGGGCATGGCCGTTCGAAGGACGGGATCGCTTCCGCCTACGCACTCCGCGCTTCGGCGGACTAAAACCCGTTCCGTAGCTCGCGCAGCGAGCGAAGGCGGGTCGCTCGCCTATGTCCCGGCCATCCACGTCGTTGGCCAAGAGCAAGAAAGACGTGGATGCCCGGCATTCGCCGGGCATGACACAGAAGACCCTCCGCTCACGCCGCCGGCGTCAACTCCGCGATGCACGCATCGATCGCGGCGAGATCCTCGCGCCATTCGGCGCGGCCCGGCACGCGCGCGACCAGCTCCTGCACGATCGCGTGCCCGTCGCGGTAGGCTGCGAGCGCCCCTGCCCGATCGCCGGTTGCAGCCAGCACGTCGGCGATCCGCGTGAGGCTCGCGGCGGTGTCGCAACGCAGGCCATCGTTGCCGGGATCGGCGGCCGACAGCGCGCGGCGGATGGCGAGCGCCTCATGCACGGCCGCCAGCGCGTCCCGGTGCGCGCCTTTCTCGGCGAGCGCGTCGCCGATCGCCATCAGGCTGAAGGACACATCGAGACGCCGCTGCGCATTGTCGTTCTCGCGCGCCGCGAGCGCGCGCCGGATGGCGAGCGCTTCAC
>DASXCK010000178.1:0-11552 GCA_036491235.1 Xanthobacteraceae bacterium | reverse complement strand
GAGCGCGACCGTGCGGGTCGCGACCAGCGGCAAGATCACGGTCTATACGGGCGCGACCCCGCAGGGGCAGGGGCACAAGACCGTGCTGGCGCAGATCGCGGCGGACCAGTTCGGCTGCACGCCGGACGACATCACGGTGGTTACGTCCGACACCGCCGCGACCGGCCTCGGCGTCGGGTCATTCGCGGCGCGCACGGCAGTGAACGCCGGGTCCTCGGTGCATCTTGCGTCGATCGAGGCGGCGCAGAAGGTGAAGCAGTTTGCGGCCGCCATGATGGAGGTCGCGGAGGGCGACATCGAGCTCGAGAACGGCTTCGCCAAGGTCGCGGGCTCGGACGTGCGCAGGACTTTTCGCGAGGTCGCGGCGCGCGCGGTCGGCATGCCGGGCTTCTCGATGGCGGGCGGACCCACGCCGGGTCTCGAGGCGACCAGCCACTTCACACCGGACCAGTCGACCTATGCGAACGGCACCCACGTGGCGGAGGTCGAGGTCGACCCCGAGACCGGCGAGATCAAGATCCTGCGCTACCTCGTGATGCACGACTGCGGCCGCATCATCAATCCGATGGTGGTGAAGGGGCAGGTCGAGGGCGGCGTGATCCACGGTGTCGGCAACGCCTTCTTCGAGCGCATGCTCTACGACGCCGGCGCGCAGCCGACCTCGACCACGTTCGCGGACTACCTGCTGCCGCTCGCGACGGATTCGCCGAATATCGACATCGTGCACACCGAGACCCCGAGCCCGCTCAACCCGCTCGGACTGAAGGGGGCGGGCGAGGCGGGCACGATTCCGGCGATTGCGACGCTGGTCTCGGCAGTGGAAAATGCGCTCGAGCCGTTCGGGGTCCGGATCACCGAGGCGCCGATTACGCCGCAGCGGATTGTCGCCTTGCTGGCGGAGGCAAGGCTGAAGAAAACGGGCTAGAGCCAGAACAAAAAAGGGGGAAGCGAATGCGGATCTTGACGTTGGCATTGCTGGCGGCCGGTATGGCGCTCGCATCGTCCGGCGCCGTATCGGCGCAGAGCGGACGCACCATCCGGATCATCGTGCCCTATCCGCCGGGCGGCAGCGCCGACGTGCTGGCGCGGGTGCTCGTGCAGGAGATCAACGAGCACGACGGCGTCAACATGGTGATCGAGAACCGCCCGGGCGCCGGCACCGTGACGGCGACCGATTTCGTCTCGCGCCAGCCCGCGGACGGCAACACCGTGCTGGTGATGTCGAACTCGTTCGTCATCAACTCGCACATGCGCAAGCTCAACTACAATCCGCTCACGAGCTTTACGCCGGTTTGCAATCTCGTCACCTCGCCGAACCTGATCGTGGTCAACGCCACCTCGCCGTACAAGACGCTGGGCGATCTCATCGCGGCATCGAAGGCAAAACCCGGCGCGGTCACGCTCGCGAGCGTCGGCCCGGCCACGACGCAGCACATCGGATTCCTGCAGCTCAACCTTGCCAGTCAGGCGAAGATGACCTATGTGCCGTACCCGGGCGGCGCGCCCGCCGTGAACGCGCTGCTCGGCGAGCACGTGACCGCGGTGTACGAGAACTATTCCGAGGCGGTCGAATTTCTCCAGGCCGGCAAGCTGCGCGCGCTGGCGGCGACCGGCGCGAAGCGCATGCAAATGCTGCCCGACCTTCCGACCATCGCGGAGCAGGGTTTTGCGGGCTACGACGTCGAGGTCTGGCTCGGCACCGTGGTGCCGACCGGCACGCCGAAGGCCGCGACCGACCAGCTTGCGAAGTGGTTCACGGATGCCATGAAGGTGCCGGAGGTACGCGAGAAGCTCGTCAAGGTCGGGCTCTATCCGGCCGGCCAGTGCGGCGCGGACTTCTCCAAGCTGATCCGCGGGCGCGACGCGGACTACGCCAAGATCATGAGCGCGGCGGGGTTCAAGCCGGAATAGTGCGGAGGCTGGCGCGAACCTGAGAGCGGACTCGAACCGCTAACGCCAAGGCATGGCATGTTACGTTACAACACTCCGGCTCGCGTCACGATCAAACCGTGCCTCACGTCTGCATGTCAATGCCGTTCCATTTGTGGGTGGGGTTCTTCCATTTCGCCTGCCACTTGCCGTCGGCCGCGGCCCATGCCTTCTGCCGCGACTTGATGCGCTCGTCGCCCCGCGAGTCCACGCGCGAACGGCCCAGGAGCGCATTGAGCTCGGCGCCGAGCTGAGTCAGCTCGGATGTCTGGCCCGATCGGACCAGCAGTCCGGCCAAAAGATCGTACAGGCGAATGTTCGGCCGGCGGCCGAGGCCCGCATAAGTCACGCCGACGCGAAGAATGGCGATGGCCGCATTTTTGTTGCCGGCGTTCCAGGCGTCGATGGCGGCCGCCTCGATGCCCTCCGAATAGCATGTGGTGTTGATTCTCGATCCGACCGTACCGAGCTTGGGAAGATTCTCGGGCTGGAGGGGCTTCAGCGCCGTCACGGTGAGCGTGCCGGCACCGCGAATCCTGCCGGCCGCGATGGCGATGCGCTTCTGCGGCTCCTTCTGCGCGCGCAGGCGCTTCTTTGCCAGCAGCCGGGCGTCGGGCGTCTCCTTTTCCGAGAGCCGTTTTCGTCCGGTCCGTGTCGGGGGCGCAGACGGCTGTTCGAGGCTCACGACCACAGCTTTGAGCTTGCGAACCCGGGCGCGAGCCTTCTTCGGCACCGCATTGCGCACGAAGACCAGTGCGGGCTTGACGAAGTGCGCGATCAGGACGGGACCGCGCGGCGGCGCGTGCGGCGCTGGCGCGACGGGCGCGCCGGCCATGGCCACAACGGGCGCCTGCACGGCTCTGGCGCGGAAGGCCGAGGGTGCGCTCGGCGCGGCAGGCGGTTTGCTCAGGTGCTGATACCAGCCCGACGGGCCCGCATAGGTGGCAAATTTCATTTTCTTGGAGCGGAATCGCGGCTGGTCCTGGCGCCAGCCCAAGCGATGGCGTGCGCTGCTTCCGAGGCGTGTCACTCTGCGCCAGCGGAAGACGCCGGGCACCGCGAGGGCGGCGACGGCGATCACCGCAACCGTGCCGGCGCCACGGCGGAGAAACAGGCGGCGGCTCGCCCACGGTTTCCTGCCGGCGGGCTGCTGCCGGGGCGGCACGATCACCAGCAGGAAGCACGCGATCGCGAGGGCCGACAGCGCGCCATCGAGCGCGAGATCGATGATCTCGCTCCCGGTAACGCTGTAGGTGTCGGTCACGCCGGCCAGCTGGCGCCAGGTGTCGCGCAGTTGCAAGGACGAGAGCTGGCCCTGCGCGACCACGCAGGTGAAGAAAAGCAGAGCGAGGCCGATCATCACCAAAAAGGACGCGCTGCGTGCCCGGCGGATGACGTCGTCGTCGGCGAGCAATTGGCGAAAGCAATGGCCGGACCCGTACGTCCAGCGCGGGACCGGCCAGAACCACCACGGAATGGCGACATAATGCGCATGCGCCGGATAGGTCGGGGGAGAACCTGGGCTCCCGGGCGCGATCGTCTCCTTGAAATGCAGGTAGAGGAAGGTGAAGACGCGCCGGCGCTTGAGCGCCAGAAGGGCGGCGGCGCATATGACGAGGATCAGCATCATCACGGCACGAAACCGCGTCGGGATATTGTCGACCTTCACGCCGGCGACCTCGAGGCTGCTGCTCTTCAGCTGGTCGTTGAACTGGCTCGTGAGGGCGGCGCGATCGGCCGTGCACTTGCTCTGAAATCTGCTGCGCCAATCGGCGACCGTCGTGCTGCAATTCTCCCGTCTCGCGGCCGCGTTGAGCAGGATGTCGATCCTGTCCAGGGTGGTTTTCATCATCCGGCGGTTGAGCGTCGGGTCGCGGGCGACCGCGGCAGACGCGAGGCCTGCGTTCTGGCGGATCCTGTTGCGTGTCGCGGCGTCATCCGGAGCTGCAAGGCACGCCGAATAGGAGCCCGCAACCCGGTCTGCGACGAAACGGTCGATGGTTCGGCCGCAGCTTTCCTCGGCGGCCTTGGCGCGGCTTGACAGCGCGGCATTCTGGCCGTTGAAAAAGCCGGAGATGTCGGCGAGCGGAAGGATATTGGTGAGCCACCAGACGATCCCGCCCACGAGGAGAATCGTCACCGTTCGATTGCCGTCGCCGATCAATCGGGTCGCTTCATCGAGGAAGCGGTCTTTGTCGTCCGCCATTCCCATCATCCCCCACCAACACTCGAAAGTATGGAATGATGCGCGGGTGGTTGCAATTGGAGCAACTTTCGCTGGTGCGTCGGCGGCAGGCGCTGCGTGTACCGCAAAGGAGGATACGATGGCGGGCCGAATGAGATGGTTGGTTGCCCTGGCGGCACTGCTGCTCGCCGGCGCAGCGCATGCGGCCGACGTCAAGGTGATCGCGGCCGGCGCGGTGCGCGGCCTGATCGGGCAGATCATCGAGGATTATTCGAAACAGACCGGCCGAAGGTTCGACTTCACCATCGGCACCACGGGGCAGCTGCGCAAGATCATCGCGTCCGGCGAGCCGGCCGACCTGATCATCGTCTCGACGCCGCTGATGGGAGAGCTCGAGAAGATCGGCAAATTTGTGCCGGGCAGCCGCACCGACCTCGGACGCGTCGGCATCGGCGTCGTGGTGCGTGAGGGCGCCGCGAAGCCGGACGTCGCGACACCCGAGAGCCTCAAGGCGGCGCTGCTCGCCGCGAAATCGGTCGCCTACACCAATCCGGCGGAGGGCGGCACCTCGGGCATCTGGTTCGCGGGTGTCGCCGAGCGGCTTGGGATCGCCGAACCCATCAAGGCGAAGTCGGTGCTGACCAAGGGCGGCCACGAGGCCGCCATCGAGGTCGCGGAAGGCCGGGCCGAGATCGCGGTGATCTTCATCAGCGAGGCGGTCGTGGTGAAAGGCGTGACGGTCGCGGGCCCGCTGCCGCCGTCATTGCAGCAGTATTCCGGCTATGCGGCCGCGATCCCGGCGAGCAGCACCGATCCGGCCGCCGCGCGGGCGTTTGTTGCGGCGATCACGTCGCCCGCGATGGCGGAGCGGTGGCGCAGGAACGGGTTCGAACCGCCGAAGTGAGGGCGGCTCGCGGCCCATGGTTCGAGACCTGCGGCTTCGCCGCGCTCCTCACCATGAGGATGAAGTTTTTGGCGCGCCGCGCCGTGAGTTCAGCTCGCGGACTGGCTCGTCACCGTCCGCTTCTCGATCGCCAGATACTTTTCCAGATCGCACGTCTTGTGCGCCTCCTTCATTTCCTTCTCGGCGCCGCCGCGACCCAGGAAAGGGTCGAGCGTGTCCTTGGCGAGGCAGTCGTAGGACTGCTTCACCGCCTTGTGCATGGCCGCGAACGCGCTGCCGGACGAGGCGGCGAGTCGGTAGCCCATTTTGGCGAGGTCGCGCTGCTTGAGCGCAAACTCGGCAAAGCCGTCGGGCGGCGCGAAGCACATCAAGGGGGCGGGAAGGCGCTCGGCGATGAGGCGCATCTCGTCGGGGTCGCGGGCGTGGATGAACAGCATGTCGGCGCCGGCCTCCTTGAGCGCCTCGGCGCGGCGCAGCGCCTCATCCATGCCGTGCAGGCGGCGCGCATTGGTACGGCCGATGATGATCAGGTCGGGGTCGGTGCGCGCCGCGACGGCCTCCGCGATCTTCTTCACCACGAGATCGAGCGTCACCAGGTTCTCGCGGCCGACATGGTGCTCGAAATGGCGCGGCAGGAGCTGGTCCTCGATCTCGATCGCCGCGAATCCGGCGGCCTCGGTGAGGCCAATGGTGCGGTGCATATGCGCGGGATCGCCCCAACCGCCGCCGGCGTCGAGGATGATCGGCAGGCGGCACACGGTGCGCATGTCGAGCGCGACTTCCGTGAGCTCGGGCAACGTGAGGTTCGCCTCGGTCACGCATTTGAGCCAGCCGAGCGAGCCGCCGCTGAGATACACGGCCTTGAAGCCGGCAGCTTCCGCAAGCCGCGCCATGATCGGGTTGAGCGCGACTGGCGCGACGACGAGGTCGTCGCCGGCTATGAGTTGCTTCAGGGTCGGCACTGGCAGGCTCCACGGTTGATGAATGTGACAGGGCATCTCGCGGTCAGTTTACGGTGCGGCGGCGAGGCAATACAAATGCGCGGCACGCGTGGGCCCGACGCCCTGGCGTGCGACATGAGCGAGCTTTACACCGGGCGGCACTTGCCGGCGAAATGGGCCCTCAGGGAGAGATCAAGGCAGATGGCGATGAAATCCTCGTTCTGGGCGGCAGCCTACGTGGCGCTCGTGCTCCTGGGGTTCGACGGCGGTGCGGCGGCGCAGACCAAAATCCGCGTCGGCAAGGCGCAGGCGCAGCAGTTCGCCTTCGTGCCCGTCGACATCGGCATCCGGGCGGGGATCTTCAAGAAGCACGGGCTCGACATCGAGATCGCCAACTTTGCCGGTGACGCCAAGCTGCTGCAGGGGCTCAGCGCCGGTGCGGTCGACATTGCGCTGGGCGGCGGGCCGACGTTCGCCTTCATCCCCAAGGGCACCCCCATGCTCGGCATTGCGGCGCTCGCGGACGCGCCGGGGACCATTTTTCTGGTGGTGCTCAAGAACGGGCCGGTCAAGACCGAGGACGACCTCAAGGGCCGCACCGTCAGCGTCTCGACCAGGGGATCGCTGACCTACTGGCTCGCCCAGGAGCTCTCGCGCCAGCACGGCTGGGGCAATGACGGCATCAAGATCGCGCCGCTCGGCTCGCCGATCGCGCAGATCGCGGCGCTGCGCACCGGGCAGGTCGACGGCGTCGTGACGGACTCGAGCACCGTGTTTCGGGTCGAGGAGGAGGGCGTCGGGCGGATTCTTGTGCGCTTCGGCGACCGCATCAAGGATTTTCACGTGCACGCCGCCTTCGCCAGCAAGGCGATGATCGCGCAGCACCCCGACGCGGTGCGGGCGTTCCTCGCCGGCTGGTTCGAGACCATCAAGTACATGGCGACGCACAAGGAGCAGTCGGTCGATGTCGCCGCCAAGGTCACGGGCGTGTCGAAGACGGTCTCGGAGCGCAACTATGACGAAATCCTGCCGATCATGAGCCGCACCGGGCATTTCAAGCCGAAGGCGCTCGACGTGCTCGCCGGCTCCTTCGTCGACACCGATGCGCTGCCCGCCAAGCCGGATATGAGCAAGCTCTATACGGAAGAGTTTCTGCCGAAGCAGTGATGCGGCTCGTTGCTCCCTTTCACCGTCACCCTGAGGCGCGGGGCGCAGCCGCGCCTCGAAGGGCGACGGCGCATGGCGTGCCAAATCCATGTTCCTGGCACGACCGCGGCCGATCATCCGTCGAGGCCCTCGCTTCGCTCGGGCGCGTCAGGATGACGGGGAGGTCTCTTCGTATAGCGGTCGGTGACTCATGAATCCCGCCATTCGTGTCCGCGAGGTCTCCCATCGCTTCGGCGAGGAGGGGGAGGCGCGCAATGTGCGAGCGCTGCTCGACACGTCGCTCGACGTTGCGCGTGGCGAGCTGCTGTGCCTTATCGGGCCGTCGGGTTGCGGCAAGAGCACGCTGCTCAACGTCATGGGCGGGTTGATGGCCCCGACTGCCGGCGAGGTCGAGGTGCTGGGCAAGCCGGTCGCCGGGCCGATGCCGCGCGACATCGCGTTCGTGTTTCAGGAGCACGCGCTGTTTCCCTGGAACACGGTGCGCGAGAACATCGACCTCGGCATGCGCTTCCAGGGCGTGGCGGCGGCCGAGCGCGCCGGGCGGGCCCAGCGCGCGCTCGAGACGGTGGGGCTGCGGGATTTCGCCGACCATTTTCCCGGCCAACTTTCGGGTGGCATGCGCCAGCGCGCGGCGCTCGCACGCGCGCTCAGCCTGCAGACCGACATCCTCCTGATGGACGAGCCGTTCGGCGCGCTCGACGAGCAGACCCGCATGATCCTCGGCGAGGACCTTTCGGTGCTGCTCGCCGCAACCGCCAAGACCATCGTGTTCGTGACGCACAGCTTGGGCGAGGCGGTCTTTCTCGCCGACCGTGTCGCGGTGTTCTCGGCACGGCCCGGTACCATCAAGCAGGTCATCACCGTCGACGAGCCGCATCCGCGCAAGCCCGAATTCGCCATGTCGGAGAAATTCACGAAGCTGCGCAACCAGCTTTACGGGCTCCTGCACGACGAGATCCGCAAGACCATGTCGGCCGAAAGCGCGCGGCCCGCGACCCCGGGGGCGCTGTCGTGAGAGGCGGGCGCCGCCGCACGGGCCGCTTCGCCGTGCTGGCGACGCAAGTCGCTTTCGGGGGCGGCATCCTCGCGCTGTGGTACCTCGCGACGGAGCGCTGGGGCGTGAGCCGGATCCTGCTGCCAAACCCCGTCGCGGTCTGGCACGCGCTGGTGAAGGTGGTGGGGAGCGGCGAGTTTCTGCCCGACCTGCGTATCACGCTGTTCGAGGTCGTGGTCGCGTTCGCGATCTCGGCGACGAGCGGGGTTGCGATCGGCTACCTGGTGAGCCGCTCGGCGTTCCGCACCCGCGTGTACGAGCCGCTGTTCGCCGCCATGTATGCGGTGCCGCTGATCCTGTTCATCCCGCTCTACGTGCTGTGGTTCGGCCTCGGGCCCGCCTCGAAGATCGCGATGGGCGCGACCATCAGTTTCTTTCCGGTCGCGCTCAACACCATCACGGGCTTCGCCCATGTGGACCGCGGGCTGGTCACGGCCGCCCGCTCGATGGGCGCGCGGGGCTTTGCGTTGTTTCGTTTCGTGCTGCTGCCCGCCGCCTTTCCGGTGATCCTCGCCGGCATGCGGCTCGGCTTCACGGTCGCGCTGCTCTCGATCATCGGCACCGAGGTGCTCGCGTCGCTCGCCGGGCTCGGTCACCACATCGTCGAGCTGTCCGAGAACATGGAGCCGGCGCGCATGTTCGCCTACGTGGCGTTCGTGGTCGCGATCGCGGGCGTGCTCAACTTCGCGGTTTCGATGCTGGAGGCGTGGGGGCGGCGATGGTGACGGACGCGCAGCTGCATCGCTGGCGACGGAGCCCGCTGGTCGCAAGGCTCGGCGTCATCGCGCTCGTGCTGGTGATCTGGGAGATCGCCGGGCGGCGGTTCGTCGATCCGATGTTCTTTGCGCCGGCCTCGCGGGTCGCATGGGACCTGACCGGCGTGTTCAAGACCGACGGCGTGCCGGGCGCGATGGGGATCACGCTCCTGGAGCTCGTCGCCGCATTCGCGCTCGCGGTCACGGTCGGTCTGTCGATCGGCCTCGTGGTCGGGCTGCATGATTTCTCGCGGCGCGCCTTCATGCCGATCATCCTGTTTCTCTACGGCATGCCGCAGGTCACCATCCTGCCGATCTTCGTGCTTGGCTTCGGCATAGGCCCGGCGTGCAAGATCGCGTTCGGCTTCACGCACGGCGTGTTTCCGATCATCGTCACGGTCGCGGCCGGGGTGCAGGGGATCAAGCCGATCCTGCGGGTGAGCGCGCGCGCGATGGGCGCGAACGCCTGGCAGGAGCTGCGTTACGTCGTATTCCCACATCTGGTGCCGAGCCTGTTCACCGGCATGCGGCTCGGCATGACGGGCGTGCTGCTCGGCGTGCTCTTGGCCGAGCTCTACGTCTCGACCGCCGGCATCGGGTTCTTCACTACCCAGTTCACGCAGAATTTCCAACCGAGCCTGCTGCTCGGCCTGATCGGTACGCTCGCCGCCATGGCGATCGTGCTCAATGCCGCCATGCGCCGGCTGGAGAGGCATTTCGCGCGCTGGCGCGCGTGAGGGTGCGAATCGATCGCACTTGACAACACGAGGCCCGCGGCGACAATCTTAGCGTGCGTTTGGTCGCGAGGTTCGGGATGTCCTGTCGTCGCTACGCGCTGCTGCTGGGCGCTCTTGCGTTCGCCGCGATGTTGGATTGCGGGCGGGCGCAATCGGTCGACTGCAGCAAGATCGAGAACCCCATCGACAAGACGAAATGCGAGGTCGCGCAACGCGACGCGGCCGCGCCCCGAGCGAAGAAGGTCAGGGCGAAGAAGCCGGTCGCGCATCGCGCGCCGGAATGATGTCGCGGCGTCGCGCGCCGCCGCCGGGCGCAGGGTGGGATCTCCGTGGAGCTGTTGAGCGGGGCGTTTGCCGAGGTGCTCGCGACCGCGCTCGCGGTCGCTTTGATTTTGGTCGCCGCGGCGGTGCTGGCGGCCGCGATCGCGGGTCATCGGTCGGCGGTGACGGAAAGCGTCGCGCTGGCGCTGTTCGCGTTCGCGCTGCTCGGGTTCGTGACCGGGTGCACGATGTCCGACAGCCGCGAGCCGTCGGTCGCGGCCGTGATGCCGGCGGCGCTGACGCTGATCGGCGGCGTGGCAGCCTTCCTGATCGGCTCGCGCGGCGTCCAGAACCAGACCGCCGTCGCCGGACTTATCGTCGTCTTTTCGCTCGGCCTCTATGTGGGGTCATATTATGGCGGCGAGTTGCGCGCGCTGAGTGACGACGCGGTTCACGGCGATCTCGTCCGCGAGACCAACCGGCATACGCTCGATCTGCAACGTCTCATCGACTACGCCGAGCTGGTGCAGCGCAAGCGTGAGATCGAGCAGGCCAGCAAGATCGATCTCTCGGGCTTTCAGAGCACCGCCGCCGAGCGAAAATAGCCGGAGTTTCCACGTCATGGCCGGGACGAGCCCGGCCATGACGGCGCAAATGCCGTTATTTCGCGGGCGGCAGGCCGGCGATCAGGTCCTTCCAGCGCGCCGACTGGGCGGCGAGGAGCCGGGCAAAGGCCACGTCATCCAGATAGGCGACCTCGGCGGCGAGGCCGGTCACCTTGGCGTGCGCTTCGGGCGTCTTGAGATAGGCCGCGACCGCATGGGTGAGGCGCTTGATGGTCGGCTCGGGCGTGCCGGCGGGGGCGAACAGGCCGAGAAAGCCGGGTGCGCTGGCGAAGCCCGCCACGCCGGCCTCCGCGATGGTCGGAATATCGGGCGCAGTCGAGGTGCGCGCCTCGCTCGGCACGCCGAGCGCGATCAGGCGGCCGGCACGAATGAAAGGCATCGCCGAGGTGAGGTCGACACAGGCGACGGGGATCTGGCCGCCGAGCACGTCGGTCACGGCCGGCGTGCTGCCGCGATAGGGTACGTGCACGAGATTTGCGCCGGTCACCTTCCTCAACAGCTCCATCGTGAGATGCTGGCCGCTGTTGACGCCGGTCGATCCGTAGCTCAGCCCGTTCGGGTCGCGCTTGGCCCGCGCGAGCATCTCGGCGATGGATTTGGGTCCCGTGGCCGGATTTGCGACGACGACGAGCGGAATGTCGATCAGCTTGGCGACCGGCATGAGGGCGCGCAGCGGCTGGAACGTCGCGCCCGGCAGGTTGGGTGCGATCAGGAGTGCGCCGGGCGCGCCGATCGCGAGTGTGTCGCCGTCGGGCGTCGCCTTGGCGAGCAGCTCCAGGCCGAGCGTCCCACCGGCGCCGGCCTTGTTCTCGATCACGATGTTGCGTGCGAGCTGTGCCGCAAGGTCGTTGCCGACGAGGCGTGCGATCCCATCGGCCGAGGCGCCCGGCGCGAACGGCACGATGATGGCGAGGGGCTTCTGCACGATCTGCGCCGCTATCGGCACCGCAAAAGCGAGCGAGGCGGGTATCAGAAGCGCAATGAGATGGGATT
>DASXCK010000177.1:0-9827 GCA_036491235.1 Xanthobacteraceae bacterium | reverse complement strand
CCTTGCGGCCGAGTTGACCGCGCTCGTGGCCCGCGCGTCGGCCGCGATTCTCGCGATCGCGCCGGCCGGGATGGCGACCCGCCTCAAGGCGGACCAGACGCCGGTGACGGCCGCCGACGAGGCGGCCGACCAGGTGATCGCGGAGGGCCTCGCGCGCATCCTGCCCGGCGTCGCGGTCGTCTCGGAGGAGAGTTGCGATCCCGCCGCAGCCACCGGTGATACCTTCGCGCTGGTCGATCCGCTCGACGGCACCAAGGAGTTCGTAGCGGGCCGGGGCGAGTACACGGTCAACCTTGCGATCGTCGTTGGCGGCGAGCCGATCGCGGGGTTCATCGCGGCGCCGGCACTCGGCCTCCTCTATCGGGGGATCGTCGGGCGCGGCGCCGAGCGCCTCGAACTCGATCCCGCGGTCGCGCCGGTCGCGATCCGCTGCCGCCGGGCGCCCGCGGACGGCCTCGTCGCGGCGGTCAGCCGCTCGCATCTCGACGCCGACAGCGAGGCGTTCCTCGCGCGTCTGGCGATCAGCGAGCGCATCACCTGCGGCTCGGCCCTCAAACTTTGCCGCATCGCCGAGGGCCGCGCCGATGTCTATCCGCGGCTCGCGCCGACGTCGGAATGGGATACGGCGGCCGGCCATGCGATCGTGGCGGCGGCCGGGGGCATGGTGACGACGCCATCCGGTGCGCCGCTGCGCTATGGCCGGGTGCAGGACGATTTCAAGATCCCGGGCTTCGTCGCCTGGGGCGATCCGGCGCGCCGGATCGATCCGCGGCCGGCCTGAGCCCGAAACGCGGATATTACGGCACCAGCGTGCTCATCACTGCCGGCCACTTGTCCTCGGCCGTGCCGATCGCGTCGATCGGGTTGTCCAAGAACCGCGCGCGCGACTTCTCATCGTAGAACAGGTAGACGCGTTCGCCGACCATGGCCCAGACCAGCGGGTTGCCGGCCACCGCGACGCCGCGGCCGAGCGCGACCGGATCATAGCCGCCGTAACGCGGCATGTAGACGTCGGGATGGGCCGTGAAGGCCGCCTTGTCGCCGATGTTGCGAAACAGCCAGACCACGCCGCCATAGCTGTATTCGTTGTCGGTGCTGCCGTAGATCGGGGCCGCATGGGTGAAATAGCTGACGGGGTCGATCCCGCTGATCGCGAGCCCGCTCAAGAGGTCGCTGACCACCCGCTCGGTCGTCGCCGCCTCGGCCCGCGGCAGGCCGATCAGCGCCGGTACCAGCGCCAGGAGCAGCGCCGCCGCGGGAGCGGCGTGCGACGGTTTCGCGGCCTTGGCCGCCATTCCCGTCTTTCGTTGCCGCCGCGCTGAGGTCATAGTTCTGCTCAATGGTGTCCCGATTCGGGGGTGATGCCGGCCCCGGCCGGTACGCGCTTGCTGCGCATCGCAGCCAGCGGGAGGGAAACGGCAGCGACCCTGAAGGTTGACGGTGCCACGAGGCTCGCTGGCGCGATGTCTGTGTCGCCGGCGCCGAGCATGGGACCGTAGGCCATGTCGGTGTCCAACGCGTTAAGCCAACCCGGTATCGATGATCCTGTCGATGATCACGTGTCGACGATCATATGGAGCCTGCGATGCGCTCTGCCTTGCGAACCTTCGTCCTGCTGCTGGCGATGGCGGCCCTCGTGCCGGGCGTCGCCCGCGCCCAGCAGCAGCCGCCGCCGCCGAGCGATCGTTTCCAGCCGAATGAGCTGATCGATGCCGGCCACCGCTTTTTCGGCGGGGTATCGCGCGGACTTGCCACCGTGATCGAGAAGGCCGTGGCCCAGTGGGGACTGCCGAACGGCTACGTCCTCGGCGAGGAGGCAGGCGGCGCGTTCTTCGGCGGCCTGCGCTACGGCGAAGGCTCGCTCTTCACCAAGAACGCGGGCGACCTCAAGGTCTACTGGCAGGGGCCGACGCTGGGCTGGGATTTCGGCGGCGACGGCGCGCGCACCATGATGCTGGTCTACAACCTGCCCGCCACGCAGGCGGTCTACCAGCGCTTCGGCGGCATCGAGGGATCGGCCTATATCATCGGCGGCTTCGGCATGACGGCGCTGACCGCCAACGATATCGTCGTCGTGCCGATCCGCGCCGGCGTCGGGCTCCGCCTCGGCGCCAATGTGGGCTACCTCAAGTTCACGCCGCAGCCGACGTGGAACCCGTTCTGAACGGCGCGCGGCCGATATTTTTTGCTTGTGCGGGCGGCGCTTGCCAGGGTTTAGGTTAACCGCGCGCGCAAGCTGGCAGAACCTCCGACGCCGTGGCATGTTCCCCGCTCGTCGAGCGGCATGCTTGGCGGACCGGACGCCGCCCTGGATCGGTTCCGGGGCAGGCTTTTGCCGAAACCTTGCGCGGCGCACCGGAGGCGTTCGTGGTCGAATCCGTCATGTATTTCGGGATCGGGTTCCTGTGCGCGAGCCTGTTGGGGCTCGTCATCGTCCCGTTGGTGCACAATCGGGCGGCGCGGCTCACCACGCGACGGCTCGAGGCCGCCACCCCGCTGTCGATAGCGGAGATCCAGGCCGACAAGGACCAGCTTCGCGCCGAGTTCGCGGTGTCGACGCGGCGCCTGGAGATGAGCGTCGAGCAGCTCAAGGCGCGCTCGACCGCGCAGCTCGGCGAGCTCGGCAAGAAGACCGAGGCGATCGCCATGCTCAAGCACGAGTTGGGCGAGAAGAGCGCCGCCATGACGGCGCTGGAAGCGCACGTGAGGGCGCAGCAGGATAAGATCGGAGCGACGGAGCTGGAGCTGTCCGTCAAGTCGACCACCGCGCAACAGACCGGTCTTGCGCTCGCCGACATGGAAGCGGCACTCGCCAAGCTTCACGGCGAAGTCGGCGAGCACACCGTGACGACGGGCGCGCATAAGGTAGAAATCCTGAACCTCAACACCCAGATCGACTCGCTCAAGGCGCAGCTCGAGCGCAACGAGAAGGACGTGCGAGACGCACAGGCGCGGCTCACGCGCGAGCGCAGCGACGCCGACGCGGCGACCAAGGAGCTCTCCGACGAGCGCGGCAAGGCCGAGACGTTGACCAATCGCGTGGCGCAGCTCGAGCGCCAGCTCGTCGCCCAGACGACCGAGGCCGAGATCCTCGGCCGCCGTATCCAGGATCTGGAGACCCGGCTCACCGAGCAGGGCCGCGCGCTGATGGACCGCGAGCATGCGGCCAACCAGATGCGGACCGAGCTCGACGCCGCGAAAAAGAACGCCGCCGATCTCCTTGCCGAGCTCGCGGCCGCCGGCGGGCATCAATCGGCAGGCAATGGGCGCGGCGACACCGGCCAAATTCAAGCCGAGCTCGCCCGCGTGAGCGCGGAGCGCGCGAAGCTGCAGCAGGAAATCGCCGCGATGAGGACCGAGACCGCGCAGGCCTGGACCGACGAGCGGACCGACAACGCGCTCCTGCGCGAGCGCATCAACGACATCGCGGCGGAGGTTGCGCGGCTGACCATGGCGCTCGAAGGCGCCAACTCGCCGATCGAGGCGATCCTCGCGGCCGAGGCGCCGGCGAACGCCAACGGCGGCGAAAGCCAGGGCGGCAACCTTGCCGACCGCATCCGCGCGCTGCAGAAGCGCGCATCGCGGCTGCAGCCGGCGTCGGCGAGTTCTCTGCCCGCGCCCGCGCCGTCACCCGCGAAGGCAACGCGAAAGCGGACCGTCCAGTAGCCGCGCCGTAGGATGGGTCGAGCGGAGCGAATCCATCATCTATGCGCCAGCCGTCGAAGTGATGGGTTTCGCGGAGCCTGTCCTTGGGCTTGCCGAAGGCAAGACCCGAGGGCTCAACCCATCCTACGCCTGCACGACGATCAGGCTGGTGCCGATCAGGATCAGGCCGACCCCGACCCAGCGCAGCGGCGTCACGCTTTCGCCGAGCAGCCAGCGCGAGAGCAGCGTCACCATCACGAAGCTCAGGCTGGTGATCGGGAACGCGGTGCTCACCGCCAGGAAACGCAGCGCGCCGGAATAAAGCAGCACCTCGACGATCAGCACCGCGACCCCGAGCAGGATCCAGTGGTGCCGGCGCGCAACGTCGAGCGCGGATTTCTTCAGAAAGGTCTGGCCGAATCCCTCGACCATCGTGCTCACGACGACGAGGAGCACGCCCAACGCGGTCGGGCTCATTTGGCCTCGATCTCGTCGCGCAGCGTCGCGTGCCCGGTCTGGCTCACGCACCACACGCCCGCGATCACGATCGCGATGCCGACGATCTGCAGCGGCGCGATGTGCTCGCCGAGGATCACGACGGAGAGCACGCACACCGTGATGTAGCTCAGCGACGTGAACGGCTTGGCGTAGCTCAGGTCGGCGTGGTCGAGAACCTTCAGCCAGTTGACGAGCTGCGCCGCCATCAGGGCGACGACCAGGATGAAGATCGGACGACGCACGACCGCGACCGCGAGTTCGCGCAGCGACGAGGTGTCCGGCATGTCGGCGACGCCGATCTTCCAGACGAGTTGCAGCGCGGTGTCGAGCGCAATCGCCACCGCCAGTCCGATCACGAGCTTTAAGGGAAACCGCGCCCCCGTCATTCCGACAGGTTGATCATACCGACGGCGACTGAGCAAGTCTTACAGGCCGCGTCATGCCCGGCGTTGTGCCGGGCATCCACGCCTTGCCTCCTGCGCGAGAAATAGACGTGAATGGCCGGGACATAGGCGAGTCTTCGGGTCTTGCCTTCGGCAAGCCCAAGGGGTGAACGCCGCGACGTCGTTCTTCGAACGGCTATGCCCGGCGATGACGAAGGGGCACTACGGAACAAAATCCTCGCTCTCGCTGAAGGCCGGGCGCGCGCGACGCTTGCCTTCGGCCTTCTGCAAAAAGCGCACGCCGATCTCGTCGCCCTTGACGTAGACCAGCTCGCATTTGCGGTGAGCGTTGCCCACCGTCGAGAGCATGAGAAAGAACTCGTTGAGCTTGAGGTTCTCGACGCTGCCCTCGACCGTGAGCTTGGCGCCGCTCTGCGAGATCACCTCGATGTAGCACTCGCGCCACCACGTCCCGTCGATACCCATGATCCGCGCCTTGAAGCCGGATTCGAAGACGACCTGGTCCGCGCCTTTGAGCTCGTTTTCCTTGGCCATGGTTTCACTCGCGACACATCATCCACGACACGACCCGTGATGGTACCTGCGAGTTAGAAATCGACCGTTAACGGCGCGTGGCGATTAACAGTCGGTCAACCACGACCTTGTCGCATGCGAATGGCAGTGCGTTGTAATCATTGCGTTTTTTGCCTTGATCCGCCGACATGGCCGCTGCGGCGGGCCTTTGCACCAGTGTTTGTTGAAACCATTCGCTTTTCTCCAGTGGCTTTGATCTGCCATTCCGCCAAGTTTGTCCGACCTGCCTCATCGGAGCCGTCGGCAGCGTGCGGACAGGGAGGGATGTGGGCAACGCCAAAGCGGCGCGCGCCCTCTCATCTTATTGTCGCGCGCGAAGCTGCGTCGCCGAAGAACGAAATGCGCAAGGCGCGCATTATGCCGTGCATAAGGTGCAAGCAGGTCGCCGCTCGGCGTATTCGGCGTATCATGGATGCGCCTGCCCCGGTGCTTGTCTTGCCCTCGTCACGTCACCACCTTCAAGCTGGCGCCCGTCGGCGGGCCAGCACGGAGACCCCCAATGTCGACGCAAACTCCCATTGATCCCGAGCAATTCCGGACCGCGGTCGCGAGTACGCTCCGCAGGCACTCGACGGTCTTCCTCATCGAGGGCGTCGTCCTGTTGGTGCTCGGCGCGCTCGCTATTCTGTTGCCGCCGTTCGCCACCCTGGCGGTCACCGTCATCTTCGGCTGGATCATTCTGTTCAGCGGCCTGATCGGCTGGGTCACCACCCTCGGTGCGCGCGGCGCGCCGGGTTTCTGGTGGTCGCTGGTCTCCGCCGTGCTCGCCACCGCCGCCGGCCTGATCCTGTTGATCCGCCCAATGGGCGGCGCGATCTCGCTCACCCTGCTCTTGATCGCCTTCTTCGCCATCGAGGGCATTGCGTCGATCATGTTCGCGGTCGAGCACCGCCGACAGCTGTCGGGCCGCTGGGAATGGATGCTGCTGAGCGGCGTGATCGACCTCGTGCTCGCCGTCATCATTTTCGTGGGCCTGCCCGGCACCGCCGCCTGGGCGCTCGGCGTCCTGGTCGGCGTCAACCTGATCTTCGGCGGCGCCGCGCTGATCGCGATGGCGATGCACGCGCGCAACGCGACGTAGCGCCTCGCCGATTTGTTTCGCCTGCGATTTGTCCGGGAGCGGTTCGGCGCGCCCGGACGCCGTTTACTGAACGTCAAAGAAAAACCCGCACTATTGCGGGTTATCCAGTTGAGCCTTCGAGCAAAAACGCCGAAATCTTGGCCTGGAGCGCAGGTTGAAAGGTCAAGATATGGCGTTTGGTTCCGCGACCCGCCCACCCGAGCCTGCGGACACGCGCGCCGATCGCGCCGGGACACCGGCATCGAGATGGTCGTTGCGCAACCCGTTTCGACTGATCTCCCGCGTCCATGCCTTGGCGCTGGCCGATCAGGGGGTGGTGAGCGCGGGGAGCTTTTTCACGACCGTGATCATCGGCCGCTATGCCGACGCAAGCCAGCTCGGCGCCTATGCGATCGCCATCTCGGTGCTTGCGTCGCTTTATACGACGCAAGGATCGCTGATCACCCTGCCCTTCGCGATCCAACGCCACCGGCCGGTCGGAACACCGGCCGAGTTCGCCGGCAGCTCGCTCATGCAGAGCCTCATGCTCGCCGCCGTCGCGGCCGGCATCTTGGCCATGGCCGGGTTGGCGCTCTCCGTCGGCGGCACGCGGCCCGAATTGGCGGCCATCGCCTGGGCGCTCGCCGCGGTCACGCAATTCGCGCTGCTGCGCGAGTTCGGGCGGCGCTTCGCGTTCAACCATCTCAGGGTCGCCCACGCGCTGATGCTCGATGCGGCCGTCACGGCCATGCAGCTCGCCATGATCGCAGCGCTTGCGTGGACCGGCCACATGTCGGCGGTCACGGCGCTCGCCGCACTCGGCCTGTCGAGCGGCATCGCGGGACTTGCCTGGCTCTACGTCGCGCGCGCCGAGTTCGCGATCCACCTTGCCGGCCTGTATGCGGCGATCAAGCACGGCTGGCGTCTGGGCAAGTGGCTCTTCATCAAGCAGGCGATCACACAGACCCAGGACTTCATCACCTACTGGCTGTCGGCGGCGATTGCGGGCGCGGCGGTCACCGGCGTCTACGCGGCGTGCATGAGCATCGTCGCCTTCTCCAACCCGATCGTCTACGGGCTGAGCAACATTCTCGCGCCGCGCTCCGTCCTCGCCTGGCGGGAGGGCGGCGGCGCCAGCCTGCGGCGCCAGGCGATCCGCGATGCGCTCCTGATCGGCGGCGTGCTGATCCCGTTCTGCGCCGTGGTGGTGCTGCTCGGCGACGACGTGATGCGCCTCCTCTACCGCAGCAAGGAATTCGTGGCGCCCGGCCATACGCTCGATCTTCTGGTGTTTGCCGCATTCGCGTCGGCGATCGGCCTGCCCGCCGCCAATGCGCTCGCCGCCATGGAGCGCCCACGCGCGATCGTCGTCGCCGCGTTGATTGGGACCATTCTCACGGTCGGGCTCGTCTGGTGGCTTCTGAGCACGCGCGGCCTGGCCGGCGCCGCAGCCGGAATGCTGGTGGGCAGTGCGGTCGGAACGGTCGGTCTGTGGATCGGATTTCTCACGCTCGTGGCGCAGTCTGTCGACACATCCGGGTCCTGGATTTCATCGCGCCTCACCGGCACGACCGACTCGGCTTGCAACTGAACCATTAGGCAAACGTCGTGGGCGAACGTCGTTCGAGAAAAATGCGCTCAACCCGATGAGCGATCACATGGATGGGCGACTTGGACGGGCGACACGGATGAGCAATCACATGGCTAAGAGCGTCGACGTCGTCAGCCCCGCGCCGCGCGATCTGTGGCGCAAGGCGCTCGCCGCCGATCCTACCGCACTGCTCAGCCACACCCCCGAATGGCTCGACACCATCTGCGCGGTCGACGGCTGGACCGATGCGAGCCGCCTCTATGTCTGGCCGTCGGGCCGCCAGCTCGTGCTGCCGATGATCGGCAAGCGCGTCGGCGGATTGACGGTGGCCGAGGATTCTCTTCCCGACGGGTGGGGATTTGGCGGACTCGTCGGCGCCGATATCGGCGCGACTGAAGTGGCCGACGTCGTCGCCGATCTCGCGGCGCGCAAGATCTTGCGCCAGCACATCTGTCCCAACTGCCTCCAGGGCGAGGCATGGAGCAAGGCCGTTCCGGCAGCGGCCGCGACGGCGCGCAATGCGCACGCGGTCGACCTCGACGGCGGAATCGATGCGGTGTGGAAGCGCTTCTCGGACAACGCGCGCCGCGGCATCCGCAAGGCGGAGAAGCAAGGCCTCGAGGTCGAGTGCGATACCACGGGACGCCTGCTGGGCGTGCTCGAGGATCTCTGGCAACTCTCTGTGCGCCGCTGGGCCACACAGCGCCAGGAGCCGGTGTGGATCGGCCGCCTGCGGGGGCGGCGGCTGAACCCGCAGAGCCGGTGGACGCAGATGGCGGAACGCAACCCGGGCGGCGTCGCGATCTGGGTCGCGCGGCATCAGGGCGAGCCCGTCGCCGCGACCGCCATCTTGCGTGGGCCGAACGATCACTACACGCGTGGGGCCATGCACAAGGAGCTGGCCGGCCCGACCCGCGCGAACTTCTTGCTGCACTGGCTCGCCATCCAGGACGCATGCGGACGCGGCGCCCGCTGGTACCAGATGGGTCAATCAGGTGGCGACGGTGATCCGGTCGCGCGCTTCAAGGAGAACTTCGGCGCCCGCGCCTTCGTGTTTCCCGAACTGCAGCTCGACGTCCTTCCGATCGGCCGCCTGCGGGCCGCGCCACGTGCGGCGGCGCGTTGGCTAATCGACGTCACCCGCTCGCGCCGAGGCGACGCGGCGCGCTCGCGATAAACGGGGCGGCCGCGGGCGCTGTGCCAAAATCGCTTGAGAAGTTACTGCACCGGCTTCATCAGCTTGATGCCGGTGAGCGCGGCGAGCGGTCCCTGGTGGCCGATTTCGCGACGCAGATAGTCGGCGAGATATTGCGGCGTGTTCTGCGCCGGCGGCGGCACGCTCATGCCGAGCGCCGTCATGCGGTCCCTGAAGACCTGCGATTGCACCACCGCGTTGAGCTCCTTGTTGAGGTACGCGATGATCGCGGGCGGGGTCTTGGCCGGCGCCGCCAGGCCGACGAAGCCGCTATAGTCGAAATTGGGAAAGCCGAGCTCCGCCATGGTCGGCACCTCGCTCCAGGTCGCGATGCGCTGCGGGCTCGCGATCGCGAGCGCGCGCAGCTTGCCCGAGTCGGCGAGCGGCTTCGCCTGGGCGTAGAACGTGAAGGTCGCCTGCACGGCGCTGGCCGCAACGTAGCGCGCGGCCTCGCCGGCGCCGCGATAGGGCACCGCGACGATCGAGGTCTTGGCAAGTGCATTGAGCTGCGCAAGCGCCATCGCGGGGGATGTCGCGGGGCCGGAAGTCGCGAAATTGATCTTGTTCGGGTGAGCCTTGGCGTCGGCGATGAGCTCGGCGAGCGTGCGATAAGGCTGCGCGGCGTCGACCACCAGCACGAGCGGCGGGCCCTCGACGATCATGCCGATCATCGCAAAATCGTCGACCGCATTGTAGGACACCGGCAGGAAATAGAGGTTTTGCGCATCCGCGATCGAATTGACGAACAGCGTGTAGCCGTCGGGCTCGGCGCGCACCGCAAAAGTGCCGCCCACCGTGCCGGAGCCGCCCGGCTTGTTCTCCACCACGATCGACTGATGGATGCGGTCCGACAGCATGGCG
>DASXCK010000176.1:0-8913 GCA_036491235.1 Xanthobacteraceae bacterium | reverse complement strand
CCACGCTGATGTTCGAAGGCGTGCCGAACTATCCCTCGAACGCCCGCTTCTGGGAGGTGATCGACAAGCACAAGGTCGACATCTTCTACACGGCGCCGACCGCGATCCGCGCGCTGATGCAGGCGGGCGATGCGCCGGTGAAGAAGACCTCGCGCAAGAGCCTGCGCCTGCTCGGCAGCGTCGGCGAGCCGATCAATCCGGAAGCGTGGGAATGGTACTGGCGCGTGGTCGGCGACGGCCGCTGCCCGATCGTCGACACCTGGTGGCAGACCGAGACGGGCGGCATCCTCATCACGCCGCTGCCGGGCGCGACGCGGCTCAAGCCAGGCTCGGCAACGCGGCCGTTCTTCGGCATCGTGCCCGCGATCGTCGACGCCGACGGCAAGGTCCTCGAGGGCGCCGCGAGCGGCAACCTGTGCATCGTCGAGTCGTGGCCGGGCCAGATGCGCACCGTCTACGGCGACCACGAGCGCTTCGTGCAGACTTATTTCTCGACCTACAAGGGCAAGTACTTCACGGGCGACGGCTGCCGCCGCGACGAGGACGGCTTCTACTGGATCACGGGCCGCGTCGACGACGTGATCAACGTCGCCGGCCACCGGCTCGGCACCGCCGAGGTCGAGTCGGCGCTGGTCGCGCATCCGAAATGCTCGGAGGCGGCCGTGGTCGGCTATCCGCACGACATCAAGGGCCAGGGCATCTATGCGTACGTCACGCTCATGGCCGGCGAGCAGCCGACCGAGGACCTGCGCAAGGAGCTGGTCGCCTGGGTGCGCAAGGAGATCGGCCCGATCGCCTCGCCGGATCTCATCCAGTTCGCGCCGAGCCTGCCGAAAACGCGCTCCGGCAAGATCATGCGCCGCATCCTGCGCAAGATCGCCGAGGACGATTCCGGTTCGCTCGGCGACGTCTCGACGCTCGCCGATCCGAGCGTGGTGAGCGATTTGGTGGACAACCGGCAGAACAAGAAGAGTGGCGCGGCCGTGAAGGCGTGACTTTCCCACGGGAACACCCGACGTCATGGCCGGGCTTGTCCGGCTTGTCCCGGCCATCCACACCTTCTTCTTGATGAAGCGCTGCAAGTAAGACGCGGATGCCCGACACATAGGCGCGCGAAGCGACGCCGTTCTCCGAACGGCTAAGGCCGGGCATGACGGCGCGGATTTTACCCTTTGCTTACCATCTTGCATGCTCACGTGCCGGTCGACCGCGCGACTCGCGTTATCATTCCCGCTCGGACCGGGCGGGATTGAAGTGCCATGCGTTTCCAGCGTCTCGCCGCCATCGCGGCGGCTGCGTTCCTCTGTGCCGGCGCGCCCGGCGAGGCGCGCGAGATCGTTCCCTTCACCACGCCGAACGTCTCGGCCGGCACCGTCGTGGTGCGCACCAATGAGCGGCGGCTCTACTATGTGCTCGGCAACGGGCAGGCGATCCGCTACATGGTCGGCGTCGGCCGCGCCGGGCAGCAATGGGCCGGCGTCTCGCGCATCGACGGCAAGTATGTGCATCCGGCATGGGCACCGCCGCCGGACATCAAGCGGGAAAATCCGCGGCTGCCCGACGTGATCCCGGGCGGCTCGCCGCACAACCCGATGGGCGTCGCGGCGCTCACGCTCGTCGGCGGCGAGTACGCGATCCACGGCACCAACACGCCGGGCACGATCGGGCACTTCGTGTCGCATGGCTGCATCCGCATGTACAACCAGGACATCACGGACCTCTACAGCCGCGTCGCGGTCGGCACGACCGTGGTGGTGACAAGGTAACGGGCCGCGTCATGCCCGGCCATGACGGCGTTCATCCTTGAAGCTCTAAAAATCGCTGGCGATCCCCTTCGCTTCCCAATCGCCGTAGCGGGTGGGCTCCGGGCCCTGGCGGCCGCTCAGTTCCTTGGGGCGTTCGGCGAGCTTGCGATCGATCGCGGCGCGGCGTGCCGCAGCTTCGGCCAGCGCGCGATCGGCCGCCGGGCTGAGCTGCCGGACGGGCTGCGCATCGTCGGGCCGCGGCGATGCATCCGACAAACCTTGGTCATCTTTCGCGGTCATCTACCCAGGCCAATTACGCGTTCGTGTGTTGTCCGCAGTGACGTAGCGTATTCTTTGGTAGCGCACAGGTAGCGCAACTTGGGGACGGGATGAACCACCCGCAGCAGCAGGCACACGAGGATGCGCCGGGATTCGTGGCACGACGGGTCGCGGCCGACATCATCGACGGCGTGCTGCGGCGTGCCCGTCCTCTGGACGAGCAGCTCGACGGCCGCGGCGCGCATGTGGCCCTGGCGCATCTCGCCGACCGCGACCGCGCGCTGGTGCGTCGCATCGTCGCGACGGTGCTGCGCCGGCTCGGCTCGCTGCGCACGATCGTCGGCGGCTTCCTCGACCGCGGTCTGCCGCGCGACGCGCCGCGCGCCGAGACCGCGCTGCTGATCGGCACCGCGCAGATCCTGCTGCTGGGCGGACCCGCGCATGCGGCGGTCGACCTTTCGGTGCGCCTCGTGCAGGCCGATCGCCATGCCGCCCGCTACGCCGGGCTGATCAACGCGGTGCTGCGCCGGATCGCGCGCGAAGGCGAGGCGCGGCTCGCCGGCATCGACGCGGCGGCGCTCGACACGCCCGACTGGCTGCTGCAGCGCTGGAGCAATGCCTACGGCCCCGACCTCGCGCGCGCAATCGCGACGGCCAATGCGGGCGAGCCGGCACTCGATCTCACCGTGAAGAGCGATGCCGCCGAGTGGGCCGGCAAGCTGCGCGGCCGCATGCTGCCGACCGGCTCGCTGCGCACGCTGCCGCACGGCCCGGTGCCGCTGATGCCGGGCTTCGCCGAAGGCGCCTGGTGGGTGCAGGACGCGGCGGCCGCGCTACCGGCGCGCCTGTTTGGCGAGGTGGCGGGCCTGCGCGTCGCCGATTTGTGCGCGGCGCCCGGCGGAAAGACGCTGCAGCTTGCGCAGGCGGGCGCGCACGTGACCGCGATCGACCGCTCGGAGCCGCGGCTTGGCCGGCTGCGCGAGAACCTGCAGCGCTGCGGGCTTGCGGCCGAGGTCATCGCGGCCGACGCGGTCGAGTGGGACGCCGGCCCGTTCGATGCGGTGCTGATCGACGCGCCCTGCTCCTCGACCGGAACGATTCGCCGCCATCCGGACATCGCCTGGCTCAAGCAGGCGGCCGATCTCGCGCCGCTCACGGCGCTGCAGCGCCGGCTGGTCGAGCGCGCCATCACGCTGACGCGGCCCGGCGGGACCATCGTCTTTTGCACCTGCTCGCTCGAGCCCGAGGAGGGCGAGCAGCTCATCGCGGGCGTGCTGGCGGACCATCCCGAGGTGCGGCGAAATCCTGTTTCGGCAAATGAATTCAATTATTTGGACGGCATGATCACGGCGCACGGGGAGCTCCGCACCCTGCCCTGCGGCTGGCCCGACGCCGACCCGCGCATGGCCGGGCTCGACGGTTTCTACGCCGCCCGGCTGGAGCGAACCTGATCAGATTTAACCGCGCCGCCAGGCTGTTATTGGCCGTTAACCCCCCCTTAGGTATGTTGTCACTAGCGCATACCCTGGCGATGCGTGTTCCCAACGCGATCGGGGATGGACACAGGTTCGCCGACAAGGACATGCGCAAACGAGGGGCGCCGGATGCGGCGCCGGCGGGTCGTTGGGACAACCCGCCTACCCAAGCACCGGAGGGGGCACGCCGAGATGGCGCGCGTCTCATTGGCGAACCGCGGCAGGCTGTCGTGGCTTGCGCTGCGGCGCGGCCTCGACCATGCGGTCGCGCGCGTCCTCTCGCATCCGTTGCTGGGACGGCCGAGCTGGCTGCGCAAGGCCGACCGGCTGGTGATCGCGCCGCAGGACCTGCGCACTGCCGACCCGACCCGTGCCGCCGAGATCTACGGCGGCCGCTTCGCATTCGCCGGCAAGATCGTGGTATGCGACGGCCGCTCCGCCTTCGAGATGATGCCGCCGTCGGACGAATGGGCCGACACGCTCCTGGCCTTCGGATGGCTGCGTCACTTGCGCGCCGCCGAATCGGCGATCACCCGCGCCAATGCGCGCGCGCTGGTCGACGAATGGATGTCGCTGCAGGGCACGTGGCATCCGGCCGCGTGGCGGCCCGAGACCGTGGCGCGCCGGGTGATCGCCTGGCTCACCCAGGCGACGCTGATCCTCGACGACGCGGACGTGCGCTTCTACCGCCGCTTCCTGCGCAACCTCGCGCGCCAGGTGCGCTATCTGCGCATGATGGCGCACGACACGCGCGACGGCGTGCCACGCCTGCAGGCGCGCATCGCGCTCGCCTACGCGTCGCTCACCATGTCGAGCCAGGTCGGCCACCTGCGCAAGGCGACGCGCAAGCTCGCGACCGAGCTCGAGCGGCAGGTCCTTCCCGACGGCGGCCACATCAGCCGCAATCCCGGGGCGTTGATCGAGCTCCTGCTCGATCTCCTGCCGCTGTCGCAGGCGTTCACGGCGCGCAACGTGCCGCCGCCGCCCTCGCTCACCCATGCGATCGACCGCATGATGCCGATGCTGCGTTTCTTCCGCCACGGCGACGGCACCTTCGCGCTGTTCAACGGCATGGGCCCGACCTCGCCCGAGCTGATCGCCACCATCCTCGCCTATGACGACGCGCGCGGCGAGCCGGTCGCCAATGCGCCGCATTCCGGCTACCAGCGCCTGCAGGCGGGCAATGCCGTGCTGCTCATGGACACGGGCACGCCGCCGCCGATCGAGCTGTCGTCGGACGCCCATGCGGGCTGCCTGTCGTTCGAGATTTCCAGCAAGCAGCAGCGCATCATCGTCAACTGCGGGCTGCCGTCGGCCGGCAAGGAAAACTGGCGCCAGGTCGCGCGCGCGACCGCGGCGCATTCGACCGTGACGTTCAACGACTCGTCGTCCTGCCTGTTCGTCGAATCGGGGGCCTTCCGCCGCCTGTTCGGCACGCCGATCGGCGCCGGGCCGACCGACGTGCCGGTCGCGCGCGAGACGCGGCCCGACGGCACCATCATGCTGCGCACCTCGCATGACGGCTATGTGAGCCGCTTCGGCGTCATGCACCACCGCATCATCCAGCTCGCGCCCGACGGCGAGCAGGTCGACGGCGAGGACCTGTTCGTTCCGCCGGGCGAGCAGCCCCTGCCCCCCCATGCGCAGGACGCGTTCGCGTTGCGCTTCCACCTGCACCCCAGTGTCCAGGCGACCCTCCTTGCCGACGGGCAAGGCGTGATGCTGGTCCTGCCCAACAAGGACGTGTGGCACTTCTACTCGCACGAGGATCCGCTGGATCTCGAGGAAAGCGTCTATCTGGGCGGCCTCGACGGTCCGCGCCGCACCGCGCAGATCGTCATCATGGGCGGGGCCCGGGAGGTGGGCCGCGTGCACTGGACACTGGCCCACACGCCGCCGCAGACCGCCGCCGGAACGCGCCGGACCAGCCGGAGCGAGGAACCGCAGCTGCGGTAGTCGGCTCGTCCATCGTCATGCGCGGGCTTGTCCCGCGCATCCACGTCTTTTACACCGGCAAAGACGTGGATGGCCGGGACAAGCCCGGCCATGACGGAGTCGATTTCGTCATGACCAACCGCCGCATCGAACGCGCGCTGCTTTCCGTTTCCGATAAGGCCAGCCTCGTCGACTTCGCGCGCGCGCTCGCCGGCCACGGCGTCGAGCTGGTCTCCACGGGCGGCACGAAGAAGACGCTCGCCGACGCCGGCCTCGACGTGCTGGACGTCGCCGAGCTCACCGGGTCGCCCGAGATGATGGACGGGCGCGTCAAGACGCTGCATCCGAAGGTGCATGGCGGGCTTCTGGCGATCCGCGCCAACGCCGAGCACGCTGGCGCGATGAAGCAGCACGGCATCCGGCCGATCGATCTTCTGGTGGTGAACCTCTATCCGTTCGAAGAGACGGCTGCGCGCGATGCGCCCTACGACGATTGCATCGAGAACATCGACATCGGCGGCCCCGCGATGATCCGCGCGGCGGCCAAGAACCACGGCGACGTCACGGTCGTGGTCGAGCCGGCGGACTATGCGGCAGTGCTCGCCGAAATGGGCGCGCATGGCGGCGCGACGACGATTGCGCTGCGCCAAAAGCTTGCCGCCAAGGCTTATGCGCGCACGGCGGCCTACGATGCCGCCATCGCCAACTGGTTCGCCGAGACGCTCGATGATCCGGCGCCGGATTTCCGCACGGTGGGCGGGCGTCTGATCCAGACGCTGCGCTACGGCGAGAACCCGCACCAGCAGGCCGCCTTCTATCGCACGCCCGTGCGCCGCGCCGGCGTCGCGACCGCGCGCCAGGTGCAAGGCAAGGAGCTCTCCTACAACAACATCAACGACACCGACGCAGCCTACGAATGCGTCGCCGAGTTCGATCCCGGCCGAACGGCGGCCTGCGCGATCATCAAGCATGCCAACCCGTGCGGCGTTGCCGAAGCCGCGACCATCATCGACGCCTACCGCAAGGCGCTTGCGTGCGACTCGACGTCGGCATACGGCGGCATCATCGCGGTCAACCGCACGCTCGACGGCGACACGGCGCGCGCGATCACCGAGATCTTCACCGAGGTGATCATCGCGCCGGACGCGACCGAGGACGCGATCGCGATCGTGAAGGCGAAGAAGAACCTGCGGCTGCTGCTCGCCGGCAGCGTGCCCGACGCGCGCGCCCCCGGCATCACGGCGAAGACGGTCGCGGGGGGGCTCCTGGTGCAGTCGCGCGACAACGCGACGGTCGACGAGATGGCGCTCAAGACCGTCACCAAGCGCGCGCCGACCGCGGCCGAACTCGCGGACCTCCGCTTCGCGTTCCGTGTCGCCAAGCACGTCAAGTCGAACACCATCGTCTACGCCAAGGACGGCGCGACCGTCGGCATCGGCGCCGGGCAGATGAGCCGCGTCGATGCCGCGCGCATCGCGGTGCGCAAGGCCGAGGATGCCGCCAAGGAGATGGGCCTGTCGGTGCCGCTCACCAAAGGCTCGGTGGCCGCGTCGGACGCGTTCTTCCCGTTCGCCGACGGGCTGCTCGTCGCAATCGAGGCGGGCGCGACCGCCGTGATCCAGCCGGGGGGTTCGCTGCGCGACGACGAAGTGATCCAGGCCGCCGACGACAACGGCATCGCGATGGTGTTTACCGGCGTGCGGCACTTCAGGCATTAGGCTAGGCACTGCGTCGGCGCCCTCTCCCCCGCTTGCGGGGGAGGGGGACAAAGCGCTGAGTTTGTGGCGAAGAGGAATCCAATGCGCATCATTTCCATCC
The DNA here is from genome assembly GCA_036491235.1 of Xanthobacteraceae bacterium. Classification (GTDB taxonomy): domain Bacteria; phylum Pseudomonadota; class Alphaproteobacteria; order Rhizobiales; family Xanthobacteraceae; genus JAVDCA01. The sequence goes on along the minus strand of DASXCK010000176.1, from coordinate 1,661 downwards.
GCGAGCGGACCGTGCCGGTCGCCTCCGCCATCGCCAACGCGTACATCGATTTCTCCAAGATGACGCTGTCGCAGGTGGCGCTGATCACCGACGTGATCCGCGACGGCAAGCCGGTCGTCGGCTACGGCTTCAACTCGAATGGGCGCTACGGCCAGGGCGGCTTGATCCGCGAGCGCTTCGTGCCGCGGCTGATGGAGGCCGACCCGAAGTCGCTGCTCAATGATGCGGGCGACAATCTCGACCCCGACCGCATCTGGGCAACATTGATGAAAAACGAGAAGCCGGGCGGGCATGGCGAGCGCTCGGTCGCGGTCGGCACCCTCGACATGGCGGTGTGGGACGCGGTGGCGAAGATCGCAGGGAAGCCATTGTTTCGGCTGCTCGCCGAGCGGCACAAGCGCAAGGCCGATCCGCGCGTCTTCGTCTATGCGGCGGGCGGCTACTACTATCCGGGCAAAGGCATCGAACAGCTGCGCGCCGAGATGCGCAGCTATCTCGACCGCGGCTACAGCGTCGTGAAGATGAAGATCGGCAACGGCGTTGCCGAGGATCGTCCGCGCATCGAGGGCGTGCTCAAGGAGCTCGACGGCAAGGCGCAGCTCGCGGTCGACGCCAACGGGCGGCTCACGCTCGAGCAGGCGATCGCCTACGCCAAGATGCTGCGCGACTATCCGCTGTTTTGGTACGAGGAGGCCGGCGACCCACTCGACTACGCGCTGCAGGCGGCGCTCGCCGAGTTCTATCCCGGCCCGATGGCGACCGGTGAAAACCTGTTCAGCCACCAGGACGCGCGCAACCTGTTGCGCTACGGCGGCATGCGCGCCGACCGCGACTGGCTGCAGTTCGACTGCGCGCTCTCCTACGGCTTGTGCGAGTACCAGCGCACGCTCGAAGCCGTCGAGGCGGCCGGATGGTCGCGCACGCGCTGCATTCCGCACGGCGGCCACCAGATGTCGCTCGCGATCGCGGCCGGACTCGGGCTCGGCGGCAACGAAAATTACCCCGATTTATTTCAGCCGTTCGGCGGCTTCCCGGACGACGTGCGTGTCGAGAGCGGACACATCGTCATGCCGGAGCTGCCCGGCATCGGGTTCGAGGGCAAGAGCGCGCTGTACCGGGCGATGCACGAGATCGTCGATTGACGCACGACTACGCGTTTCGTCCCGCGACGCATGACGACCTGCCGCTCCTGCGCCGCTGGCTCGACACGCCTGAGGCCGTGCGCTGGTGGGGCGACCCGGCGGAGCAAGAGGCCTTGCTGCGCGAGGACCTCGACAATCCCCAGATGACGATGCGGATCGTGTCGTGCGACGGGCGCCCGTTCGCCTACGCACAGGATTACGAGGTGCATGCCTGGCCGCAGCCGCACCTCGCCGACCTACCGCAAGGCTCGCGCGCGATCGACACGTTCATCGGCGAGCCCGCGATGATCGGGCGCGGACATGGATCGCGCTATCTGCGGGTTTTGGCGGAGCGACTCATCGCCGAGGGAGCGCCGCTGATCGCGATCGATCCGGGCGTCGAGAACGTGCGGGCGCAACGCGCGTATGCGAAGGCGGGGTTTGGAGTGGAGAGACGCGTCGAGACGGAAAGCGGGCCCGCGATGGTGATGATTTTCCGCGGGTGACTTTCTTCCACCCTCCCCTGCAGGGGGAGGGTCG
>DASXCK010000175.1:0-4163 GCA_036491235.1 Xanthobacteraceae bacterium | reverse complement strand
GTTGCTGACCCATGCCGTTCTGCTTGAACTTCTCCATCAGCTTGTTGAGGCGGTCGCGCAGGGCCTGCTGGTTCTTTTGCAAGTCGCCGAAGCCATTCTTGTTGCCGCCTTGCTGACCCTGCTGGCCTTGTGGACCTTGCTGACGCTGTTGACCGCGCTGCTGGCGCCGCTGATCCTGCCCCTGCTTGAAGGTGCGGTCGCGCAACTGTTGCTGCTCGCGGATCATGTCGCCGAGCTCGTTGAGCGCCGAAGACATTTCGTCCTCGCCCTCGTCCCTCTGGCCCGGCTGCGCCATCTGCAGGTTATTGAGCATATCGTTCAGCTGATCGAGCATGGCGCGCGCCGCGTCCCGCGCGCCCGAGCGCGACAGCTGCTCCATCCGGTCGATCATCTGCTGCAGGTCGCGCTGGCTGAGCATGCGGCTCGTGTCGGGGTCGAGCGGCCGCGCCTGGCCATTCTTCTGCATCTGCTCCGCGAGTGCCTGGAGGAACTTGTTGAGGGCGGCGCGCAGCTCATCGGTCAGCCGCTTGATCTCCTCGTCGCTCGCGCCGTGCTCGAGCGCCTGGCGCAGGTTCTCCTGCGCCTGACGCAGCGCCGCCTCGGCATCGGAGACGTTGCCGCCCTCGATCTCGAGCGCCATCTGCCACAAGCGCTTGGCGACGCCGCGCAGGTCGTCGTCGGTCTTCGCGTTGGCGAGGTTCCAGTAGATCGCGCGCACGCCCAGATAGGTCGGCGTGTCGGGCGTGAAGATCTCGGGCGCCATGGTGAGCGCATCGAGCGCGATCTGCACGCGGTCGCGCGCATTGGCGTCGAGCGCCAGATCGCGCCGCTGCTCGATCAGCGCGCGGGCGAGCGGCTTGAAAAACGGCCGCTGCGGCAGCGTGACATGGTAGGTCTCGCTGTGGCCCTCGTTGCCGGCCTCATCGTGCGCGATCAGCGTCATGTCGACGGTCGCGCCCGCCCACGGATGCTCGGTGAGGTCCTTGGTGGTCTCGCCGACACCGCTACGAGTGCGCGCCTGCGGCAGCGCGAGCGGGAAGTCAGGCGCGTCATAGAGCGGACGCGGCCCGCTTGCCTGGTCCTTGAGCCGGAACGTGGCCTTGGCGTCGGCGACGCCATAGTCGTCGTCGAGCTTGTAGCTGAGCTTGAGGGCGCCGCGCGCCTGCGGCTCAGGCTCCTTGGTGAGCGAAATGGTCGGCGCTCGATCCGGAATCGCATTGAACGCCCACACGATGTCGTCATTGCTGACGCCGGAGAGCGTCGCGGTGCCGCGTCCCGTGATGTTGTAGCGGCGCTCCTCAGTGCCGGCGGGCGCCTGCTGAGCCTTGTCGTCCTTGACCTCGGTGAGCCCACCGGTAACCGCGACATCGAACTTCGCCTGCCCGCTGGCGCGGATGGTCAACGTACTATTGACCGGGACCGAAACGGCGGTCGGCTCGTTCCGTACCGCCTCGCCCGGCCGCACGCCGGGCAGGATCACGGGCGGCTTCGCGGTATAGTTCGGGGGAGAGACCCAGGCGTCGAGGCGGAAGTTCGGGGGCAGCACCACGCCCTGCCAGTCGAAGGCCGCCGCGATGCGATGGCCGCGTTCGCCGCCGGCCGCGAAGAAGGTCGCGACCGCGAGGATAAGCACGAGCGCGCGCAGCGCCAACGGATCGCGCAGCATCAGGCGTGGTGCCGGCAGGCCGGCGCGCAAGCTGCGCACTTTGGCGAGCGCCTGCTCCACATGGGCGCGCCACAGCGCTTTCGCCCAGGTGTCGTTCTCGGGCGTCGCCATCTCGTCCGCGATCGCGGTCGCGGGCCGGTGGGCCAGGCCGGAGACGATGTCGAGCCGGCGCAGGCGGTCGTTACGCGTCGGGACCCGCAGGAAGAACATCGGCAGCGCAGCGGCCGCAGTCAGCACCACAAAGCAGAAGAGCGCGATCGCGCGCCCAATCGGCGGCAGCCACAGCCAGAGTCCGAGCCAAGACACGGCGAGGAAAAGCCCGACCGCCGTCGCGATCGAGGCCAACGCCGGCCACAAGCGCTCCCACAGGAGCACCCATTTGGCGCGCGTGAGCGCAAGCTCCAGTGGCGTCCGCGCCGTCTGCGGTTCAGGCCGACGGGCGGTCGAGTCTGGCATCGATTCCGTCACGCAGTTCTCCGGCCGATTCTCCGGCGCGCATCGCGATGCAGTATCTTATCACGCCTGCGACATCCTGCCATGCGGACAAGGCCGAAATGGGCCCTTTCGGCGGATTTCACGCAATTTTGTGCGTCTTTTGCCCCGACCCCATTCGCCACGCATTCCGGATCGGCTCGCGACCACGCGGCCAAGATCATGCTCTATTTGAGCCATCCCGGCAGGCGATCGAGGCCGATCAGTTCCTCGACCTCGACCCGTGGCCGCACGATCGACCACTCCGCACCGTTCACCAGGATCTCGGGCACGAGCGCCCGGGTATTGTAGGTGCCGGCTTGCACGGCCCCGTAGGCGCCGGCAGACATGACAGCAACGAGATCGCCTGGAGCGGGTTCCACGAGGTCACGGTCGCGCGCGAGATAGTCACCCGACTCGCACACCGGGCCGACCACGTCGGCGCGCATGGCCGGCGCACCCGGCGGCGGACGACGCACCGGCCAAATTTCGTGATGCGCTTCGTACAGCGTCGGGCGGACCAGATCGTTCATTGCCGCGTCGACGATCACGAAGGTCTTGGCGTCGCCGCGCTTGAGATAGAGGACGCGCGCCACGAGGATGCCGGCGTTGCCCACGATCAGCCGGCCGGGCTCGAAGATCAGCGTGCAGTCGAGATTCCGGGTCGCGCGCTTGACCACCTGCGCATAGGCCTCGGGATCGGGCGGCGGCTCGTTGTCGTCGCGGTATGGAATGCCGAGGCCGCCGCCGAGGTCGACGTGCTCGATGTGATGGCCGTCGGCACGCAAGGTGCGCACGAAATCCGAGAGGAGCGCGAAGGCATTGCCGAACGGCTCGAGCTCGGTGATCTGGCTGCCGATATGCATATCGACGCCGGAAACGCGCACGCCCTCGAGCTTGGCGGCATGCGCATAAACATCGCGCGCGCGACTGATCGGGATGCCGAACTTGTTCTCAGACTTGCCGGTTGCGATCTTGGCATGGGTCCTGGCGTCGATGTCGGGATTGACGCGCAGCGACACGCAGGCGGTGCGCCCCTTTGCGGCGGCGATCTGCGACAGGAGGTCGAGCTCGGGTTCGGACTCGACGTTGACGCAGAGGATGCCGGCGTCGACCGCGGCCGCGAGCTCGCGCGCAGACTTGCCGACGCCGGAGAACATGATCTGGTCAGGCGGAATGCCGGCGGCACGCGCGCGCTTGAGCTCGCCCAGCGAGACCACGTCGGCGCCGGCGCCAAGGCGCGCCAAAGTGGCGATCACGGCCTGGTTGGAGTTCGCCTTCATGGCGTAGCAGACGAGTGCGCGCACGTCCGCGAACGCGCCGGTAAAGACCTTGTAGTGGCGCGTGATGGTCGCGGTCGAGTAGCAGTAGAACGGCGTGCCGACGGCCTCGCCGAGGGCGACGAGGTCGACCCCCTCGGCGTGCAGCACACCGTCACGATAGTCGAAGTGGTGCATGGCGTTGCTTCTGACGTCTCCACGGGACGTCATGCCCGGCGCAAGCGGGGCATCCAGTACTCACCAACGGCGCAAACGGCGTACTGGATTGCCCGCTCTCGCGGGCAATGACGGCTCAGCAGTGGTTTCTAGAGCCCCGGCGGTGCGGCGCCAAGCTTCTCGGCGACCCAGTCGGTGATGTAGTCGGTGATGAGCGATCCGTTGTCGGCGCCGCAATGCTCGGCGCCGCCGTCGGCGAGCGAGAATACCTTGAGCTCGCGGTCCGGGCTGTTGACCGCGGCGGCGTGGAGCTTCTCGGCGTGCCAAAGCGGGATCTGGCGATCGTTCTCGCCGTGCACGATCAGGAACGGACAGGTGATGTCGGCGGCCGCCTTTTCCAGCGTCATCTGCCGCGTCACCGCCAGCGTCTCCTCATGGCTTTTCGTGCCGAACACCCACTGGCCATGCTCGGCATAGCCCGGCACCGAGGGCTCGCCGGAGCCGCCGACGCGCGCCGCGAAGGCGGTGCCGAAATCGAAGATCGCGCCCCAAGCGACGCAGCACTTGAAGCGCTTCTCGAAAGCGGCGGC
>DASXCK010000174.1:0-15317 GCA_036491235.1 Xanthobacteraceae bacterium | reverse complement strand
CAGCACGGTCGAGCCGTTGTGCAGCTTGATCTGCCCGGCCGTGACGATCAGGTCGCCGTCTTTCAGGCCCTTGAGCACCGCGACCTGGTCGCCGCGGGTCGCGCCGGTGGTGACGAAGGTCTGCCGCGCGACGAGCTTCGGCTTGCCGTCCTGGCCATTGCCGTTCTGCTCGACCACGTAGACCGTATCGCCGAAGGGGCTGTAGGTGATCGCGGTCTGCGGCAGGGTGATCAGGTGCTGCGGCGCGCCGGTCGGGATGTCGACTGTCGCGTACATGCCGGGCAGCAGCCGGCGGTCGGGGTTCTGCAGCGTCGCGCGGATCTGCACATTGCGGCTCGCGGCGTCGACCCGCGGATTGACCGCCGAGATCTCGCCGGTGAAGACCTGGTTCGGGAAGGCGTCGATCCGCACGGCGACCGCCTGCTTGAGCTTCATCCGGTCGACCTGCTGCTGCGGGACGAAGAAGTCGAGATAGATCGGATCGAGCGCCTGCAGCGTCACAATGGTGGTGCCGGGGCCGAGATACTGCCCGACGTCGACGGACCGGATGCCGAGATGACCCGTGAAGGGTGCGCGCAAGAATTTCTTGTCGAGGATCGCCTGCTGCTGGGCGACCTGCGCCTGGGCATTCTTCAGGTTGGCGGCGTCGGTATCGATCGTCGCCTGGCTGACCGCGTTGATCTTGAGCTGCTTCTGGTCGCGGTCGTAGGTGATCTGGCTGAGCTGCGCCATCGCCTTGAGCGACTCGAGCTTGGCGATGTCGTCGGCGGCGCGCAGCTTGAGGAGGGGGGCGCCCTCCTTCACGTCGTCGCCGGAGTTGAACGATATGGTATCGACGACGCCGGCGACTTCGAGCGACAGGTCCGCGCCCTTGACGGCGCGTAGGCTGCCGACCGCCTCGACCTGCGCTTGCCAGTCGCTGGTGCCGACCTTGCTGGCCGAGACGGTCTGCGGCGGCGAAGCCATCTGCGTCATGAACTTCTTGATCATGCTCGCCTTGAACACCTGGAATCCAAAGATACCGGCGAGCACGATGCCGACCATCGCCAGCATGATCACCATGCGCTTGATCATTGATGCGGGTCCGTCGGCCGAATGACAGGCACGTCGCTGGCGCTCTGGGTGAGCAGCGGATTCGGCGTGTAAGGGTTGGGAACGATGTCGTTGCGGTTCCACCAGCCGCCGCCGAGCGCCTGGTAGAGCGCGGCGGTATCGGCGAAGCGGGCGGCTTGCGCCGCCACCAGCGCGAGACGCGCCTGCGAATACGAGCGCTGGGCGTTCAGCAGCGTCACATACGTGATGGCGCCGAGCTTGTATTGCGAGCGCGACAGCTCGAGCGTCGCCGAGGCGGCGCGCGCCGCCTCTTGCTGTGCGACCAGCGTCTTTGCGTCGAGCTGCAGCGCGCGCAGCGCGTCGGCGACATTCTGGAACGCGGTGAGCACGGTGTTGCGGTATTGCGCGTCGGCGACGTCGTAGGCCGCCTTGGCGGCGCGCTCCTGATGCATGAGCGAGAAGCCGTGGAAGATCGGCTGCGTGCCCGCCGCCGCGACACTCCAGATGGCGTTCTGCGGCGTGAAAAGGCTCGCGGTGTTGAGCGCCGAGCTGCCGTAGCTCGCCGTGAGATTGAACTGCGGCAGCCGGTTGGCGATGGCGACGCCGATCTGGGCGCTCGCCTGGTGCAGTTGCTGCTCGGCGGCGCGCACGTCGGGACGCTGTTCGACGAGCTGCGACGCCAGGCTCAGCGGCAGATGCGTGGGCAGACGGAACGAGGAAAGCCGCAGGCGGTCGCGGCGATATTCGCTCGGGAAGCGGCCGGTCAGCGTGAGCAGGAGGTGCTGCTGCTGCTCGAGCTGCTTTTCCAGCGGCGGCAGGGTAGCGCGCGTGTTGGCGACTTCCGATTCCTGGGTGAGGACGTCCGCGCGGTTGGCGGCGCCGACATTGAACTGGCCGCGCACCACCTCGAGCTGATCGCTCTCGGCCTTGAGGATCTCCTTGGTCGCGTCGATCTGGCCGCGCAGCGACGCGACCTGCACGGCCGCGGTCACGACGTTCGACGTCAATGTCAGGTAACTCGCCTCGAGCTCGAAGCGCTGAAACTCGGCGAGCGCCTCGCTCGCCTCGATCGCGCGCCGCTTGCCGCCGAAGACGTCGGGCGCATAGGAGACGTTCACGGTCGTCTGATAGAGATTGAAGATGCTCGCCTGGCCCGACTGACCGAAAGAAGCGGGCGAGAAGCGCTGCCGCGTCGCCGAGCTGTTGGCGTCGATGTTGGGCAACAGCACGCCGGCCTGGGCGTAGAGATTCTCCTTCGCCTGCCACAACGTCGCCTGCGCGGCCTGGAGGCTGGGATTGGAGCGCAGCGCCTGCGCGATCAGGGCGTCGAGCTCCTTGGAGCGAAACACCTTCCACCAGTCGCCCGGGATGTCGCGGCCGATCTCGAAGCGCTGGCTCGCCCCGCCCGTCAGGGGGGCGGAGGCGGTCGCGGCGGGCACCCTCTCGGGCGTATAGCCCGCGGCCGCCGGCGTCTGCGGCGGCGCAAAATCAGGCCCGACGGCGCATCCGTTCAGGGTGAGCAGAGCCAGTGAGGTGCCGGCCGCGATGGCCATTCGGCGATCCAAGCTCCTGATAAAACGATGCTTTCCCACGGAAACCGGCCGTCGGCCACATCCCCCAGCGCTTCGACGACGTAACATTCGTCCCGCGTCCTCACACCCCTTAACAAAACGATAATTATTATTTACTATCCGGTCAGTCAATAACGTAGGACCTGCAGGTTGGGGGAAACGGCTCGGGATGACTGATCTCGCGGAAATCCGAACGGAAGCGCGGCGGCGCCGCAAAGCCGAGCGGCCGGGCGAAATCCTCGAGGCTGCATTCACGCAATTCGCGCGCAGCGGCTATGCGGCGACGACGCTCGACCAGATCGCCGAGCTTGCCGGCGTCACCAAGGGCACCATTTACGTCTACTTCGAGAACAAGGAGCACTTGTTCATCTCGATGGTGCGCGAGCTCACCAAGGCGACGTTCGGCACCGTGCAGGACATGTTCGAGCACCACACCGGCTCGACCGCCGATCTCTTGCGCGAATCCTTCCGCTACATCTACCAGCACATCGTCGAGGACCGCCGCCGCCGCGAGGTGGCGCGCATGCTGATCGCCGAGGCGCCGCGCTTCCCGGCGCTGGCCGACCGCTATCGCGAAGAGGTGCACGGCCCGTGCCTCGCGCTGCTCAATCAGGTGATCCAGCGCGGCATCGACCGCGGCGAGATCCGGCCATCCGCGATCACGGCGTGCCCGCAGGTGATCATCGCGCCGATCGCGCAGGTCGACCTATGGATCATGATGTACGACGATCGCCAGCCGCTCGACCTCAAGGCTTACTTCGACGCCCATGTCGAGCTGGTGCTCAAGGGGCTGTTCGCTGCGCCGGCGGAGCTTCGCCAAGGCGTGCGCTAGGTCCCCTCGATCAAGCGACCTCCACTTTCATCCTTGAGGCGCACGCCGGAAACTTTGCGCTCGCGCATGGCGCGCAGCAGATGCGCGAGTCTTTCCGCCGCGTCCGCATAACCGATGCCGTCGGGGCGGATGTTGGAGATGCAATTGCGCTCCGCATCGGTCGTGCGCGGCCCCGGCTGCCACGTGAGATAGGCGCCCATGCTGTCGGGGGCGGTGAGGCCCGGCCGCTCGCCGATCAGGATCGCGACGCTCTGCGCGCCGAGCGTGGCCGCGACGGCATCGCCGATCGCGACGCGGCCATGGCGCACGACGGCGAGCGGTGCGATGCGCCAGCCGTCAAGGTGCGGCAGCGCGGCTGTGAGCAGGGGCACGGCGTGCGCCTGCACGGCGCGCGCCGAGAGGCCATCGGCGATGACGAAGACGACGTCGTAAGCGCCCGCACGGGACGCGAGCGCGGCGGCCGCATCCGGCGCGAGCCTGCGGCCGAGATCGGGACGCATCAGATAGTGTGCGCGGTCATGGGCGGCGCTCGCGACCGCGAGGGCCGGAAGGCCGAGCGCCGCGAGATCGGCCACGAGCTGCGCTTCGTCGAGCGGTTCGTGCACGGCGTCGCGCGCGCGGGCATGGGCGAGGCGGACGTCGAGCGTGGGCCCGGTCGCCAGCGAGGCGCCGGCACGCGCGAGGCCGATGCGTGCGGGAGTGAATTGGCGGAGCGACGGCCATGGGTTTGTGGGCGGTGGTGCTCGTCTGGTCGGCGGGCGGTTGCGTTTCATGGCTTGGATTCTTTGCTACGCGCACGGCGGGCGCTCCCACTCTCCCGCTTGCGGGGGAGGGTGGGGCGGGGGAAACCGCTTGCACCTGAGGCCGTCGACATACCCCCTGACCCTCCCCCGCAAGCGGGGGAAAGGACGGAGAGGCCGCCGCTTGCGGCAAGAGCGAACGAAACGATCCGGGCAACTCGCGCGGCCGGATGCGCTTCTCCGCATCGAGCAGGCCCTGGCGCGCGAGCCATGCTTCGAATTCGGGCGCGGGGCGGCGGCCAAAGAGGTCGCGCATCGCGAGGGCGTCGTGGAACGAGGTGCTCTGATAGCCGAGCATGATGTCGTCGGCGCCAGGCACGCCCATCACGTAGCTCACGCCGGCGGCGACCAAGAGTGCGAGCAGCGTGTCCATGTCGTCCTGGTCGGCCTCGGCATGGTTGGTGTAGCAGACGTCGACGCCCATCGGCACGCCCATGAGCTTGCCGCAGAAATGATCTTCCAGGCCGGCGCGCGTAATCTGCTTGCCGTCATAGAGATATTCCGGCCCGATGAAACCGACGACGGTGTTGACCAGCAGCGGCTTGAACGCGCGCGCGACCGCGTAAGCGCGCGCCTCGATCGTCTGCTGGTCGACGCCGTGATGGGCATCGGCCGAGAGTGCGCTGCCCTGGCCGGTCTCGAAATACATCACGTTGTCGCCGATCGTGCCGCGCCGGAGTGCGAGCGCCGCCGCGCGCGCCTCGGCAAGCAGCGCAAGGTCGATGCCGAAGCTCTTGTTGGCATCCTGCGTTCCGGCGATCGATTGGAAGACGAGATCGACCGGCGCGCGCTTGTCCATCAATGCGAGCGTTGTCGTGACGTGGGCGAGCACGCAGCTCTGCGTCGGGATGTCGAGTTTTTCGCGGATGTCGTCGAGCATGTCGAGGAGTTGATGTGTCCGCGCCGGGCTGTCCGTCGCCGGATTGATGCCGATCACGGCGTCGCCGGCGCCGAGCAGGAGGCCGTCCAGGATGCTCGCCGCGATGCCGCGCGGATCGTCGGTCGGGTGATTGGGTTGCAGGCGCACCGCGAGGCGGCCGGGCAGGCCTATGGTCGAGCGGAAGCGGGTCACGACCGAGCATTTTGCCGCCATGACCATGAGGTCCTGCAGGCCGCTGATCTTGGCGACCGCCGCTGCCATCTCGGGCGTGATGCCGGGCGCGAGCGCGGCGAGCCTTTGGTTGGTCGCGGCGTCGGAGAGGAGGAAATCGCGCAGGCCGCCGACCGTGAGGTGTGCGATCGGCGCAAACGCGGCTTTGTCGTGGCTATCGATTATGAGGCGCGTCACCTCGTCGATTTCGTAGGGAACGACGGCTTCCTCGAGGAATGTCGCGAGCAGCAGGTCGGCCAGTGCGTATTGCGCGGCGACGCGCTCCTCGCCGCTCTCGGCCGCGATGCCGGCGAGTTGGTCGCCACTGCGCGGCGGCGTCGCCTTGGCGAGCAGGGTCTTGAGATCGCCGAATGCGTAGCGGCGCGCGCCGATCGTGAAGGCGTACATGGTGACGTCCAGGGCCCCGGCCGCGGTAATTTTGCGGTAATTATAGCGAAAGGCTCACGTGAAGGTGAGTTGCCGTTCGACCCGATTCGTGACATTTTATACGTGTCCGATAAGGTCACGCGGGAGAGTTCGGTCCCTTCGCGGGGGTCGACGCCGACGGAGCAACCACCCCGGAAACTCTCAGGCACCAGGGACCGCGCGACTGGACGATCTGGAGAGAGACGCAAGGTTGAGACAACGAAAGTTGCGACAACGCTTGCGTCCACCGAAGGGGACATCCGCTGCGCAGCTTACGACTGCGTGCGCGGGTTAAGCTCTCAGGTACCGCGACAGATGGGGACCCAATGGTCGGCTTCGGCCGATCCGGTCCATGTCTGAACGCGGAGGCCCCTCGTGGCTCACATCGCCGTCATCGGCGCCGGCATCACCGGCATCACCACCGCCTATTCGCTCCTCGATCACGGCCACACCGTCACGGTGTTCGACCGCCATCGCTATGCCGCGATGGAAACGTCGTTCGCCAATGGCGGGCAGCTCTCGGCCAGCAACGCCGAGGTGTGGAATCATCCCGCGACGCTGATCAAAGGCCTCAAGTGGCTGTTGCGGCGCGAAGCGCCGCTCCTGCTCAATCTCAAGCCGAACTGGCACAAGTATTCCTGGCTAGCCGAGTTCGTGGCGCAGATCCCGCATTATCGCCGCAACACGGTCGCGACCGTCCGGCTCGCGCTAGCGGCGCGGCGCGCGCTCCTTGCCATGGCGGAGCGCGAGGGCATTGCGTTCGATCTCGAATGCCGCGGCATCCTGCACATCTATCGCGATCGCGCCGGTTTCGAGCATGCGCGCGACGTCAACGCGTTGCTGCAGGAGGGCGGCCTGGAGCGGCATGCGGTCGGCGACGGCGAGATCAAGACAATCGAGCCGACGATCCACGGTGATTTCTACGGCGGTTTCTACACCGCGTCCGACGCGACCGGCGACATCCACCGCTTCACGCGCGGCCTGGCGGACGCCTGCGCGCGGCGCGGCGCGCGCTTCGTCTATGACGCGGCGGTCGAGCGGGTGGGCGTCTCCGATCTGGGCGTGCGGCTGCGCTGGCGCAGCGCCGATATGCCGGCCGACGTCGCCGAGGAGAGTGCGGCCGACGCTGTCGTCGTGTGCGCCGGGACCGCGAGCCGGCGCCTGGCCGCGATGCTGGGCGACCGGATCAATATCTATCCCGTGAAGGGCTATTCGATCACCGTCGACCTCGACGACGCGGCGAGCCGCGCAGCGGCGCCGCACGTCAGCCTGCTCGACGACGAGACGAAGATCGTGTCGAGCCGTCTCGGCGACAACCGGCTGCGTGTCGCCGGCACCGCCGAGTTCAACGGCTTCAATTGGGACATTCGCGAGGACCGGGTGCGCCCGCTGGTCGCGTGGACGCGGCAGCTTTTCCCCGACGTCTCGACCGAGCGCGTGATGCCGTGGGCCGGCCTGCGGCCGATGACGCCGAGCATGCTGCCGCGCATCGGCGCCGGGCGTCGGGCGCGGGTGTTCTACAACACCGGGCACGGCCATCTCGGGTGGACGCTCGCGGCCGCGACCGCCGGCATGGTGGCCGACGCGGTCGATGCCGGATTGCGTGCCGCGACCTCAACACCGGCGCGCGTGCACGCCGGAACGATGCTCGGGCACGCGCGATAAGGGAATCTAGCAACCGCGGCAAATGTTCAGGTTGCGGTCGATCTCCTGGTCGTAGGGCGAGACCGGCGCGAAATTGATCCCGCCGCCCGGGCCGGCTTCGGCGTTGGCGCGCGGCTGACGATGGCCGATAGGCGCCTGCGCCGCCGGTTCACTCGGCGCGGCTCCGGTCGTGGCTGCCGGTGCGGAGGTGCGCGGGGACGTGGGTGTGCCCTTGCGATCCTGGGCGACGGCGCTCGTGCACAACGCCATACCGGCGGCGACAAGAAGCAATGCGGAGAAAGCGCGCATTTCTGCCTCCCGTTAGCGATCGCCCCGCTGGATAACGCCGTGCGCGCCGGAAAAGTTCGACGGTCGACCAATGGTGCCGCAATAGCAGCTGCGCGGGCCACGCGCGCCCTCCACGTTCGCGCCAGGTGCGGTCTTGTATCACGCATCCGCTCGACGAACCGGTGCGTCAATTCTACGGGCGCCGGGGCTTCCAGAACTTTCCGTTCGATCCGCGGCGGTCGATGATCGTGCGGATGTCGATCTGGCGCAGAGCGGCCTTACGGCTTCTTCATCAGCTCGGCGGGCGTGAGGAACACCATCAGGTTCGCCATGATGATGGTCCCGGCCATGAAGTAGAATGCCGCCATCAGGCCGAAGTGGTCGGCGAAGATGCCGGCGGTCACAGGGCCGAGCGCCGCGCCCATCGCCTGGGTGCTGAACAGCGCGCCGATCGCGCTGCCGCCCATGCCGTGCGGGGTGGCGTCGAGCAGCCAAGCCTGCAACACGGCGCGCACAGCGAACAGGAAGAAGCCGAGCAAGGCGACGAGCAGCACGAACCACGGCGTGCCGCCCGCGAACACCATGCACCCGATGATGACGGCGGTCATAGCGAGGCTCGACATGATGACCTGCCGGCGGCCGACCGAGTCGGAAAGGTGGCCGGCGATCGGCGCCGCCATGAAGCCCGCGGCCTGGAGCGCGAACATGCAGGCGCCGATCCAGGCCGTCTCGTAGCCCATCACGCGCGCGAGATAGAGCGGCAGGAAGGTGAGCAGCGCACTCTGCGTCATGGAGCGGAAGCAGGAGCTGATCGCGAGCGTCGCGAAGGCGCGATCGGCCAGGAGGCCGGTGAGCGCGCGCAGCCGCTGCGCCGCGGTCATGCGCGTTCCCTTGCGTTCGCCGGCGTCGACGTCGCCGGCGCTTGCGCGTCCCACATAGATCAGGATGAACGCCGCCATCGCGATGCCGGGCATGACGTTGAGCAATACCACGTTGCGCCACGACATGATCTGCAACAGGGTGCCGACGACGAGCGGTGCGAACGCATCGCCGACATTGCCGCCCATGCCGTGCACCGACATGACCAAGCCCTTGCGCTCGGGAAAGCGGTTCGCGAGCCACGGGATCGCGGTCGGATGCCAGAGATTGTTGCCGATGCCGACGGCCATCGCGCAGGCGAGCATCATCCAATAATGGTGCGAGAAGCCCATGACCAGGTAGGGAAACCCGATCCAGCACAACGCGACCGCCATGAGGAGCTGCTTGCGTCCGACCGAGTCGACGAAGAGGCCGCCCGGGATGTTGGCGATGGCGCCGGCCGCGTACTGGCAGGTGAGGATCGAGCCGATCTCGCCGTAGCTCAGACCGAGCTCTTTGCCGATCAGCGGCAGCAGAAGGTAGAACGTCGAGGGGTACCAATGGGTGAGCGCGTGCCCGAAGCTGACGACCAGAACGTCCTGGAACGATCTCTGCCGCGGGGCAGCCGCGGCCATTGTCACTCCGCTCATTGCGTCGCCTGATGCGCCTTGCGGCGATCCTCCTTGCGCCCCGCCGATTCCGGCTAAAAACGGCCTAACACGGCAAATCTTACGGTCGGCTTACGTGCGGCGCTGTGTACCCTATCTGGCGCGGCACGCAACCCCTCGGGCGCATCCGAGGCATGCGCCAGGATGGCCACAGGCACTGCGATTATCGATGAATCCGGCGTGGGCCGCCTTCCACCTGGGGCAGCATGAATCCATCGAAATAGGCCGCGAGCCGGTCGTGCCCATCGAGCGGCAGGACATGCGCGACGTATTGATCCGGCCGCACCACGACGATGCATCCTTTTTCGCGGTCGATGCCGCGCATGGCAAAGATATCCTGCCCGCTCTTGAGGTCGGCGCAGAACACTTTCTCATAGTCGTGGAGGCCGTAACGCCCTTTCTGGGGCAGCAGCAGCGGCGGCATGGCCTCGATGGAGAGCTCGCGATGCGCCTGCTGAAAGATGGCGCGGACATCGAGGACCGCGTCGATGTCCTCGTCCCGGCGCGTGTATTTCCGCACCGGGGATTTGCGGTCGCCGGCCAGAAAATCGCACAACTGATGGAGGGCAGAGCCCGCGGCCGTCGAATCGCTCGATCCCGCAAAAACAAGGATCCGGAAGCGCCCATCCGCCTTGACGACATGGCCGAGGTGCATGGGCTTGGCGTCGGCCAAGCGGATGACCGGCGCGGAATGAAAGCGCGTGCCGATCGCGAATCCCGGCGCGAGATGCTGGTGATCGCCGTCACCGGTGAGGATCGCCGGATGGTAGTGCGTCGCCGTCCCGGCCGTATAGCGCCCGTGCAAGACGAAATTGCTTTGCGTCTTCGCCGGATCGGGGCCGTCTTCACGGTGGGCGGAAGCCAGCATCGCGGCGAACTCGCGATCGAAGTCGATCAGCTCCTTGGCAATTGGTCGGCGTTCCGCCGAGTACGTATGCAGGAGAGATGCGGGGCAGCGCTCACGCAGGACGGCGGCAAGTTTCCAGCCCAGATTGAAAGCGTCCTGCATGGAGACATTCATGCCCTGGCCGGCCTTCGGGCTGTGCGTGTGGCATGCGTCGCCGGCGATGAACACGCTCGGGAGTCGCGTGCTCATCTCGGCCTCCGGCACGTCATCGAACTTGTCGGTCAACCGTTGTCCGATTTCGTAGACCGACCACCAGGGGACCTCCTTCGCGTCGAACCGATACGGCTTGAGGATCCGCTGCGCCTTCGCGATGAGCTCATCCAGCGTGATGTTGCGGTTCGCGACGCGTTCGCCGACGTCGAGCCTGGCAAGCTCGACATAGAGGCGCACCAGATAGCCGCCTTCCCGCGGGATGATCAGCATGCTGCCTTCGTGCGCCGACTGGATCACGCACTTGCAGCGGATGTCCGGGAAGTCGGTGACCCCGAGCACGTCCATCACGCCCCAGGCGTGATTTGCGGAGTCGCCATGAAGCTCGCGTCCGATCGACGCTCGGATGGTGCTGCGCGCGCCGTCGCAGCCGACCACGTATCGGGCCTTTATGGTCTCGGTCTGTCCCTCATGGCCGGGATCGAGCCGTTCCAACGTGACGGTGACACGCCGAGGCTCGTTCGCGTCGCCACCTGGCGCCGGCTCAACCGTGATGACGCGCCGGGCATAATACGGCTCGAGCTTGGCGGCAGATCTCCGCATGACGTCGAGATAAAAATCATGCACCCGTGCCTGATTGATGACGACATGGGGGAACTCCGACAGGCCGTCTTCCACGTCCTGGACCCAGCCGCTTCGGGTGATCTGCGCGGGCTCGCGATCGTTCGGTTTCCAGAACGTCGTCTCGTTGATCCAGCATGCCTCCTTCAGGACGCGTTCGCCGAAGCCGAAGGCGTTGAACATTTCCATGGTCCGGCACGCGACACCGTCCGCCTGGCCACGCAGCATCCGCCCTGATTTCTGCTCGACGATGCAAGTCTTGATGTCGCCGAACGTCGAGAGCTGCGCCGCAAGCGTCAGCCCCGCCGGCCCGCAGCCCACGATCAGGATGTCGACTTCTTCGGGGACGCTTCCTTGCATCCCGGAGGTCGGATATCGCTCCGACGGGTCGAAAATCTCGGGGTCGCCGGGTTCGAAGCCATTAAGATGAAATTGCATGCTGATCGCGCTCAACTCGAGGTGATGTCGTCGGCACGAATTATAGCAGGTACCTTCCGGTTCGCTGAGTGACCGATCGCCAGCTTCTGGATTTGCCGAGAACCTTCACTTTCGTCACCGATCATGCGCGTGTTTGAGCATCGCGTGGACCGCCGCGATGATGTGGTCGACCGCGGGCCGCCGATAGGCCCATTTCGGGTCGTCGGTCGGCGGGGTCACCACCATGGCGGCATTCGCCTCGAAGAAAAGAACCTCGCCCCTCGGCCCGATGCCGAAGTCGATGCCGGCGTAGTCGAGCCCGAGCACGGCCGCGATTCGTGCGAGCGCCGCCAGGCCGCGCGCGCCGACGGCCGACGCCATGTCGGCCAGGAAGGCCGCGTCCTCGCCGCGATGGGCGGGCGTGTCGGCCATGTCGGCGGTGAAGTAATGCACCTTCCAGTGGTCCGAGACGGCGAGGTGAAGCGGATAGAGGCGGCCCTCGACGAACATGACGCGATATTTGCGGAACTTGCCGTCGGCGCCGCGCGCGTCGAGCGGCTCGATCGCCCAGGCGTCGGTGCCGGGCAACGCGCCGGCGGCGGCCACAAGCGCCTCGGCGTCCGCGACGCGAACGAAATGGCGGCCGGTGTGAAAGCCGGGCGCACGCAGCAGGATGGGAAACGGGAAGTCTGCAAGTTCGGCGGCCGCCGTCGGACCGAGGAGACGATCGCGCGCCACGCGGGTGATGCGTGGGACGACGACATCCGGCAGTCCGCGCAGGCGGTCGGCGTTAGCCATGCGTCCGGTCGTGTGCACGGCGGACGGATCGTTGATCACCGGGCGTCCCGAGCGTGCGACGATCGCGTGCGCGGCCGCAAGCGCGTCGCCGCAGAGGTCCGCGTCGCCGATGGCGTTGAAGACCACGTCGTGCGGCGGAAGCGCGGCCACCGTGTCGGCATATTCGGCGACCAGCACGCTGGTCTGAAACATGCGCGCGTCGAGCAGCGCGGCGGTCGGGATGTTGCCGCCGAGCGCCGAGACGAGGAGAAGCACGCACGCGGGCGCGCGGTCGCCGTAGTAGGGGAGCGTGGTGAGGGCGTGGTCCTTGAAGCCGCGGTCGCGATGCACTTTGGCGCCGGCCGTGTGGCCGAGCTCGGCGAGGAGGTTGCCGAGGCCGCGATGGGCGTGCACGTGGTCGGGATCGCGGCGCAGCGCTGCCTCGAAATGGGCGCGGGCCGGCAACAGCTCGCCGAGCTGGAGCAGCAGGTTGGCGAGATTGACGCGGCCGTCGGGCCGGTCCGGGTGGTGGCGCACCGCCTGCTCGAACGTGGTGCGGGCGGCGTCGCGATAGCCGGTCGCGAGCAGCATGGCGCCGAAATCGTTGAGCGCGCCGAAATGCGTGGGGGCGCGGCGCAGGAGCTCGAGGTAGTCGCGCTTGGCGTCCTCGCTGCGGCCGGCCTCGCGCAGCAGGCTCGCGCGTTCGTAGCGCGGGGAGATCGCGTCGGGGGCTTGGGCGAGCTGCGCATCGAGATGCGCGAGGCGGGCCGCGCGGGTTGCCATGATTGGATCAGACATTCCGCGCCAGATTAGCGGATTCGACGCATGGTGAGCGAAGCTACCTACGACTCGCGTAATCTCCCTGTCCCGCTTGCGGGGAAAGCCGCAGAGGGCGAAGCCGCGAATGCATGCCCTTGCGGCTTCTCCCTCTCCCCCGCAAGCGGGCGAGAGGGAGCAGGCGCAGCGCCTCCTGGCCGTCAGCTCAATGCGCGTTTTCGCAGATCACCATCCAGTGGGTGCCGAATTTGTCGACCAGCATGCCGAACTTCTTGGCGAAGAAGGTCTTGTCCAGCGCCATGCCGATCGTCGCGCCGTCCGAGAGGTCCTTGAAGGCCTTCTCGGCCTCTTCGGGCGTGTCGACGCGCAGCGTGATCGAATAGCCTTGCGGCTCTTTGTAGTGCTGGGGCGAAGCATCCGAGCCCATGAGCGCGTCCTGTCCCATCTCCAGGCGGGCATGGATGACCTTGTTGCGCCACTCGGGCGGCACGTCGGCAGCCATCGGGGAGCCTTCGAATCGCATCATGGCGGTGATCTTGCCGCCGGTGACGCGCTCGTAAAGCTTGAAGGCGGCTTCGCAATCGCCTTTGAACGTGAGATACGGGTTGAGGCGCATCGAGGTCTCCAATGGTTGGGAGGACAAACAGTCTTTCGGCTTCGTGGCCATCTCAAGGACAGGGCAGGATGCCCGATTTCGCGAAGGCGCGGCCGCACTTTTAGAGCAGGCGGCGCTACTGCGGCTCGATGCCGGCAAGCTTCACGATACGCGCCCATTTCTTCAAGTCCTGCCCGATCATGTCCCGCATCTCGTCTGGCGTGTAGTGCAGCGGCACGGCGCCGACCTCGGCGAAACGCTTCTGTACACCCGCATCCGCAAGGCCTGCGTTGACCTCGCGCGCGAGGCGCTCGACGACCGCCTCGGGCGTGCCCTTGGGCGCGCCAACTCCTGTCCACGTCCGCACGTCGTAGCCCGGGACGGTGTCGGCCATGGCGGGGAGGTCCGGCAGCGCGGGTGTACGCTTGGGCGACAGGACGGCGAGCGCGCGCAGGCTGCCGGCGCGGATGTGCGGCAGCGAGTTCGGCAGCGCGTCGACGCCGGCCTGGACGCGGCCGGCGAGCAAGTCGGTCACCATCGGGGCACCGCCCTGATAGGGGACGTGCAGCACGTCGATGCCGGTCTGGATCCTGAGCAGCTCGATTGCGAGGTGGCTGATGGTGCGCGCGCCGAACGACGCGAAGCTGATCTTGCCGGGATTGGCCTTGGCGTAGGCGATGAATTCGGGGACGGTTTTGGTCGGCAGTGATGGCGTGACCTCCATCACCAGCGGCAGCTCGGCGAGGCCCGCGACCGGCACGATGTCGCGCTGGAAGTCGAACGGCAGCGACTTGTAGAGCGATGGGTTGATCGTGGCGGTCACCACCGCGAACAGCAGCGTGTAGCCGTCCGGCGGCGCATTCACCACCGCCTGCACCGCGATGTTGGTGCCGCCGCCCGGCTTGTTCTCGACGACGACGGCCTGGCCGAGCCGGACGGTCAGCCACTGCGCCATGATGCGCGCGATGATGTCGGTGCTGCCGCCGGCCGGGAACGGCACGATGAAGCGGATGGGACGCGTCGGCCAGGATTGGGCGAGGGCGGGGAGGGGGAGCGCAGAGGCGGTGGCGGCGACGGTGCCAAGATGGAGGAAGCGGCGGCGATCAAGAGGCATATGCGTTCCTCTCCCTCGTCATTGCGAGCGAAGCGAAGCAATCTCGCTTCACTTGCTCATGCGTCTGCCGATCGAGATTGCTTCGGCGCGCCACGCGCGCCTCGCAATGACGCGATCTACTCAGCTGCCGCATGCTCGGAACGTTGCGGCATGCGATCGCGGAAGTTCGGCAATATCTCCTGCGCGATCGCCTGCATGTTGGCGCGCGTCATGTCGTCGGGCAGCGTGCCGAACTGGGTCTTGGTCAGCGACGTGTTGAAGCCGGCGAGGTCCTGGTACGCGGCGAGCTTTTCGCGCACGGTGTTCGGGCTGCCGACGATGACGACGCCGTTCTTGACGAGGTCGTCGACCGAGGTCGGCTTGCCGGTGACCTTGGCGGCGCGGATGCGCTTGATCGATTCAATGTTGCTGTAGCCGGGCGGCAGCAGCATCTCGGTCGGCATCTTGAGGAAGCGGTTGGCGAGCGCGTCGAGATGCGGGCGCGCCTCGCGCAGGGCCTTCTCGTCGGTCTCGGCGACGTAGATGGTGTTCGACCAGGCGAGCTGGTCGGCGGAAGCCTGATAGCCGGCCTTCTCGGCCTCGTCGCGATACATCTGGAAGAAGCGCGCCACCACGGCGATCGGCGAGAGCGTCTGCGCGTAGGTGTAGCGCATCTGCGCGGCCCAGCGGATGGTGCTGCTCGACCCTTGCGAGGGAATCCAGATCGGCGGATGCGGCGACTGATACGGT
>DASXCK010000173.1:0-5065 GCA_036491235.1 Xanthobacteraceae bacterium | reverse complement strand
GGGGGCGCAGGCCGCCGATCTTCCCGTAAAGGCCAAGCCGGTCGAATACGTGAGGGTCTGCAGTCTGTATGGGGCTGGCTTCTGGTACGTGCCGGGGACGGACACGTGCTTGAAGATCGGCTCGTATGTCCGTGAGCAGGTCGAGTGGAACGCCGGTAACGGCGGTGTACCGATCGGCCTCGGCGCAACCGACGCAGCCGCAGCCGGCCGCTTTACGCGGACCGACACGAGCCAGCTGTCGATGCGCACCCGCGCTGCCATCACGGTCGATCTGCGGACGCAGACCGAGTACGGCACTCTGCGGTCGTACCTGGAGGGCGGCTTCCAGACGAGCGCGAACAACGGCTCGGCGCCGGGCAATGACGCGGTCTACTTCGACCGTGGCTTCATCCAGTTCGCCGGTCTGACGGCGGGCCGTATCCGGTCGTACTTCGACATCAACTCGATGGCACCGTATTCGTACCTCAACACCCGCGTCTCCGGCGACACCGGCGCGCTGGGTTTATGGGGCATCGCGTATACGGCGCAGTTCGGCAACGGGCTCTCCGCCACGTTGTCGTTCGAAGACGGCGGCTCGACCTCGCAGGGCAACAACCTCGGCCAGAACTCGGCGCGCGGTCACGGCGTTGTCAACCTTGCGGCTCCGGGCCAGTTCGGTCTCGGCACCGAGTCGTACGACAACGAGGGCTGGAAATTCCCGGACGTGGTCGGCGCGCTGCGCATCGACCAGGCTTGGGGCTACGCACAGATCGCGGCAGCGTTGCACGATGCGAGTGGCGGCTACTACACCACTCCCTCGGCAGCCACCGATGCGTGCGGTGTCAATGCCTTCTGCCAGACGCTTGGCCATCCCGGCGACGCGCTTGGCTGGGCGGTGACGGGCGGCTTCACGTTGAACGACGTCCTCGGCATGAAGGGCGATCAGTTCGGCATGCAGGCCGTCTATTCGCAGGGCGCCGCGGGTTACGCGACGCGCGCAACCGGTCCGTTCCAGATCTATTCGGCTGGCCAGAGCGCCGGCTTCGGCTGGGTCACGGACGGCGTGTTCACCAACATCGGCGGCAACAGCGATGTCGAGTTGACGACGGTGTGGGGCATCAACGGGTTCTACCAGCACTTCTGGAACCCGAAGTGGCGCACCTCGATCCATGGCGGCTACGAGGAAGTCGACTACAGCGGCACGGCGGCTCAAATGATCTGCGGTGCCGGCGGCGTCGGCGGTTTCGTGGCAACTCCGGCCGGCGTGGCCCTGACGAACGTCACGAACTGCAATCCGGACTTCTCCTGGTGGGAGCTTGGTTCGCGGACGCAGTGGAATCCGCATCCGGACCTCGACATCGGCGTCGACGTGGTGTGGGAACACCTGAACACGGCGTTCCGTGGTACCGCAACGTTGGCGACGAACGGCGCGCGTCCGGCTGGCTCCTACAACATCGACGACCAGGACACGGTCAGCGTCTACTTCCGCGTCCAGAGAAACTTCCTGCCCTGATCGCATGATCTAGGGCTGGACGATCTCAAGGCCCCCGGCAGCTTGCTGCCGGGGGTTTTTCATTGTGGGCGAACGGTTATCTTGGGAGTCGAAATATCGACCAGCCTCTACGGGGCCCCAATGGCGACTGGCATGAAAACGATTCGGCAAGCCCGGGGTCATCCGCGGCACACCAATGAGCGGCGGCAAGCCGGCGCGCGAACGAGCGGACGGATGCCATGAACCGGTCGGAACGCCGCGCCGCGCGCAAGCAGGGTGCGCCCAACGAGCTGCTGGCGACCGCTATCCGCTGTCACGAGGCGGGTGCGCTCATGGAGGCCGAACGCTACTATCGTGGCGTGCTGGCCGCAGATCCAAACCATGCCGGCGTCCTGCACAATCTCGGTATCCTCGCGATCCAGACCGGCCGGCATCAGCTTGCCGTCGATCTCATCGGCAAAGCGGTGGGACGCAACCGGCGCATGCCGGACGGCCATTACAACCTCGCGATTGCGCTGGAAGCACTCGGTCGCGAAGACGACGCGCTGCCGCAATACCAACAGGCGATCGCGCTCAAGCCCGACTACGCCGATGCGCAGATGAATCTGGGAAATCTCTTTGTCCGCCGCGGACACATGGACGAGGCGCTCGCCTGCTATCGGCAGGTTCTCGCGCTGCAGCCGCAATCCGCGCTCGCCCATTACAACATCGCCAACGTGCTCGGCCTGCGCGGAGCGCTCGGCGACGCGGCCGCGCACTACCGCGCCGCGATCGCGCGTAAGCCGGACTTCGCCGAGGCGCATAATAATCTCGGCAACGTTCTCAAGGACGGCGGCTCGAACGCCGAGGCCGAAGCCGCCTATCTGCGCGCCCTCGAGCTGCAGCCGACCTACGCCGACGCGCACAACAATCTCGGCATCCTCCTGATGGCGGGCGACGCGCCCGAGCCGGCCGTGGCCCGCTATCGGCTGGCCCTGCAAGCCCGCCCGAATTTCGTCGAAGCGCACAACAATCTCGGCCTCGCGCTCTTCGCGCTGGGCCGTTGCGAGGAGGCCATCACGCATCTCGAGCGGGCGATCGCGCTCAAGCCCGACTACGTGGACGCTTATCTCAATCTCGCGCGCCAGCTCTATACCGCCGGGGACGTTGGGCAGGCGGTGACCGTGGCGGCCCGCGCCGTCGCGGTGCGCGCGACCGTGGAGACGCAAAACCTGTTCGCGCGCTATGTCGGAGCGCTGCCGGACAGCGCAGCCGCCGAACCGCATCGCGATCTTGTCGGCGCGGCGCTCCGTCACGGCTGGACGCGGCCCGCCTCGCTCGAGCAGGTTGCGATCGGCTTGGTCAAGCGCAACGCGGGCCTGCGGTCGCTGGTGGCGCGGGCGGCTGACGCCGCCGGACCGCTCGTGATCGAGCCGCCGGAACTCGCGGCGCTCGCGGGCGATGGCCTGTTGCGCGATCTGCTGATTTCGGCCCGCACCAGCGATCCCGTGCTGGAGCGGGTGCTCACGGCTGCCCGGCGCGATCTGCTGACGTTCGCGGCAGTCGAATCGATGCCCGACATCCTCGATTTCGCCTGTGCGCTCGCGCGGCACTGTTTCATCAACGAATACGTGTATGCCGAGACCGGCGAGGAACTGCAGACGCTCGGGATCGTCGCCGACAGGATCGCGGCGCGGATGCATGCCGATGACGATGTTCCGACTTTGTGGCTTGCGGTGGTCGCGGCTTATCGTCCGCTGCATTCGTTCGCCGGATCGGACGGCATGGCGATGCGCGTCTGGCCCGCGCCGGTTGCCGCGCTGGTGGCCCAGCAGATTTTCGAGCCACGCGAGGAGGAGGCGATCCGCGCCGCGCTTCCGGCGTTGACGCCGATTGATGACGATGTCTCGCGCATGGTGCGCGAGCAGTACGAACAAAATCCCTATCCACGCTGGACGGCGACGTCACCGGCTGTGCGGGCGCTGACAGCCGACGCCTATCTTCGCGCCAAGTTTCCGCGCGCGCCGCTGCGCCCGCTGCCGGCATCGGGCGCAACCGAGATACTCATCGCGGGCTGCGGCACCGGACGCCAGGCGATCGAGCTGTATGGGGAAATCTCCGCGGCGGAAATACTGGCGATCGATCTCAGTACGGCCAGTCTTGCCTACGCGCAGCGCAAGACGCGCGCGCTCGATCTGCCCATCCGCTACGCGCAGGCCGACATCCTCCGGCTCGGAGAGATCGGCCGCAGCTTCGACCTCATCGAGGCGAGCGGCGTGCTGCACCACCTCGCCGACCCGTGGGCGGGGTGGCGCATCCTGCTCTCGCTGCTGCGGCCCGGCGGCGTCATGGCGGTGGGCCTCTACAGCCGGCTCGCTCGCGCCGAGATCAACGCGGCGCGCGCCTTCATTGCGGGGCAGGGCTATGGGGCGACCGCGCAGGACATACGCGGTGCTCGCCAGGCCATCCTCGCGCTTCCGGAAGGGACGCCGGGCCGCGAGATATGGCGTCTGGGCGATTGTTACGCCATGAGCGAATGTCGCGACCTCCTGTTTCACGTCCAGGAGCATCAGGTCACGATTCCGCAGATTGCCGACTTCCTGGCCGAGCAGGACCTGCAGTTTCTCGGCTTCGAGGTCGACGCGCGCGTGGCTGCGGCCTATGCGCAGCGCCATCCGCAAGATCCCGCGAAGCTCGATCTCGCGTGTTGGCACGACCTCGAGGTCGAGTCGCCCCGCCTGTTTACCGGGATGTATCAGTTTGCCGTGCAGAAGCGCTGAGCGGGCGCGCTATATCGCGCCAGCCGCGTGTTGCACCTCGTCGCATGCGGCGATGAAATCCACGATGCGCGCGATCGTGTCGGGCTCGGCGAGCAGCGGCGCGTGCCCCTGGTCTGGAATTTCCAGCACCGTGGTGGCGCGCCGGCGCGCCCGCATGGCCGCGAGCGTCGCGGCCGACAGGATGTCGGAATTGGTGCCGCGGATCACCATCATGGGGACGTTCGCGAGGGCGTCGAATTGCGGCCATAGTGTCGGCAGCGGCTGGTCCAACGAGAAGGCGCTAAGTCCTTCCGCGAGGCGCGGGTCGTAGGTCAGCGCCAGCCGCCCCTCACGCTCGCGCCACGTGCGGTGCGCCGAGGCGAGCCAGTCGGTTTCGCCAAGCCTCGGAAACTGGGATCCGAACAAGCGGCGAAGCGCTTCGGCGCCTTCCGCGAAAGTGGCCGGCTGCGGCAGCTTGCCGACATAGCTCTTGATGCGCATCAGCCCTTGCGGCTCGATCACCGGCCCGATGTCGTTGAGCACGACGCCCGCGATTGCGGCCGGACGAACGGTGGCCAGCGCCATCGCGATAAGGCCGCCGCGCGAGGTGCCGACGAAGACGGCGGATTCGACGGCGCGGGCGGTGAGCACCGTGACGACATCGCCGAGCTCGACCGGGATCGAGTAGCGGCTGGGGTCGGCGTCGTGATCGGAGAGCCCGCGGCCGCGGTAGTCGAGCGCGAGCACGCGCCGCGGATGGTCCAAATCCCCGGCGAGAGTCGCAGCGAGCGGGTCGAAATCCGCCGTGGTGCGCGCGAGACCCGGCAGGCAGACGACCGGCAGGGCGCGGGCGGTG
>DASXCK010000172.1:0-10699 GCA_036491235.1 Xanthobacteraceae bacterium | reverse complement strand
CCGTTCACCCCGGCATCGCGGTCTCGACCAGGCGCGCCCAGTAGGACGTGCCGACCGGAATGGCCTCGTCATTGAAGTCGTAAGCCGGATGATGCAGGCCGGCGGTATCGCCGTTGCCCATGAAGATGAAAGCCCCGGGCCGCGCCTGCAGCATGTAGGAAAAGTCCTCGGCGCCCATTACGGGCGGCGCGTCCGTGTTGACCCGCTCGCCGCCGACGATCTCGCCCGCGACCGCGGCGGCGAAGTCGACCTGCCGCTCGTGGTTCTCCAGCACCGGATAGCCGTGGTTGTACGTGAGCTTGGCGGTGGCGCCGTAGAGCCGCGCGGTGCCTTCCACCACCTCGTGCAGGCGCTTCTCCAGGAGCGCGCGTACATCCGGCCGCATGGCGCGGACGGTGCCCTGCAGCTGCGCGGTCTGCGGCAGCACGTTCTCGGCGTGCCCCGCATGGAACATGCAGATCGACACGACCGCCGCATGCAGCGGATCGACATTGCGCGAGACGATCGATTGCACCGCATTGACGATCTGCGACCCGACCAGCACCGAGTCGATCGACAGCTGCGGCTTCGCGGCGTGGCTGCCCTTGCCCTCGATGTCGATCACGATGGCGTCGGCCGACGCCATCGCGGGGCCGGGGCGGATCGCAAAGGCGCCGATCGGCATGCCGGGATGATTGTGCATGCCATAGACCTCCTCGATGCCGAAGCGATCCATCAGCCCGTCGTCGAGCATCGCCTTGGCGCCGGCGCCGCCCTCCTCGGCGGGCTGGAAGATCATCACCGCGGTGCCGGCAAAATTGCGCGTCTCGGAGAGATACTTCGCGGCGCCGAGCAGCATGGCGGTGTGGCCGTCATGGCCGCAGGCGTGCATCTTCCCCGGAACCGTCGACTTGTAGGCAACGTTGGTCGCTTCCTCGATGGGCAGCGCGTCCATGTCGGCGCGCAGCCCGATCACCTTGCGACTGCCCCCGCCCTGCCTGTGGCCGCGGATCACGCCGACCACGCCGGTGCGGCCGATCCCGGTGACCACCTCGTCGCAGCCGAACGCTTTGAGCTTGTCGGCGACGGTCGCGGCCGTGCGATGCACCTCGTATTTGAGCTCGGGATGCGCATGGATGTCGCGCCGCCATTCCGTGATCTCGGCATGCAGGTCGGACAGGCGATTGACGATGGGCATTTCGGTTCTCTCCTGGCGTGTCCCGACGAGGGGGCGGTCACCACAGGCTAGCAGACCGAGGGTATTTGGCGAAGCCGCGGCGCAGGGCCGACAGGCACCACGTATCCGCGCCGGACAGCCGTTTACTGGTGAGCGCGCTGGGACTCGAACCCAGGACCACCTGATTAAAAGTCAGGTGCTCTACCAGCTGAGCTACGCGCTCGTTCGGCGTGGCGTATCAGGGGCTTGTGAGTGTTTCAAGAGGTGGACGACCGGCCCCGCGCCCAAGTTCGCCGGGAAGCTTGTGCTCCAGTGCCTCATGCCGCGGTGGCAAGTTCGGGCGAGCCAGCTATCCCATCGCCTTCGCGCGCATCGGCATGCGCCAAAAATCCGGACACCGTTGCTGGACTATGCCGCGGCGCACACAAATGGTAGGTGACCGATAGTCCTCACATTGATTGTCATGAAGATCCTCGCATTCCAGCCCGGTGTACACGAGGCCTCGGCCGCGGTCTTCGACGGATACCGGCTTATCGCCGCCGTATCCGAGGAGCGGCTCAATCGCGTCAAGGGTTGGGGCGACGCGATCCCGTGGCTCGCCATCGACGAGGTGCTGCGCATTACCGGCTGGTCGCGCGATGCCGTCGACGCGATTGCGATGACGCGCGGCTATTTGCCGACGCACTACTATCGCTTCCCGCTGTTGCGCGACATCGGCTACACGATCGCGCGCTGGCGCGAGCGCGAGCGGACGTACCGTGATATCGGCACGGTTTCCCGCCGGCTCGGCACCGCCGACACGCTGTCGCTCTTTCGCACCGATCGATTCTTGCGGGAGAATGCCTTCCGCGCCGACGTGAAGCTGCACATCGCCAACCACCATGAGTCGCACGCGCTCGCGGCGCTGTTCTACACCGACTGGGACGATGCGCTCGTCTACACGTCCGACGGCATCGGCGACAATGTCAGCTACAGCATGCGTGCGCTCAGGGACGGGAAACTCGAATGCTTTTGGGGCGACGATCGCCAGTTTCTGAGCTTCGTGCCCGAGAGCGGCCTCGCCAATGCGTATGGCGCCGCGACCATCGCGTGCGGATTCCGCAACCTGCGCCACGAGGGCAAGCTCACCGGGCTCGCGGCCTACGGAAAACCCGAGATCGCCGAGCCGCTGGCGCGGCTCTTTCGGCTGGGCGAGGACGGCCATGTCACGACGACGTTCCGCAGCTGGCCCCAGTTGCGCGACACCGTGATCGATCAATGCAAGGGACATTCGCGCGAGACCATCGCGGCCTCGATCCAGGCAGTGATCGAGGATTTTACCATCCGCTCGCTCAAGTTCTGGCTTGCGCGCTCAAAATCGCGGCGCGTCGCAATGGCCGGCGGGCTGTTCGCCAATGTGCGTCTCAATCGGCTCATCGCCGAATCGTTGCCGCTTGACGAGGTGTTCGTTTTTCCCGCCATGGGCGACGAGGGTCTTCCGGTCGGTGCGGCGCTCTCGTTCCTGCTCAAACAGGACGGTATCGCGACCTGGCTCGGGCAGCGCCGGCGCCTGGAGAATGTCTATCTCGGTCGCGACTTTGGCGCCGGCATCGATGAAACCATGTCCGCGGCCCCCGGTGCGATGCGACTGCCCGGCGACCCCATCAGGGTCGCGACCGATCTCGTCAAGGCCGGCCAGGCGGGCGCCGTCTATACGGGGCGCATGGAATTCGGCCCGCGCGCGCTCGGCGCACGCTCGATCATCGCGAGCCCGACCGATGCGGCGATCAACGACCGGCTCAATGTACGGCTGAGCCGCTCGGAATTCATGCCGTTCGCACCCTATGTGCTGGAGGAAGACGCCGAGCGCGTATTCGAGATCACCGACGTCAACCGCTATGCGGCCCGTTTCATGACCGTCACGTGCGGCGTGCGTCCCGAATGGCGCGAACGGATACCGGCGGTCGTGCACGTCGACGGCACCGCGCGCCCGCAGATCGTGCGCGAGGCCGACAATCCGCTGTTTGGCGGAATCCTGCGCCGGTTCCGTGACGAGACCGGACTGCCGGTGCTGATCAATACGAGCTTCAACGTGCACGAGGAGCCGATCGTCAATCGCCCCGAGGAATGCGCCAGGGCATTCGTCGAGGGTCGCGTCGACTTCGTCGCGACCGAAAAAGCCGTCTACGTCAAATCATGATCCGGCGGCCCGAACGCCGCGCGGCGTCACTCGTCGACGATCTGACCGCCGTCATAGCCGCAAGCGATGCGTCCGAGGGAGAGGCGGAACGCTTCGCTCCGCACGTTTGCGGCGAGCGCAGCCTGCTCGTCCGGATCGCCGATGCGGCGCGCGCGGACCAGCAGCGTCTCGATCAGCTCGGGCTCGAGATCCGGCAGGCTCGCCCACAAGCCGCGCGCAAGATCGCGCGCGAGCGCGTGATCGGGGTGCAGGGTATTCTCGGGCGCGCGGCCGATCTCGTACATGTGGCGGGCCGAGTCCCACGACGCGCGCTCGCGCGGGGCACGCGCCAGGATGTCGGGATGCTCCTGCGCAACATAGAAACGGTTGAGCGTGTCGAACAATGTGAAGCGATAGCCCTGCGCCAGTAGAAATGGCTCCCATGCCTCCCAGGCGGGCTCGTTCGAACCGGGCGCAATTGCCTCGATCACGATCACCTTGGGGCGGAAACGCGTCCAGTCGTTGCCGAGCAGGACGTCGGCCTCGCCGCCCTCGACGTCGACCTTGAGGAAATCGACCGTGGCGAGATGATGCGTCGCGCACAGCTCGGCAAGCGTCATGACGGGCATGCGAATGGTCGCATAGCTGACGCCGAACTGCTTGGCCTTCTCGGCATGCTCACGCACTGTGGTGGAAAAGCCGTGCAGCCGGTCGACATGGTAGAAATCGATCTCGCCGCTCGCTCGCCCGACAAGGCCGCGCACCACGCGGTCGCGCGGACGCAGATGCTTGTAGAGTGCCGCAAGCTCGGGCTGCGGCTCGACCACGATGCCGTTCCAGCCGCGCTCGTAGAACCAGAACGAAACATTGTCGGCGACCGGATGGCCGCCGCCGACGTCGATGTAGGTGCCGGTCGCCTGGCCCGCGAACGCGAGCCACAGATGGTAGTCCTCCAAGTTCTGCGTATACGACAGTTCCATGCAGCGCCCCTGACCGACGACGGCCGACGGCGCGGACGATAGGCTCGGATCGGGGCGGCGGGAAGAGGCGCCGCGGCGACGAAGGTGTGCGAGATGGACCGCTGTTCTGCGTGCGAATTTCTGGTTGGCGGCACAAAACTAGCGGGACATGAACGCGCGCGCGTTGAAGTCCACAATCATGCTCTTCCCGTATGTACCGACTTCTCGGCGAGGGCCTCACCGCGTTACCGAATCCGCAAGTCGCTGCTGCGGCGCCGGCGTAGCGACGACTGATGCCTGGTAAGTGCCGGCGGCAGGCCCCGCCGCATATCCGGCGAGCACCGTGTAGAGGAAAACGAGCATCCCCGCGGTCACGCAGGTGGCAACCGTCTCGAGCCAGAAGTCGCGCAGCCACATGGCGAACCTCCATGTTGCGCGGGCGCTTCGTGCGGCGGTCTGCCGTGGGGGCCACGCGCGCCTAGTCAACCCCGTCACTAGCCGATTGGTTCACGGTCGCGCCTGGATCCTCCCTAGACCCGCAGCCGCGCCTTGATCGGCGCTCGCTGGCCCTCCGGCTCGTCCTTGAAGTGCGGGAGTGCGTCGAGTTCGTTGACGTTGTGGATCTTACCCTGTTTTTCACGGTAAGCGACAATCTCCTGTGCGCGGTCGGCACCGATACCTTCGACGCCGCGCAATTCCTCGATGTTCGCGTGGTTCACGTCGACCTTCTCGGGCGTGATCGACGGCGCCTCCTCGCCCTCGATGTGCAGCGACAGATGCGTCTTCACCTGGTCGAGCTCGCCCCACGGCATGTCGCCCATATGCGGCACGTTCGCCAGATCGGCGAGGTTCTTGAATGGCCCGTGCTTGCCGCGATAGCGGACGATTTCGAGAGCGCGCGCCTTGCCGAGGCCCCGCACGGCCTTGAGCTGATCAACGGTCGCGGTGTTGACGTCGACTTGTGCGGAACGCGCGGCGCCTTTTTCTGCAGTCATGAGTGAGGCCTCCCTCGGGGAACAAAGCGCCGGGCGCGCGAGCGAGCGCCGGGCGCGGTGGGGATAAAGAACCAACGCCGGTCGGCCGCAAACGATCCTGCGGTAATTTGGTAGCGATTCATGGGGGCGAGCCGCACAGCTTTTTCCCAGCATTGAGAAAGCCCGGTGGTTGCGCTCTAACCATCCAAGACCGGACCGCGGAGAATCGCATGGCGCAATCAGTCTTCTCGTTTCCCAAGCAATGGGGGGACTGGAGCAGCTGGATTCTCGGCATCTGGCTCGTGCTCTCGCCGTGGATCCTCCTGTTCAACCTGGAAACCCGGGCAATCGAGAACGCCGTTATCATCGGCGCGCTGATCCTCGTCGCCGAGGTAGTCGAGCTGTCGGTCTTCCGCGATTGGGAGGAGTGGATCAACATCGCGGCCGGCGCCTGGCTCGCGATTTCGCCCTGGGTGCTCGGCATCGTGAGCACGGCGGCGCGCTGGAACTTCGTCGTCGTGGGCGTCCTGGTCGTCGCACTTGCCATCTATGAGCTGCGCGACATGGGTGCCGGCCCTTCTTCACGATGAGGTGATCCGGCGTCTCCCGCCGGTACCACCCTGGCAAAACCGCCCGGCCGCCATACATGACTGTCGAAGCCGGACGTGCCCCCATGCCCCCCTCCCCAAACGTCCGGTGGAAGAATAACCCCGGTGCGTCCCCACCGGGGTTATTTGTGTCCGCAGCACGCCTTCCGCGGTAGATTTCGGCGAGCAGGAATCGCATAGATGCGGTTGCGGCTGCCGAAAGACCCTTCGTAAGTGCATTCCCGATGTCCCAGCCTGAATCAGTAGACGCGCCCGTGAGCGCCGCGTCCTGTCGCGCCTCCTATCCGCCCGGCGTGCCCTCGACGATCGATCCGGACGCTTTCCCATCCCTGCACGCGCTCCTGCTCGCGTCCTGCGCCAAATATGCCGAGCAACCCGCCTTCGATTTCCTCGGCGGCACCCTGGGCTATGCCGAGTGGGAGCGCACGAGCGCGGCCTTCGCGGGCTTTTTGATCGAACGGCTGGGACGCCGACCGGGCGACCGGCTCGCCATCATGCTGCCGAACGTGCTCGCCTACCCGGTTGCCTTTCTCGGTGCGCTGCGCGCCGGGCTCACCGTCGTGAGCTTCAATCCGCTCTACACGCCGCGCGAGCTCGCCCACCAGCTCATCGACTGCGGCGCGACCACGATCGTGATCATGGAGAATTTCGCCCACAAGCTCGAGGGCGTGATCCACGAGACGCGCGTCGAGCATGTCGTGGTGGCGCGGCTCGGCGATCTCGTGTCGCCGCTCAAGCGCTGGGCCTTCAACTTCGCCAACACATGGTTGCGCCACGCCGTGCCGACATGGCAGTTCGAGCGCTTCACCATGCTGCAGGATGCCTGCAGCCATCCGCCGTCGCGGCCCTTGCCGGACCCTGCCGCCGTCCCGGCGGCGCCCGCGCTCCTGCAGTACACCGGCGGCACGACCGGGGTCGCGAAGGGCGCGATGCTGTCGCACCGCAATCTCGTCGCCAACACGCTGCAATGCGCGGCCTGGATCAGCACGGACGCGCGGCCGGGCGTCGAGCGCGTGCTCACGCCGCTGCCGCTCTATCATATCTTCTCGCTCACCGCGAACATGCTCACCTTCGCGTCGTTCGGCGGCATGAGCGTCCTGGTGCCCGATCCGCGCGACATCAGCCGGCTGGTCGCGACGATGCGGCGCGCCCAGGTCACCGCCATGTCGGGCGTGAACACCTTGTTCAATGCGCTCGTCCATTCGCCGGAATTCGCAGCGCTGGATTTTTCGGCGCTCAAGATCGCGATCGGCGGCGGTGCGGCCGTGCAAAGTGCCGTGGCGGAGCGCTGGCGCGCCATCACGGGTACGGGCCTGGTCGAGGGCTACGGCCTGACCGAAGGCTCGCCGGTCGTGTGCATCAATCCGCTCGCCGAGCCCCATATCGGCACAGTCGGGCTGCCGGTGCCGGGAACCGAGGTCTCGATCCGCGACGATCACGGCGAGCCGGTCGCGACAAACGAGATGGGCGAGGTGTGGGTGCGCGGCCCGCAGGTGATGCAGGGCTATTGGGACCGTCCGGACGAGACGCGCAAGGTGCTGACTGCCGACGGTTGGCTCAAGACCGGGGATATCGGCACGATCGACGCGCAAGGGTTCGTCAAGCTGCTCGATCGCAAGAAGGACATGATCATCGTCTCGGGCTTCAAGGTCTTCCCGAACGAGGTCGAGGACGTGGTCGCGCAGCATCCGGGCGTGCTGGAAGCCGCCGTGATCGGCGTGCCCGACGAGCGCACCGGCCAGCTCGTCAAGCTGTTCGTGGTACGACGCGATCCGGAATTGACCGAGGAGACCCTGCGCGCCTACTGCCGCGAGAACCTGACCGGCTACAAGGTGCCGCGCGTGATCGAGTTCCGCGAAACGCTGCCGAAGAGCAATATCGGCAAGATCCTGCGCAAGGAATTGCGGTAGCTCCGAGACGAAAATCGTAGGATGGGTCTCGCTGCGCTCAACCATCCTACGCGCCACGCGCACTACTCGCGGCTCCTCACCAGAACCGCGCCGCGATCGCACATGCCCAGATCAAAAGCGCCGCCGTCAGCGTGAGCATGACGGCGGCCGAGCCGAGGTCCTTCACGACCTTGATGGCCTGGCTGTGCTCCGGCGTAACGTGGTCGGAGAGCTTCTCCACCGCCGTGTTGAGCAGCTCGACCACCATCAACATCAGCAGCGAGCCCACGAGCGCGAGCCACCATGGGACGCTCGCGGCGACGAAGAAGCTCGCCGGCAGGCCGATCGCGAACGCGATCGCCTCCTCCTGCACGGCGGCCTCGTGCCGCAAGGCCCAATTGAGGCCGTTGATCGAGTTGATCAACGCTTTCCACAGGCGAATCATCGGGCGACCATCATTCCGTCATCGCCCGTGTAGACGGGCGATTGCGTCGTCCCGATGACGTACCTGCTTGCCTTCACCCCAGCGCCTTCTTGACCCGCTCCGGCGTCATCGGCGTCTGCCGAAGGCGCACGCCGGTCAGCTCGTGCACCGCATTCGCGATCGCGGGTGCGACCAGCGGCGTCGCCATCTGGCCGACGCCGGTCGGATGGTTGTTGCTCGCGACGAGCTCGATATGGATCTCCGGGATCTCGTTGATGCGGGGCACGTGATAGTCATAGAAGCCCGACTGCTCGACCGCGCCATCGTCGGTCGTGATGCGTTCGAACAGCGCGAAGCCCAGCCCGTACACGACGCTGCTCTCCGTCTGCGCACGAATCGTGTTGGGCTGAACGTTGATGCCGGGGTCGAGTGCCGTCCAGACGTTCGGCACCCGGATCGCCCCGGTCTTGCGGTCGATCGTCACTTCGGCGGCGAGTGCGATTTGCGTGCCCGAGTAGTTCATGTAGGCGAACCCGAGCGCGCTGTTCTCCCGCTTCTTGCCCCAGTCCGCCATGCTCGCCACCTTGTCGATGATGGCGGCAGCGCGCGGGGTCGACTTGACCAGGTCGTGGCGGAATTTTGCCGGGTCGGTGCCGCGCTTGCGCGCGAGCTCGTCCATGAACGACTCGATCGCGAAGATGTTGGTCAGATACGCGATCCCGCGCAGACTCGACGTGCGCAATCCGGTGTCGCGCGGCACCGCCTCGCCGAGCCGGTTCGGAATCCCGTAATACGGCGCGTCGACGCCGACATACGCGATGCCGTCGCGGCCCTTCAGCCGCTCGAAACGCACCGGATCCTGGAACGCAGTGACCTCGTCACAGGCCTTGCGGTGATGGAAGGCGATCACCTTGCCGTCGGCGTCGAAGCCGGCGCGCAGGTAGTGCGCCGACAGCGGGTTGAAGCGCCCATTGTGGATGTCGTCCTCGCGGGACCACATCACCTTGACGGGCTTCTTCACCGCATTCGACATCACCACGGCGTCGTGCACGTATTCCTCGTCGCGATGCCCGCGCCGGCCAAAGCCGCCGCCGATCAGCATGTCGTGGTAGATGATCTTGGCGGGGGGTATTTTCAGCGCGGTCGCCGCAACCGTCACCGCGATGGTCTTCGACTGCACGCCGCACCACAATTCGCACGAGGCGCCGTCCGCCGATACCGAGGCGACCGCGTTCAACGGCTCCATCTGGGCGTGGTAGACGAGGTCGTTGCGATAATCCGCCTCGACCACGGTCGCGGCGGTCTGCATCGCAGCGATCGCATCACCCGCCTTGCCCCACAGCTTCGTCGGTTGCGAGAGATCCCGTGCCGCCTTGGCGAACTCGGGCAGCGCCTGCTCGGTGTTGAAGCCCCAGGCCTTGCCGGTGTGGGTCCAGGCGACCTTGAGCGCGTCCTTGGCGTTGAACGCGGCCCATGGCGTCTTGGCGATCACGCCGACCCCATAGGGCAGCGGCACGATCTGCATCACGCCGTCGATCGCCTTTGCCTTGGCGTCGTCGATCTTGTCCGGCCCCGCGCCCTCGACCGGAGCCCGCAGGATCGCGCCGTACAGCATGCCGGGCACCTGCACGTCGATCGAGTACTGGGCCGTGCCGTTGACCTTGCTGGGCAGTTCGACGCGCATCACGTCGTGGCCGATCAGGCGGAATTTGTCTGCGCTCTTGAGCTCGCTCTCCGCCACGTCGGGCGCCTTGGCGGGGACCTCGGCGAAAGCCGCGATCTCGCCATACGAGAGCTTGCGGCCGGACTTCTCGTGGATGACCACGCTCGGGCCCGTGGTCAGCTCGCCGACCGGGACGCCCAGGTGGGTTGCGGCGTTCGCCAGCAGCACCTTGCGCACCTGCGCGCCGAACATGCGCAGCGGCTTGAAGTACGACGTCACCGCGTTGCTGCCGGCCGTGTACATGTAGCCAAAGCCCGGATTCTTGTAGAGGTCGTCGTTCGGCGGCGCGACCACGACCTTGACCTTGTCCCAATCGGCGTCGAGCTCCTCGGCGAGGATGAGCGGCAGCGAGGTCAGCGACCCCTGCCCCATCTCGGCGGCCGGCGACATGATCGACACCGTGCCGTCGGTTGCGATCGTCACCCACGGGTTGATCGCAACGTCGGCGCGGGCGGCGGCGCCCGCGTGCAGGCCGGACGCGACCGCGAAAGTCATGCCGGCGGCGCCGACCATGAAATGGCGGCGGCTGACATCGGTATTGCGGATTGCGATTGTCATTGTCAGGCCTCCTTCGCGGCGCGCTCGATGGCACGGACAATGCGCGGATAGGTGCCGCAGCGACAGATATTGGTGCTCATGTGCTCTACGATCTGCGCGCGGTCGGGCCGTGGATTTTGCGCCAGCAGATCGGCGGCGCTCATGATCTGGCCGGACTGACAGTAGCCGCATTGCGGTACTTTCTCGGCGAGCCACGCTTTCTGCACCGGGTGCGACGAGTCGGCCGAAAGACCTTCGATCGTGGTGACCT
>DASXCK010000171.1:0-1811 GCA_036491235.1 Xanthobacteraceae bacterium | reverse complement strand
GAACTCCTGCACCAGAAGCTCGATCTTCTGCGGGAGACCGAGGTTTCGGAGCTCATCCAGGTGATCCGTCGGCTCGAGGCGCGCCTGCCGCCTAGCGAACGCGCCGAGATCGAGGCTGGCTTGGGCGACGCCGCGACGAAGATATTCTGAGTCACGCCGCCCCGTCTATGTCCCACTTCTCGGCGCTGGCGCCGGCGAGTTCGCGCACGCGTTTCTCGTCGCGTCCAAATTCTGCGGCGTCGCCTTCGTAGACCACTCTACCGTCGTCGAGCACATAGGCGCGGTCCGCGATCTCCACTGCGGCGCGGACGTTCTGCTCGACCAGCAGCACCGAAACGCCCTCCTTGCGTGCGGCGCCGATGATCCGGAACACGCTCTCGACGATGAGCGGCGCCAGGCCTTGGCTGGGCTCGTCGAGCATCAGCAGCTTCGGGTTCAGCAGCAGGGCGCGTGAAATGGACAGCATCTCCTGCTCGCCGCCCGACAACTGGCTGCCCTTGTTCGACTTGCGTTCCGCCAGGCGCGGGAAAGCCTCGTAGATGCGCGCGACCGTCCAGGGTCCCGGCCGCTCCACCGGCACCTTCAGGTTTTCCTCGACAGTCAGGTTGGCGAAGACGCGGCGGCCCTCCGGCACGTAGCCGGCGCCGGCGGCGGCGATCCGGTAGGGTGGAAAGCCCGTCACGTCGGCGTCGAACAGTCGCACCGTGCCTTCGCGCGGCGGCGTCAGCCCCATCAGGCTGCGCAACGTCGTCGTCTTTCCCGCACCGTTGCGGCCCAGCAAGGCGACGATCTCCCCCTGCCGAACCTCGAGCGAGACCCCGTGCAAAATGTGACTCTTGCCGTAATACGTGTGCAGCCCCTCGGCGCGAATCGCTATCATGCCGCCGCCTTGCCGAGATAGGCCGCTTGCACCGCTTCGCTACGAGCGATGTCCTCCGGCGCGCCTTCCGCCAGAACCTTGCCCTCGGCCAGCACCATGATGCGGTCGGCGAGATTGAACACGACCCGCATGTCATGCTCGATCAGCATGATCGTCAGGCCCTCCTGTCTGTGCAGACGGCGGATGAGACGCGAGATCTCGAAAGTTTCCTGGTCCCCCATGCCCGCTGTCGGTTCGTCGAGCATGAGAAGACGCGGGCGCAGCGCGAGCGACATCATGATTTCCGTCGCACGCTGGTCGCCATGCGAAAGCGCCCCGACGCGCAGATGGCGCTTGGCCGTCAAACCGGCTAGGCCCAGCAGACCGGCAACGCGATCATCTACCTCCCGGCGCGCGACGCGGCCGATCCAGGGTCGCAGGCCGTAGCCGGCGGCGACCTCGACCGCGATGCGAAGATTGTCGGCGACGCCGAGTTCGGGGAAAACTTCAGTGATTTGAAACGTGCGCGCCATGCCCCTGGCGACTCGCGCCTCCGGCGAAAGTGCGGAGATGTCCTCGTCCCCGAGCTTGATCGCACCCGAAGTCGGCGCGAAAAAGCCGCTGATGAGATTGAAGAACGTCGTCTTGCCCGCGCCGTTCGGGCCGATGATCGCGCGCAGTTCGCCGGGTTCGATCGCCAGCGAAACGCCGGCGACGGCGATCAGGCTGCCGAAATGCTTGGAGACGTCGTCGACCCTGAGCAGGCTCATGCCGCCGCCTTGCCGCGGAAAACCCCGAGGATGCCGCGCGGGAAGAACCTGACGACGAGCACGAAGACGAGGCCGATCACCGACATCCAGTTCTCGGTGCGGCTGGAAACATAGTCTTGCAGCGCGACGAAAACGGCCGCGCCGATCAGCGGCCCCCAGAACGAGCGCATGCCGCCCAGCAC
>DASXCK010000170.1:0-29348 GCA_036491235.1 Xanthobacteraceae bacterium | reverse complement strand
AAGGACAACCAGGATAACTTCCACGACAAGTGTCCGATGAAGTGATCCGCGGCTGCATTACGGCGGCGGCGGCGCGAACGCGCTGCCGCCGTTTGCTTGTCGAGTGATCTGCCGGGCATGATCGGCGCGCCATGACGCTTTTCATCGAGCAGTGCCTCAATGGCGTGCAGCTCGGGATGCTGCTGTTTTTGCTCGCCGCCGGGTTGACGCTGGTCTTCGGGATCATGGACCTGGTCAACCTGGCGCACGGCTCGCTCTACATGATCGGCGCCTACTTCGCGGCGACGTTTGCGGCCTGGACGGGCAGCTTCATCCTCGGCGCGGTGTTGGCGCTCGCCGCGACGCTCCTGGTCGGCATGGCGATCGAGGTGGTGGTGATGCGGCGGCTCTATGGCCGCGATCATCTCGACCATGTGCTCGGCACCTTCGGGCTGATCCTGTTCTTCAACGAGTTGGTGCGCCTCGTTTGGGGCCCGGCCGGCATGACGCTGCCGCTGCCGGGTGCGATGCTGACGGCCGTGCAGGTGCTGCCGGGCATCTACTATCCGGCCTATCGCCTGGTGATCATCCTGGTGACGCTCGCGGTCGCGGTGGCGCTCTATCTCTTCATCATGCGCACCCGCATCGGCATGCTGATCCGCGCCGGCGCGTCGAACCGCGAGATGGTCGGTGCGCTCGGCGTCAACATCAAGCTGCTCTACACGCTCGTCTTCGGGCTCGGCGCCGCGCTCGCGGGCTTCGCGGGCCTGATGCAGGCGCCGATCCTCACGGTGCAGATCGGCATGGGCGAGAACATTTTGATCCTCGCCTTCGTGGTCATCATCATCGGCGGCATCGGCTCGATCCGCGGCGCCTTCGTGGCGTCCGTCTTCGTCGGCCTCGTCGACACGATCGGGCGCGCCTTTTTGCCCGACATGCTGCGCACGATGTTGAGCGAGAACGCCGCGCAGACGCTCGGGCCGGCACTCTCCTCGATGCTGATCTACATGCTGATGGCGGCGGTGCTGGTCTTCCGGCCGGAAGGCCTCTTTCCGGCGTCGCGGCGATGACGGCGTGCGTCACGCCACGCAACGCCGTGGTCGCGGCGCTGCTCGCGATCCTCGCGCTGGTGCCCGTCTACTGCGCGATCACCGGCAACACCTTCGCGCTGTCGCTGTTCACTCGCATCGTGATCTTCGCGATCGCCGCCGTGAGCCTCAACCTGGTGATGGGCTTCGGCGGCATGGTGAGCTTCGGCCATGCCGCTTTCCTCGGCCTCGGCGGCTACGTGGTCGGCATCCTCGCCAAGGAGGGCATCGGCTCCGGCTTCGTGCAATGGCCGCTCGCCCTCGTCGTGTCGGGCCTGTTCGCGCTCGCCGTCGGCGCCTTGAGCCTGCGCACCCGCGGCGTCTACTTCATCATGATCACGCTCGCGTTCGCCCAGATGGCCTATTACGTCGCGAGCGGGCTCGACCGCTACGGCGGCGATGACGGTCTCACGATCTATCATCGCAGCACCTTCGGCGGCGCGGTCGATCTCGGCAACAAGACGCAGTTCTACTATCTCTGCCTCGCGCTGCTGCTCGCCACCGTCTTTCTCGTCTCGCGGCTGGTCAACTCGCGTTTCGGCCTGGTGATCCAGGGCGTGCGCTCTAACGAACGGCGCATGCGCGCGATCGGCTTTCCGATCTTCCGCTACAAGCTCACCTGCTTCGTCATCTCCGGGACCTTGTGCGGCCTTGCCGGCGTGCTGCTCGCCAACAACACCGATTTCATCAGCCCCGCCATCATGCACTGGACGCGCTCGGGCGACCTCATCGTCATGGCGGTGCTCGGCGGCATGGGCACCGCGATGGGCCCGGTGATCGGCGCCGTCACGTTGCTGCTGCTCGAGGAAGGGCTGTCGCGCTTGACCGAATTTTGGCCGATCATCCTGGGACCGCTCTTTTTGCTCGTCGTTCTGTTCGCCCGTGGCGGCATCGATGGCGTGCTGGCGAGGCTCAGCCGTGGCTGAGCCGCTTTTGCGCATCGAGGGGCTCGTCAAGCAGTTCGGCGGAATCACGGCGTCGGACGACATCACGCTCGCGGTCGCGTCCAGCGAGCTGCACGCCGTCATCGGTCCGAATGGCGCCGGCAAGACTACGCTGATCGGCGAACTCGCTGGCGAGATCGCGCCCGATGCAGGCCGCGTCTTTTTCGCTGGGCAGGACATCACGGCGCTGCGCCCCGACCAGCGCGCCGCGCGCGGACTCGCGCGCTCGTTCCAGATCACCTCGCTGTTCCTCGATTTTTCGGCACTCGACAACGTGGCGCTCGCCGTGCAGGCGCAGACGGGCCACTCGTTCCGCTTCTGGCGCGACGCGCGGCGCGATCCGGCGCTGCGCGATCCCGCGCGTGCGGCGCTTGCCAACGTCGGGCTCGACGGGCGGGCGGACGTGATCGCATCCGAACTGAGCCATGGCGAGCACCGCCTTCTCGAACTGGCCATGGCGCTCGCGTCAAAGCCGCGGCTCCTGCTGCTCGACGAGCCGATGGCGGGACTCGGACCGGAAGAGTCCGCGCGGGTCGTGACGATGCTGCGCGGCCTCAAAGGCAGCCTCGGCATTCTTCTGATCGAGCACGACATGGAGGCGGTGTTCGCGCTCGCCGACCGCATCACGGTGCTCTCCTACGGCCGTGTCATCGCGTCGGACGTGCCCGACGCGATCCGCGCCGATAGCGAGGTGCGCAAGGCCTATCTCGGCTCGAGCGCGACGGGGGGAGGCCGACGATGACAGTTCTCCTCGACGTCGACGGCATCGAGACCTGCTACGGCCGCAGCCAGGTCCTGTTCGGCCTCTCGCTCAAGATCGCGGCCGGCGAGATGGTGACGCTGATGGGTCGCAACGGCATGGGCAAGACCACGACGGTGCGCTCGATCATGGGGTTGACGCCGGCGCGCGCCGGCGCGATCCGTTTCGCGGGCGCCGATATCCGCGCGCTGCCGGCGTATCGGGTCGCGAAGCTCGGCCTCGGCCTCGTGCCGGAGGGGCGGCAGATCTTCGGCAACCTCACGACGCGCGAGAACCTGGTGGCGACGGCCGCTGATCGCCGCGCGCGCGCCGATGCGCGGGCCGAGTCGAGCACCGATTCTTGGACGCTCGACAAGGTCTGCGGTCTCTTTCCGCGTCTCGCCGAGCGCCTCGACCGCATGGGCAGCCAGCTTTCCGGCGGCGAGCAGCAGATGCTGGCGATCGGCCGCGCGCTGATGACCAACCCGCGCCTCGTCATTCTCGACGAGGCGACCGAGGGCCTCGCGCCGCTGATTCGCGACGAGATCTGGCAATGCCTCACGCGGCTCAAAGCCGGCGGCCAGTCGATCCTGGTGATCGACAAGAACGTCGATGCGCTGACGCGCATTGCGGATCGGCATTACCTGATCGAGCGCGGTCGGGTGGTGTGGAGCGGCACGTCGGCGGAGCTTGCGGCCGCGCCCGAGGTGCAACACAGGTATTTGGGGATTTAAACTGCGCCGGGATAACGGGCGCTCTTGCTTGCCTTCGCGGCTCAAATCGGCGATGGCATAAATCCTAGTCTCGGATTTCCGCGCCTGTCGCCCGCCGCTGCTCGCGGCGGGTTTTTTGTTGCCGCGAGGGCAATCGACCTGTGGCGGTGCATCTCGTTGTTTCGATCGCCCTGCGCATTGTATTTTCCATGGTTCGCCATTGTTCCTGCGCCGGTGGCTTTTCTCGCGCCCATACAAGAGCTTGTATTATAATTGGCGTCGAAATCGCATTCTAGATCGATTGTATTTTTTCGCTTTTTTTGCAGGCTCGAAGGGGGGCCCCCACAGGCACGACTGCACCCATTCCTGTCTGGTTTCGTGTCTCACCGCAGGGGGCAGTCCACGGTACGCGTCCTTGTATTTCCCCTGTTATTTACAACGAAAGGCTCCCGGCGATGAGGAACCGAATCCTAGTCTAGGTCTCGATCTTCACATACTCGAAGTCGCCGGGTCTGTTGTCGATGCCGACCTTGGGCGGGGCGATCCATGAGGCGAACTGGCCGGGCTCGCTCACCGGCGTCATCAGCGAGGCGATGAACTCGCCGTCGTCGCGCGACGGCAGCCACTCACCTCTGCGCTTCGTCCACGCCGTGGCGTCGACCAGCTCACCTTGCGGCGTCGCCTGCACGTCCTTGAACTCGCCGATCTGGCGATGGAAGGCGACATGCGGGAGCGCGACCGTAAAGTCGATGCCGTGCGTGGCGATGATCTTGTTCCAGCGCAGCAAGCCCTTGGCGCAGTCGTTGGTGTAGTCGTCGCGCAGCCGCATGTTGAGCGCGGTCAATGCCGGCTCGTCGACGCGCTTGATCGCGCCGTCGACGAGCTTGAGCACCGGATAGGTGGAATTCTCCAACCGATGGTCATCGTCGATCTTGGTCTCCTGGTAACGGCCTTTGACGCCGGCGTTGTAAGCATTCGCGGCGTTGGTCGAAACTTCGGAGCCGAAGAGATCGAGCGAGAGTGAATAATGCAGATTGAGCTTCTTCTGCAGCGTCGGCAGGTCGATCACGCCGAGCGCGCGGACACGCTCGACCGCGTACGGATCGGTGATCCCGGCCTCCCGCATGGCTTCGCAGGTGCGCAGGATGATGCGGCCAACGCCGGTCTCGCCCACGAACATATGGTGCGCTTCCTCGGTCAGCATGAAGCGGCAGGTGCGTGAGAGCGGATCGAAGCCCGACTGCGCGAGCGAGTGCAGCTGCATCTTGCCGTCGCGGTCGGTGAAATAGGTGAACATGAAGAACGAGAGCCAGTCCGGCGTCGCCTCGTTGAAGGCACCGAGCATGCGCGGCGCGTCGGTCGAGCCCGAGCGTCGGCGCAGGAGCTCGTCCGCTTCCTCGCGTCCGTCGCGGCCGAAATATTTATGCAGCAGGTAGACCATGGCCCACAGGTGCCGGCCTTCCTCGACGTTGACCTGGAAGAGGTTGCGCATATCGTAGAGCGAGGGCGCGGTCTTGCCGAGGTGGCGCTGTTGCTCGACCGAGGCCGGTTCGGTGTCGCCCTGGATGACGACGAGGCGGCGCAGCATGGCGCGATGCTCGCCCGGCACCTCCTGCCAGGCGGGCTCGCCAAAATGCTGGCCGAACGGCACCTTGCGATCCTCCTCCGGCGGCGCGAGCAGGATGCCCCAGCGATACTCGGGCATGCGCACATAGTCGAACTTGGCCCAGCCGCGCGGATCGACCGAATAGGCGGTGCGCAGATAGACGAGCGACTCCTGGAAACCGCTCGGTCCCATGTCGTGCCACCACGACAGATAGCCCGGATGCCAGCCCTCGAGCGCGCGGAGCACGCGGCGGTCGTCGGTGAGATTCACGTTGTTCGGTATCGTCTCCCGGTAGTCGACGTTGATGATGTCCATGGCGGTACGTCCTCGGTCTCGTCATGGCCGGGCTTGTCCCGGCCATCCGCGTCTTACGTTGTTCGCGCGGCAAGCCGTGGATGCCCGGGACAAGCCCGGGCATGACGCCTTGCCAGTGGTTAGACCCTCTTCGTATCGAACGCCGGCTTCTGTCCCGTCCCATACTTCCGCAACGCGCCGTCCTCGCCGATGGCGTTCGGGCGCTGGAAGATCCAGTTTTGCCACGCGGTGAGGCGTGCAAAAATCTTCGACTCCATCGTCTCGGGACCGGCGAATCGCAGGTTGGCCTCCATGCCGGTCAGCGCGTCGGCGGAAAAGCTCGCGCGCTCCTCGAGGAAGATGCGGATCTCGTCCTCCCAGTCGATGTCGTCGCGCGCGAAGGTGACGAGGCCGAGCTCCTCGGCCGCGTCGGCCTCGAGCGATTTGCCGATCGTCGCGTAGGCGCGGTCGAGCGGCGCCTCCGTGCCGAGGAAGCGGCTCTGCAGCCGAGTGAGGCCGTTCGACATCGGATAAGCGTCGAAATTGAGCTCGCTCAGCGCGGTCGCGGCGGGGGGGCGGTTGTCGCCTTCGCGCTCACCGATCAGCCCGTAGGAGCGATCGGCGGCGAGCACGAGCTCGGCAAGCGTGCCTGCAAAACACGAGCCGGGCTCGACCAGAGTGACCAGCGTGCGCGACGTGAGGTCGATGCGCTTGAGCACGCGCTTCCATTTGAGGCGGATCTCGCGCCCGAGCCAGTGGTCGCGGCCCAGCGCGAGCAACTCGTCATAGGCGAGCACGGTTGCGCCGTCGCCTTCCGATTTGAAGACGATCGCAGCGACGTCGGGCTCGTTGAGGCGGATGTCGAGGATCGCATCGTCGAGCTCG
Source organism: Xanthobacteraceae bacterium (assembly GCA_036491235.1). Lineage (GTDB taxonomy): Bacteria > Pseudomonadota > Alphaproteobacteria > Rhizobiales > Xanthobacteraceae > JAVDCA01. The sequence goes on along the minus strand of DASXCK010000170.1, from coordinate 23,100 downwards.
CGTGCGAGCGCGAGCGGCCAGAACGCGGCGCCTTGCGCCGTCATCTCGGCGACATTCGCGGGCGGCGGCGCGTCGGGGCCGCGCAGCGTCAGCGTCGCGAGCCGCGCGCCGCGCGCGAACGCGACCGAGAGATGCTGATACGCGCGGCTGTCCGCCGCGACACGGGGCGCGATCGGCGTCAGCGCGATGCCGGTCGCATCGGCCGGCCGGTCGGACTTACGCGCGAACGCGCGCACCCGCTCGGCGACCGCGGCCTCCAGCTTGGTGTTCGGCGCAATCTCGTCGACCAGCCGCCACTCGACGGCGCGCTTGCCTTTCACGCCTTCCTCGGTGGTGCAGAAGGCATCGGCGAGGTCGCGCCGCACGCGGCGCTTGTCGGTGACGCGCGTGAGGCCGCCGGTGCCGGGCAGCACGGCGAGCAGCGGCACCTCGGGCAGCGCGACCGCGGCTGAGCCGTCGTCGACCAGGATAATGTGATCGGCCGCGAGCGCGAGCTCGTAGCCGCCGCCCGCCGCAGTGCCGTTGATGACGCAAATGGTCGCGAGATGCGCATGCGCGCTCGCGTCTTCGATCGCGTTGCGCGTCTCGTTGGTGAACTTGCAGAAGTTGACCTTGTGGGCGTGGGTCGCGCCCGCGAGCATGCGGATGTTGGCGCCGGCACAGAAGACGCGCGGTTTGCCCGAGCGCAGCAGCACCACGCGCACGGCCGGATGCTCGAAGCGCAGGCGCTCATAGGCGTCGGCAAGCTCGATGTCGACGCCGAGATCGTAGGAATTGAGCTTGAGGTCGTAGCCCTCGAAGAGGCCGCCCTTCTCATCGACGTCGAGCGTGAGGGTCGCGACCGTGCCGTCGATTGCGAGCTTCCAGTGCCGGTAGCGCGCCGGCTCGGTCGCAAAATCGATGCGCTTGCCGCCGTTCGCGAGCCTGCGTTCGTCACCCGCCATGGCGCTCCTCGGGGGCTGAGTAGGATGAATTATAATGCATTGACAATTCGCATCCTAGGCCATGAAAGGAAAATCATGCACTTTTCTGCATTCCTCCTCATGTCGCGCCAGCCCTTTCGCCTTCGTCGTGCATCTTCAGGATTCGATTGGCGAATCCCGCGATGACGTCGAGCGTCTCCTCGGGCCGCTCGCGCTGCGGCGTGTGCCCGGCGCGCGCGATCACGGCGGCCTCGACCGGGCAATAACATTCCGCCTGCGCGATCTCGATTTGCCGCAGGGTGCCGTACTGATCGCTTTTGCCCTGCACGATCTGCACCGGCACGCGGATGTGGGCGAGCGCATCGGTGATGTCCCACGCGCGAAATCCCGGATCGAGCCAGGCGCCGTTCCAGCCGTAGAAGGCAGCATCGACGTGATTGTGCCAGCGCGCGAGGCGGGGCTTGAGGTCGGCTTGCTCGTAAGCCGCCTTGGCGGCGCGGATCGCCGCGAGGCCGACGTCCTCGACCACGAAGTGCGGCGCGATCAGCACGAGCCCGCGCACGCGGTGATCCTGGACGCTCCCCGCAAAAATCGCCGCGATCGAGGCGCCGTCGGAGTGGCCGAGCAAGAGGCCACGGCGAAAACCGATTGCGTCGAGCAGGGGAGGGAGGACGCTTTGCGCCTCCTCATGCATGTAGGTGAGCGGCCGCGGCAGGGTGATGCTGCTCGACGCGCCGTAGCCGGCGCGCGAATACGCGAACACGGTGACGCCGGTCGCAGCGGCGAGCCTGTCGGGGAAGTCGCCCCACAGCGCTGCCGAGCCGAGGCCTTCGTGCAGCATGACGATGGAGGGCGGCGACGCCGTGTCGCCGGCGACGCGATACTCGAGCGCTGTGTCGCCGAGAGTGAGGAAGCCGGAGGGGGATAGCATGCAACGACCGCCTTGAAGCCAGGGGCACTGCGCCAGCGCTCCCCCTTGTGGCTGAGGGTTGGGGGGTAGCAGCGGGGGAAAATGCCGCCGCATCACGCTACGGCGCGACCCCCACCCCCCACCCCCTTCCCACAAAGGGACCACAAAGGGGAGGGGAGCGAGAGGCCGTGCGTTACTTCCCCTGCGCGTCCATCTCGCGCAGCTTGAAGCGTTGGATCTTGCCGGTCGCCGTCTTCGGCAGGCTGTCGAGCACTTCGATCCAGCGCGGATATTTCCATGGGCCGACCGTCGTCTTCACGTGCTCGCGCAAGGCTTCGTCGAGACCCTCGCGCGCCTGCGCGCCTTTGAGCACGATGTAGGCCTTCGGCTTGAGCAGACCGTCGGCGTCGGCGTGTGGGATGACGGCGGCCTCGAGGATTGCGGGATGGCTGATGAGTGCGCTTTCGACCTCGAACGGCGAGACCCACACGCCCGAGACCTTGAACATGTCGTCGGCCCGGCCGCAGTAGGTGTAGCGGCCGTCGCGGTCGCGCACGAACTTGTCGCCGGTGCGCGTCCAAGCGCCGCCGAAGGTGTTGCGGCTCTTCTCGCGCTGGTTCCAGTAGCCGTCGGCGGCCGATGGCCCTTTGACGAACAGCTCGCCCACCTCGTTGTCCGCAACCTCGCGGCCCTGCTCGTCGAGCAGCCGCAGCTCGTAGCCGGGCACGGCGCGGCCAGCGGTGCCGTAGCGGAGGTCGTCCGGCTTGTTCGACAGGAAGATGTGCAGCATCTCGGTCGAGCCGACGCCGTCGATGATGTCGCAGCCGAAGCGCTCCTTCCACGCGCGCCCGAGATGCTCGGGCAGCGCCTCGCCCGCCGAGGTGCAGAGCCGCAGCCGCGGCGAACCCGCCGCACGCGTGCAGGCCGGATCGGCGAGGATCGCCGCAAATCCCGTCGGGCCGCTGCAGAAGATCGTCGGCTGCTCGCGCCGCAGGATGTCGAACACGGCGTCGGGCGTCGGCCGGCCGTCGAACAGCACCGCGGTTGCGCCCACCGACATCGGAAAGCTCAGCGCATTGCCGAGCCCGTAGGCAAAAAAGAGTTTCGCGGCTGAATAGACCACGTCGTCCGCGCGCATGCCCAACGTCTGCTGTGCAAAGAGCTCCGCGGTTGCCATCATGCTGGTGTGGATGTGCCGCGTGCCTTTCGGCATGCCGGTCGAGCCCGACGAATAGAGCCAGAACGCCGCCTCGTCCGGATGCGTCGCGACGCTGGCGAATCTGTCGCTCTCCTGCGCGAGCGACAGCGTGTCATGGGTTGTCGGCTTGGTGGCACCGACGATGACGAACTCGACGCCGTCGAGCTTGCCGCGCGCCTGTTCCAGCACGGGCAGCAGCGGCTCCGACACGAAAGCCACGCGCGCGCGCGTGTCGGCGAGGATGTAGGCGTATTGCTCGGCGGTGAGCAGCGTATTGAGCGGCACCGGCACGATGCCGGCGCGGATCGCGCCGAGAAAGAGCACCGGGAAGTCGACTGTATCGAGCAGGACGAGGGCGACGCGATCCTCGCGACGGAGCCCGAGCTTGCCCATGAGGTTCGCGGCGCGCGCGGTCTCGCGGTCGAGCTCTCCATAGGTGAGCCGGCGCTGGCGATCGATGAAGGCTGGCTTGTCGCCGCGGCCAGCCGCGATGTTGCGATCAATCAGGTCGCTTGCCGCATTATAGACGGCCATCTCGGCCATGGATCGTTCCCCCCCGTCACGGCCGGGTATCACGACCGTGACGTCAGTGGCGTTCTTCGGAATTATAGTGCATTAATTGAGCCGAAACCGGCTTCGCGTGTCAACGCGAGCACGCATTATCGCGCATCTCGGTTCGATGGAATTGCGCCCGACCGACGAACAGGAATTCCTCGCCGCGCTCGGCCGGCGGGTGCGCCATGTGCGTGCGTTGCGCGGCATGTCGCGCAAGGTGTTGGCGCGGGTGTCGGGCATCTCCGAGCGCTACATCGCTCAGCTCGAAAGCGGCAAAGGCAACGTCTCGATCAAGCTGTTGCGCCGCGCCGCGTCCGCCATGGGGACGCGAGTCGAGGATCTGCTCGTCGACGAGTCGACGCCGCCGGAGTGGTCGATCATCCGCGATCTCATGCGCGGCGCGTCGAGCGCGCAGGTCGCCCGCGCGCGAGAGATACTGTCCGGTGCCGCGGCAGCGGCAGCGCAGGATGCCGCACGCGCCGATCGCGTTGCGCTGATCGGCCTGCGCGGCGCCGGCAAGTCGACGCTCGGACGCGTGGCGGCGCAGCGGCTCGGCTGGGACTTCATCGAGCTCGACAAGGAGATCGAACGCGCGCACGGTCTCTCGACGGCCGAGATCCTCGCGCTCTACGGCCAGGAAGGTTTTCGCCGCCGCGAGCAGGTCGTGCTGCGGGACCTGATCGCGCGGCCGGGCGCCATGATCGTCGCGACCGGCGGCGGCATCGTGGCCGAGCCGCTTACCTTCGATCTCCTGCTCACGTCGTTCCACACGGTCTGGCTCCGGGCGGCGCCGGCCGAGCACATGGCGCGCGTGCGCCAGCAGGGCGACCTGCGCCCGATGGGCGACGATCCGACCGCCATGCAGGAGCTGCGTGCGATCCTGACGAGCCGCGAGCCGCTCTACGCGCGGGCGCACACGACCATCGAGACGTCGGGCCTGGCGATCGAGTCGGCGGCCGCGAAGCTCCTCGCCGCGATCGCGCCGGGCAGCGCATGATCGCGAAAGCCGGCCCCGGACCCGATCCGGGATGGATACCGGTTTTCGGATGAGATCATGCGCAAATAGACGGCCGAATAGCCGCTTGTCCTCGGAGGTAACTGCCGCGTAATTTGGCCGGCCGAGGAAACGGCTTCAGCACAAGACCCCGCCGAAACGCTGCGGGAGGGAAGGGAATGCCATGCGGACTTTGACCTTACGTGCACTCGGCTGCCTGGCGACGGTGCTCGCCATCGCGACGGCCGCTCCCGCGCTCGCCGCCGGCTATCCGGATCGGCCGGTGCACTGGATCGTGCCCTATCCGCCCGGCGGCACGACCGATCTCCTCGCGCGTCTGATCGGGCAATATCTGTCCGAGCATCTCGGCCAGACATTCATCATCGAAAATCGGGCCGGCGGCGGCAACAATATCGGCACCGAATTCGTCGCCCGCGCGCCGGCCGATGGATACACGGTGCTGCTGGTCAATCCCGCCAACGGGATCAATCAGACACTCTATAAGAACCTCAAGTTCGACATCCTGAAGGATTTCGTGCCCATCGCGGGCATCACGCGCGTGCCGAACGTGATGGAAGTGACGCCGAGCTTTCCGGCCAAGACCGTCGCCGAGTTCATCGCCTACGCCAAGGCGCATCCCGGGAAGGTCAACATGGCGTCGTCCGGAACCGGCACGTCCGTGCACATGTCGGGTGAGCTCCTGATGGCGATGACCGGCATCAAGATGGCGCACGTGCCGTATCGCGGCGCAGGTCCGGCGCTCACCGACCTGATGGCCGGCACTGTCGACGTGATTTTCGACAACATGCCGTCCTCGATCGGGTTCATCCACGCCGGCAAGATCCGCGCGGTAGCGGTCACGACTGACAAGCGTTCGTCGGCACTGCCGGACATTCCGACAGTCGCCGAGACCGTGCCGGGCTATGAAGCGAGCGCGTGGTTCGGCATGGCCGCGCCCAAGGGCACCCCCAAGGACGTGATCGATAAGCTCAACGCCACGATCAACGAGGGGCTCAAGGATCCGAAGCTGGTCGCGCGGCTCGCCGAGCTCGGCGGCGCGCCGATGCCGGGCACGCCGGAGGATTTCGGCAAGGTCGTGAGCAGCGAAGTCGCGAAGTGGAAGAAGGTGGTCGAGTTCTCGGGCGCGAAAGTGGAGTGAAGCGTCGCGCTTTCGATTAAGCGTCATGGCCGGGCTTGTCCCGGCCATCCACGTCTTCCTTCGATCAAGACGTGGATGCGCGGGACAAGCCCGGGCAATGACGGGTTAGGGAGAGTCCGTCATATGACCCGCAAGAAATCTGACGACCTGCGCAGCCATCGCTGGCTCGGCGTCAACGACCTGCGTTCCTTCGGGCATCGCTCGCGGCTGCGCCAGATGGGCTTCGACCAGCCCGATTGGGGCGGCAAGCCGGTCATCGGGATCATCAATACGTGGAGCGACATCAACGCGTGCCACGGCCATCTGCGCGCGCGCGCCGAAGACGTGAAGCGCGGCGTGCTGCAGGCGGGCGGCTTCCCGCTCGAGCTGCCCGCGATGTCGCTCGCCGAGCCGTTCGTGAAGCCGTCGACCATGCTCTACCGCAACTTCCTCGCCATGGAGGCGGAGGAGCTGCTGCGCAGCCATCCGATCGACGGCGCGGTGCTGATGGGCGGTTGCGACAAGACCACGCCGGGCCTGGTCATGGGGGCGATCAGCATGGGCATTCCGGCGATCTACGTGCCGGCCGGCCCGATGCTGCGCGGCAACTGGCGCGGCGAGACGCTGGGCTCGGGCTCGGACGCGTGGAAATACTGGGACGAGAAGCGCGCCGGCAACATCACGGACGACGACTGGAACGAGATCGAGGGCGGCATCTCGCGCAGCTTCGGCACCTGCATGGTCATGGGCACGGCCGCGACCATGATGGCGATCACCGAGGGGCTCGGCCTGGCCCTGCCCGGCGCCTCGTCGATTCCGGCGCCCGACGCCAACCATGCGCGCATGTGTGCGGCGGCCGGCCGGCGCATCGTCGACATGGTGTGGGAGGATCTCACGCCGTCACGCATCCTGACGCCGGCCGCCTTCGACAACGCGATCCGCGTGCACATGGCGATGGGCGGCTCGACCAATGCGATCATCCACGTGGTCGCGATGGCGCGCCGCGCCGGCATCGCGCTCGACATGGCACGGTTCGACCAGATCTCGCGCGAGATTCCGGTGCTCGCCAATATCCGGCCGTCGGGCAAATACCTGATGGAGGATTTCTACTACGCGGGCGGCCTACGCGCGCTGATGTTCGAATTGGCCGAGCGGCTCGATCTGTCGTGCATGACCGTGTCCGGCCAGACGGTGGGCGAGAATCTGCGGGGCGCGCAGGTGCATCTGCGCCCAGTGATCCGCCCGCTCGACGATCCGGTGTCGACCGCCGGCGCGACCGCGGTACTGACCGGTAACCTCGCACCGCGCGGCTGCGTGATGAAGCCGACGGCGGCCGACAAGCGGCTGTTGAAGCACCGCGGGCCCGTCATCGCGTTCGAGGATTACAATCACATGGCGCGCGAGGTGGAGCGCGACGATCTCGAGGTCACCCCCGACCACGTGCTGGTGCTCAAGAACGCCGGCCCGAAGGGCGGGCCCGGCATGCCCGAATGGGGCATGCTGCCGATCCCGCGCAGGCTCGTGAAGGCGGGCGTGCGCGACATGCTGCGCATTTCCGACGGGCGCATGAGCGGCACGAGCTACGGCGCCTGCATTCTGCATGTGGCGCCCGAGAGCTATGTTGGCGGCCCGCTCGCCTTCGTGCAGACCGGCGACGAGATCGAGGTCGACGCCATGGCACGGCGCATTCACCTGCACGTGTCCGACGAGGACTTGGCCGCCCGTCGCGCTCAGTGGCAGCCGCCGGCGCCGCGTTATTCGCGCGGCTACGGCGCGATGTTCTCGGCCCATATCGGGCAGGCGGACGAAGGCTGCGATTTCGATTATCTGCTCGCCGGCGGCCAGATCCCGGAGCCGGAAATTCACTAGATTTCGGACCAGAAGGCTCAACGTCCAACGCGTGCGCCACCGCACCGCGTCAATTCGCCCAGGACACGGAACCATGCGTCGACACCTGAGTTGAGCCCACGTTCAGCCGCATGGGGCTTGCCTGTGTACGTTCCCGTATCCGAACTTCGCACCGATCCCGGCACGAGCTTGGCGCACCGGCGCATCCTCGTGGCCGAGGATGAGGCGCTGATCGCAATCGGCATCGAAAGCATGCTGGAGGGGTTCGGCTGCGAGGTGGTCGGGCCGGTGTCCGATGTCCGCGAAATCCTGCAGGTGCTCGATGCAGAGCAGGTCGATGGCGCACTGCTCGACGTCAATTTGCGTGGGCGTCAGGTCTTCGAGGTCCTGCCGGAGGTCATTCGCCGCAAGATTCCAGTCATGCTGACCTCGGGCTACGACGATTCTACGCTGTTCCCGCCTGCCTTCCGCGATCTGCCGCGCATTTCCAAGCCATTCGACGAGGCGACCCTGCGGCGCATGTGCATGGTCCTGGTGGAACGCGCCGCGTAAACTTGGTGCTAGCGGCCTGATGCCAGGGCAACAGGGCCCTCGGCGGCCTCGCGGTTGACGGTGCTCGGTATCCGGAACGTCAGCCGGCAGCGCAGCCCGTCCGGCTCGAAGCGCATGGTCGCGCTGCCTTGCAAATCGTAAGCGATCACCCGCGAGATCAGCTTGTTGCCGAACCCCGGCTTCGGCTCGCCGGCGAGCGGCGGCCCGCCGCGCTCGGTCCAGGTCAGTTCGCCCCTATCGGCGTCGAGCCGGCGCCACGCGATCTCGACGCGGCCTTCGCCATTGGCAAAGGCGCCGTATTTGGCCGCGTTGGTGGAGAGTTCGTGCAGCACCATCGCGAGCGAGACCACGCTGCTCGCCGCGAGCCGCACCGGCGGCCCGGTCCACGCGACACGGTCGCCGCCCCGATAGGGTGCGAGGCTGCGCCCCACGATATGCTCCAGCTCGACCTCGCTCCAGCGCAGCTGGGTGAGAATGTCGTGCGCGAGCGAGATGGCGCGCACCCGTCCCTCGAACGCGGTGCGGAATTGGTCGAGCGACGGTGACGATGCGACGGTCTGCGAAGCGACCGATTGCACGACCGCCAGAATGTTCTTCACCCGATGATTGAGCTCGGCCACCAGCATCGTCTGGTGTTCCTCGGCGCGCTTGCGCTCTGTGATGTCGGTGAGCGTGAGGATGAAGCCGATGCGCTCGCCGCTCGTGTCGTCGTGCAGCGGTCCCGCACTGACCAGGAAATTCTGAGGCGGCTGGCCGCCCCGTCCGATGAAGGCCTCCAGGCCGCGAATGCGCTTGCCTGCCAGGATTTCCTTCCAGATCGCCTCGGGCGAGGGGCCTTGATCGGACGCGCCGAATTGCAGCGGAAGTGCATGCTGCGCCAACTGCCCGACCACCTGATGGCCGAACAGCCGCTCGGCCGCCCAGCTCGCATTGGAGATCGAACCTGAGCTGCGGCAGACCAGCACGACGTCGGTCGCCTGCTCGAGGATGGAGCGCGCGAACTGCTCGGCGGCGGCGATCTTCTCCGACTGTTTCTGCGCCGTGAGATCCGTGACGATGAGCAGGATGGCCGTGGCCTCGCCGTCGACCTGCATCGGGCTCGCGGCCGCCAGCGTGGGAATGACGCCGTTGCGCGCCTGCAACGCCAGCTCGCGGCGTATCGATCCGCCGGCGCCACTGCCGAGCAGCCCCTGCAGCGATTGTGCGTCCTGGCGTGCGACGAATTGGGCGATCGGCCGACCGACGATCTGCTCGAGCGGTCGTCCGACCAGGGTTGCGAAATGGTGGTTGCAGTAAAGGATGAGCCCGGCGTCGGAAACCGTGAGCGCGCCCTCGTGCATATGCTCGACGAGGATGCGGTAGGGCTCCTGCGCGCCGCGCAAGGTGAAGACCTGCGGCCCGTCCGGCCCACGCACCACCAGCGCGTCGACCTCGCCCTGGTAGATCGCCCGCAGCGCCTCTTCCGCCTCGGCGAGGCGCTGCCGTAGATCCGCTATCTCGGCATTCGGCTCGTCGCTCGCCACGCCAACCTCACCGACCGAAGCTCACTGAGAAATGCCGAGGCCAGCCAGCACCCGTCCCGTATCGGACATGTCGCCCACCATCTTGCGCGGCGGCAGCGGCAGCAGCTTGAGCAGCGCCGGCGCCGCGACGAGCTGGTGCTCGACCGCAAGCTCGGGCTGCTGATACACGTCGATGACCTCGAGGTCGTAGGCGCCCGCTAGGTGCTGCTCGCACAGCTGCGTGATGTTGCGCACCGCGCGCATCGATTTCTGCGTATGCCCGGTAATGAACAGGCGCAGGACGTAGTCCTGCCGATCCGCATGCGCAGTATCGGCCGTGGTGGCGCCGTCGGTCATCACGATACCTGCATGGGCGGATCGATGTCGAGGCCGAGCAGCACGCGCTGCGTGTTCGAGAGGTCGCCGATGATGCGCCGGATCGGTTCCGGCAGCTCGCGAACGAGCGTCGGCACGGCGACGATCTGGTGCGTCTGCGCCAACTCGGGGTCGCGCATCAGGTCGACGATGTCGATGCTGTAGCGCCCAGCGAGATACTCCTCGCACAGCTTGCGCAGGTTGGTGATCGCCGCCATCGACTTCGGCGTCTGCCCGGCCACGTAGAGCCGCAGATTATAACCTTGCTCCGCCGCCTGGGTCTGGATCATCGATCCGGTTCCAATTGCGATCTCACGCGGCATGCCCACACCAACGCTCACTTTACTTCTTCGCCGGCCGAGCCACAACCATGCGGCTCTGTTGCATTCGCACCTGCTCATCGACCGCCTGTCGTCGGCGCGCAGCCGCATCCGACTTGAGGCTGCTGAGTTCCTGCTCCTCGTCGGCCAATTGTGCTTGCAGTTCCGCGATTTGTGCTTCGATGCGGCGGCGCCGACGGGCAAATTCGAGATCGCGACATTCCGTTTCATGCTCGATCTGCATGACGCGTTCCCGTTCTCGCGCTTCCTGCGCAACCCGCGCCGACCCGATGAGCACGCCCTCGGGGCCGACATAGACCTCGCGCAACCTGATACCGTTGTCCGTCATGATGAACTCGCGCACCTGGTTCGAATGTGCCATGCCGCGCGACTTGATCAGGTAGAGCTGGCGATTGTGCTCGCCGTTGCTTTCGCGGTTATACAACAGGAGCCACGTGTCCATCAGCGACGACACCTGCATGTCGGTATGCGCCAGTTCGACGTTGCCATGGGTGAGGCTGGTGAAGACCGAGGTTATGGTCCGCGCCCTGAGGAAGTCGACCAGCCGCAGGATCATCGCCTGAGCGTCGTGCTGCTCACCGGCCTGGAGGAGGCTCGACAGCGGATCGATGACGACTGCGGCCGGTTCGAATTCCTCGACGTCGCGATGCATCGTCGCGAGATGCGTCTCCAGGCCGAACAGTGAGGGACGATGCGACGCGAAGCGGAGCTTGCCCGCATCGATCGACGGCTGCAGGTCGAGGCCGATCGAGCGCATGTTGCGGATGATCTGCGATGGCGATTCCTCGAGCGCGAAATAAATGCAGCGTTCGCCGCCGCGGCACACCGCGTCGGCGAACTGCGCCGCGATGCTCGATTTGCCGCTGCCGGCCATGCCCGACACCAGGATGCTGCTGCCGCGGAAATAGCCCTTGCCCTGGAGCATTTGGTCGAGGTCGGCGATACCGGACGTGATGCGCTTGTCCGGCGCGACGTGATCGAGCCCGGCCGAGGTGATCGGCATCACGTTGATGCCGCTGCGGTCGATCAGGAACGGATATTCGTTGGTGCCGTGCGCGGTGCCGCGATACTTGACGACCCGCAGCCGGCGCGTCGTGATGTGCTCATGCACGCGGTGATCGAGCAGGATCACGCAATCCGACACATATTCCTCGAGGCCGTGGCGGGTGAGCTGACCCTCGCCGCGCTCGCCCGTGATGATCGCGGTCACGCCCTTGTTCTTGAGCCATTCGAACAGGCGGCGCAGCTCTGCGCGCAGCACGCCTTCGTTGCTCAGGCCCCCGAACAGCGCCTCGATGGTATCGAGCACCACGCGCTTGGCCCCGATCTTGTCGATCGCATAGCCGAGGCGGATGAACAGGCCCTCGAGGTCGTATTCGCCGGTCTCCTCGATCTCGGAGCGCTCGACCCGGACGTGATCGATGACGAGCTTCCGCTCCTTGATCAGGCGGCCGAGGTCATATTGCAGCGAGACGACGTTGTTCACGAGATCCTCGGGGCGTTCTTCGAAGGTCATGAACACGCCCGGCTCGTCGAAATGGGCGGCACCGTTGTGGAGGAACGTCACGGCCAGCAGCGTCTTGCCGCAGCCGGCGGCGCCGCAGACGAGGGTGGGTCGACCGGCCGGGAGGCCGCCGCCGGTGAGCTCGTCCAGGCCGACGATGCCAGTCTTGGCTTTTTGGATTCCGGCCGCGGTCTGGCCGTGAGGCATCGTGTTCGGCATGTGCACGGTCGACATCCCCCTCTCTTTGCCGGTTGCCGGCTTTTGGCCCCGCATAGGTGGCAAGGGCGCCATTTCCCGAACCGCGCCCGACACGGCGCCTAACGTCGGTGCTGACGTAAGGTTCCAGCCCTCCCATTTTTTTTGCGAGGGCGGCCGAGGTTGATCCCGCGACACAAAGGACGCATGCCGGAATCAGGCTGTACCCGTCCGGTTGGGCGAGTAGGCTTGGGAAAGCAGGCGCGAGGCGCCGACGGCACGGGAGGAGACGGACGATGGCGACACGACGCGATTTCATTGGCGGTGCGGCGGCGGGCGCCGTCTTCGTCGGCTGCGACCTCGTCGCCAGGCATGCCCACGCACAGCCGACGGGGGCGCCGCGGCGGCGCGAGGTGGTGGTCAACGGCCGCCGCGTGAAGACCGTCGATATCCATGCGCACTGCGCCTTCCCGGAGGCCAACGCTATGGTGGGACATACGCTGCGGCCCAAAACTCTGGTCATGGCGCCCGACCGCATCCGCGCCATGGACGAGCAGGGCATCGACGTGGAGGCGCTCAGCATCAATCCCTTCTGGTACGCGGCCGACCGCGACGTCGCGACGGCGCTGATCAAGCTGCAGAACGAGAAGCTCGCCGAGCTCGTCGCCGCCAGGCCCGACCGCTTCGTCGCCATGGCGACGCTGGCGCTCCAGCATCCCGACCTTGCGGTCGAGCAGATGGAATACGGCATCAAGAAGCTCGGGCTGCGCGGCGTGTCGGTCGGCGGCAGCGTTGAGGGAATGGAGCTCGCCAATCCGAAATTCCATCCGGTCTGGGCGAAGGCCGAGGAGCTGGGCTGCCTGATCTTCATCCATCCGGTCGGCACCAAGGAGCTGACCCCGCGGCTGCACGGCAATGGCGGACTGGAGAACACCATCGGCAATCCGCTCGAGACCACGCTCGCGCTCTCGCACCTGATCTACGAGGGTACGCTCGACCGTTTCCCGGGGCTGAAGATCTGCGCCGCCCATGGCGGCGGCTATCTGCCGTCCTATGCGGACCGGTCCGACGCCGTGTGCGTGACGTTCCCGGACCGCTGCGCGGCGGTGAAGCTGAAGAAGCACCCGACCGAATATCTGCGCCAGCTCTACTACGACTCGATCGTGTTCACGCCCGATGCGCTGCACCATCTCGCGAGCGTGGTCGGACCGGACCGCATCATGATGGGCACGGACTATCCCTTCCCCTGGACGCATACCTCGGTTGACCACATCCTCGGCACGCCCGATCTCAGCGATGCCGAGCGCGCCAGCATGCTGGGCGAGACTGCGGCGAAGCTGCTCGGGATCAGCGCGTAAAGCAAACCCGTCATGGCCGGGCTTGTCCCGGCCATCCACGTCTTGCTTGCTGAATTGCCAACGAGAAGATGTGGATGCTCGCAAGCGTTGGGCATGACGAAAAAAATCGGCAGCGAGGTTTATTCCGCCGCGACGCGCGTGCGTGCCGCCGACATCCGCGCGATCGCGACGGCGAGGCAGGCGAGGCTCGCGGTGCGCAGCGGGTCGTAGGGCTTGGCCGACTGGCGGCATAGCCGCTTGATGGTCGCGACGGCCTCGTGGCTGATGCAGTCGATCGGGAAGGCGACGCGGTCGGCGCGGCCGATCAGCGCCGGCAGCAGCGCGGCGCCGTGCTCGATGCCGCCGTCGTGATGGAGGAATTCTCCGCCGGTGCGCTCGACCAGGCCCTTGAGCAGCGGGATCTGGTGCGCGCGCCCGCCGACGTAGAGAAGCGTGAGACCGGCGAGATCGATCGCGTCGTCGCGCGCATCTTCAGCTTCTTGCGGCTGCGCGAGTGCCGCGAGATGTCGCTCGGCGACGTCGAGCTCGTGCCGTGCCGCTTCGTTGCTCGTGCGCTCGGCAGCGAGCATGCGCTCGCTCGCGGCGAGCGTCGCCATAAGCTCGCGTCCGCGCTGCTCGCTGCGCTCGCGCCGCGCGGTCTCGCGCGCGAGCCGCTTGTCGAGGTCGCGGACGATCCGCTCGAACGCTGCGCCGTCGTCCGGTTGGTCGACATCTTCGCTGCGCTCGCCGGCGCGGCGCGCCAGCATGTCCTGCAGGCTGCGGATCGTCGTTTCGCGCGCCGCAAAGCCGTCGTGCAACTGGCGCTGCTGGCGTTCGAGCTTCGCGACCAGCGCGGCATTGTCCTGCTCGAGTTGCCGCAACCGTCGGATGTCGGCGCGGTTGGCCGCACCGACAAGGTGCGAGAGCATGTGCACGTCGCCGAAAGTGTGCTTGACGACTTCATCGGTCGCCGCCGGATGGGTCAGCGCCGCCCAGTAGGCGCCTGGAATGTCGCCTTGCTGCAGCGCTTCGTCCCACAGCGCAAGCACAGCCGCGGCGTTCTTGGCCTTGGCAAAGCGGGCGATCGCGGCGCGGTGACGCCGGTCGAGGGCCTTCTGTAGGAATTTCGCTCCGTCGGCGCGGCGACCCGCGAGCATGACGCCGCGCGTGTGCAGGTCGTGGTCGGTGGCGGCGCCGAGGTTGGGCTCGAGCTTCTCGACCACGTGTCGTAACTCGGTCGTGGTGAGGCAGGTGCCGATGATCGAGCAGTGCAGGTTGACGCCGAACTCCCAGATGCGGGTGCGACGGGCGATCTGCTCGGAGGCGTCGTCGAGGCCGTCCGGAGCAAATGCGGGCGGCTGGGCGGGATTGCGGAAAATCAGTGTCGGCGAAGCCCCGGCCGGCGCCGGATGAAAGCCACTGCTCGACAGCATATGGGAAAGCTTGAACGCCATTCTGACGCTATATTCATATGAATATAGCGACATTGTCAAATGCCCGCCAGCAGGGCGGGCTACCGCAGACCTGGGGGCCTCGGATGGTGTGCGGCCGGCGGCCGCAGGGGGTCAGTCGACCGCGACCATCACGCTGGTCGCCTTGATGACCGCGTAGGCGTGCTCGCCCTTCTTGAGCTTCAACTCGTCGACCGACTCGTTGGTGATCGAGGCGGTGATCACGTTGCCGCCGCCGATATCGAGGCGGACGTGCGCCGTCGTCTGGCCCTTGGTCACCTCGACGATGGTGCCTTTGAGCACGTTGCGCGCGCTGAGCTTCATGGTTCAACTCCGTAGGTTGGTCCGGCGGTTCACCGCTTCAATTGCTGCTTCCGGCCATCAGCCGGTCGAGCTGCGGATTGGTCAGTTCTATCCCGTAGAACAGCTGGTAGAAACCATTCGTCTCGGCGCGCATGTCGACCTTGTAACGGTCGGGGAAGAACAGGCCGGCGAGCCACTGCAGGCCGAGCAGGCGATTGAGCGAGGGCGGCGCATCGATCCAGCCATAGGGCAGACCGGGGCTGGCGTAGATGCGGCCACGCCGCACCGCCTCGACGCCCGCCCACGCCCTGTCCGCCTTGACGGCGGCCGGGAAGCGGGCGTCGGTTGTGATGATGGTGTCGGGATTCCACTTGAGGATCTGCTCGAGCGAAACGGTAACGAGCCCACCGCGCCCGCCCGCGTCCACCACGTTGCGTCCGCCCGCGCGCTCGATGATTTCAGTGTTGATCGAACCGTGGTTTCCGGTCTGGAGCCCATTGTCGCGATGCGCCAGGTAGACGCGTGGCCGCTGCGCCTCCGGGACGGTGGCGACCACACGGTCGACGCTCTCGAGGATCGCCTGCGCGCGGGCAGCGAGCTGCTCGGCACGCTCCTTGAGGCCGAGGATTGAGCCGAGCAGACGCAGCGTGGCGGCGGTGTTATCGAAGCGCCCGTCGAGCAGCAGATATGGAATGCCGGTCTGGCTCTGTACCCGGTCGGCGAGCGAAATGTAGGTCGCGTTGATCGAACCGAAGTCGACGATGACGTCGGGCTTCGCCGCCATCACGGCTTCGAGGCTGGCGGTGCCGCCGCGGCCGGTGAGCCGGCCGACCTCGGGCAGATCGCGCACGCCCGGTGCGAGGTAGGGAAGTTCCGCGGGGCGCGGCTTGAGGTTCCAGCCGATGAGCTTCTGCGGCGCCAGCATATAGACGAGCACCGAGGCGGGCGGACCCGCCGCCATCACGCGCGCGATGTGGTCGGGCACGGTCAACTTGCGGCCGGCCGAATCGACGACCTCGCGGGCGAAGGCAGCAGCCGGCAGGAACGTCAGCAGCAACAATAAGACGAGGCACGCCCCGCCGAGCCGCGTGAAGAGCCGCTCAGGTCGATGAGCCGCTTTCGCGCTCGGGCCGCACCAGGCGCCCGATGGCGCGGAATTCGCCGCCCGCCGCGTTGCGCGCATGCGACTCGATGGTGCGATAGAGACCGACCAGCCGCTCGCCGGCCGGCGTAACCATCGCGCCGCCGCCGCTTCGCCCGCCGGTCTCGGCCGCGACCGCCGGCTCACGCAGCGCATGATTGATCTCCTCGACCAGCAGCCAGGCGCGGCGATAAGACATGTGCAGAGTGCGTGCGGCTCCCGAGATCGAGCCGGTCGAGCGGATCGCCTCCAGGAGCGCGATTTTGCCCGGCCCGATGCGGTCGCCGTTTTCCAGATCGATACGGATGGATAGGCGCGTACCCGCCATGGGACCGGTCCCCCTCGACAAGACCGAGGCAAGTCACTCCGATATGGGCCGCAGCGTCAAGCAACATTATGGCGTCAAGCGACATCGTGACGTGCTCCCTGCGTACGAAGACCGATGCGTCCGTGCCGGAACGCGATGGTGCGCTATATTTCGTCGGATATCGCGAAGATGTAAAGGGGGCGATCGACGCTCGATCGGCTCAGGGCATCGACTTATCGTGCGCGGCTTACAGTCCCGACAAGGCACGGTCCTGCGTGACGCGCGATTGCGCGCTCAGCCGGATCGACGCATTGACGGCGCCGAACCCGACATATCCGCGCCGCTGGACGATCTCGATGAAGAATAGATCCTTGAAGCTGCGGGTGTAGAGCTGGAAGTATTCGCCGTGCTCATCTTTGTCGTAGAGGATGTTCCGCGCCTGGAGTCGGTCGAGTTGCGCGGCGTCGAGGTCGAGGCGCGCCGCGAGATCGTCGTAGTAGTTCTCCGGAATGCGCAGGAGCTCCACCCCGTTCGCGCGCAAGCGGTCAGCGGTCGCAAAGATATCGTCGGTCGCGAGCGCGATGTGCTGCACGCCCGAGCCGAAATACTCGCTGAGGAAACGCGACGACTGCGTGCGCACGCTCTGCGAGGCGTTCAGTGCGATGCGCAGCGCACCGTCCGCGCTCTCCACCACCTGGCTGCGCACGATGCCGCCCGGCTCGGTGATGTCGACTTGCGGCGTCTTGCGTACGTCGAACAGCGAGCCGTAGAACAAGAGCCACGACAGCATTTCTTCGTAGTGCATCGACTGCGAGATATGGTCGACCACCGTGAGACCGCCGCTGTCGTCCGTCGCCGTCGTGTCGATCGGATCGAAATCGATATCCCACACCTTCGCGAGCTGGCTGCCCGGATCGAGAAAATAGAGCAGGCTTCCCCCCAACCCGCGCACGCAGGGGATTTCCAGCTCGCCCGGCCCGACCTTCGAGCGGAACGGCGTGTCGTGCAGCTTCTCGGCACGATCGAGGGTCGCTGCAGCGTTCGCGACCTTGAGCGCGATCGCACATACGGATGGGCCGTGCGTCACGAAGTGCGCGTGCGCAAAACCTTCCTTGTCCTGGTTGATGATGAGGTTGACGTCGCCCTGTGCCCAGCGCGTCACGGCCTTCGACTTGTGGCGCGCGACGGCACGGAAGCCGAGGCTGGCGATGAAGCGGCCGAGCTCGTCGGCGGTGCGGTCGTCGACCGCGAACTCGATGAACGCGACGCCGAGGCAGGCCGAGCGCGGCGGCATCGGCGCAACGTCGGCGGCCGCGCGCGCGTCGAGGGTGCGCAACTGGTCCATCAGGAAGGCGAGCGAGCGCTGGCCGTCGACCGCGACCGTGCGCGGCGATCCGGCGCGGAACTGGTCGTTGAAGATCTCGAGCGACAGGTCGCCGCGATAGCCGGTCGCCTGCACGGCCGCCATGAAGTCGACGAGCGGGAAGTCGCCCTGGCCCGGGAAGCAGCGGAAATGCCGGCTCCACTGGATCACGTCCATATCGAGCCTCGGTGCATCGGCGAGCTGCACCAGGAAGATGCGGTCGCCCGGGATGGACGGGATCGCCTTGATGTCCGTCCGGCGCGCAAAGATGTGGAAGGTGTCGAGCACGAGCCCGACCGCGGGATGGTCCGCGCGTCGCACCACTTCCCAGGCGTCGCGGTAGTCGTTGACGTGCCGGCCCCAGGCGAGCGCCTCGAAACCGATCCGCAGACCGCGTTTCTTCGCCCGCTCGCCCAGCTCGCGATAATCCGCGGCGGCGCGGTCGACGCCGCCGATCGCGTCGGGCGCGACACTGCTGCAGGCCATGAGCAGGCCGCAGGCGAGCTCCTGCATCAGGTCGAACTTGCGCTCGGCACGGTCGAAAGTGCGCTGGCGCTGCGCGTCCGGCATGCCTTCGAAATCGCGGAACGGCTGGAACGTGATCGCGCGCAAGCCGAGATCCGCCATCTCCTTGGCGACGTCCGCCGGGGTGCCGTTGTAGGACAGAAGATCGCTTTCGAATATTTCGACGCCACGAAATCCCGCCGCCGCGATGGCGCGCAGCTTGTCGCGCAAGTCGCCGCTGAGGCAAACCGTGGCGATAGATGTTTCCATGTCAGCTTGTCCGCATTGATTCGCACGGCAGACGCATCTCGCGTCCTTCTAACACGGGAGGCGCAGGGATGTTCTGCCGGATGTGGGAAAGTTTGGAGGCGCGCGGTGCCCTAGGTGGGCAAAGCGACCCGCCTATGCTCGCGTTGCGAGCTACATCGGGTGCAGCCCGTCCACCGAAGCAGGGCGAAGGCGGAAGCGTGCCAACCTCGCGTTTGGGTAGGCACGGCGCTGCGCGCCTTTGCTCTCCCTACGAACGCGCGCGTTGCGATGCCGCGCGCGAGACGCGGCTCAGCCGGCGACGACGGTAAGCTTCGGCGGCGTTGCCCGGCGGGCAGGCGTCTCGCGGCGCAGTCGCTGTGTCATTTCTTCCGCGCTGACCGGCCTGCCGAAGAGATAGCCCTGCGCGGCCTCGCATCCGCTCGACATCAGGAAATCGGCCTGGGCCCGCGTTTCGATACCTTCCGCGATGCAGCCGATGCCGAGCTCCTTGGCGAGGCGCACCGCGGCGCGCACGACGGTTGCGCTGCGGGTGTCGGAATTGACGCCGGCGACGAGCTCCTGCGCGATCTTGAGCCGGCTCACCGGATAGGCCGTGAGATAGCTCAGTGACGAGTAGCCGGTGCCGAAATCGTCGATCGCCGTACGGATGTCAAGCTGACGGAGCGACTCGATCACGTCGCCGTGCTGCTGCGACACATCCATTAGCACGGATTCGGTGAGCTCGACCTCGATGTCGGTGGGCGGGACGTGCCAGCGCGCCAGCGTGGCGGCGATGAAACGGTCGAGATTTGCGTGCGTCTTGAGCTGGACCGCCGAAAAGTTCACCGCGACCACGCCGGGAGAGAGGCCCATCCGGTGCCACGCATCGAGCTGGCGGCAGGCCTCCTCAAATACCCATTGCCCGAGCGGCACGATCGCGCCAGTGCGCTCCGCGATGGCGATGAAGTTCCCCGGGCCGATCAGGCCGCGTTGCGGGTGCTGCCAGCGCACGAGCGCCTCGACGCCGATCAGGCGGCCGGACGCGAGGTCGACCTGTGGCTGATAGTGCAGGCGCATCTCGCCGCGGTCGATCGCGGAGCGCAACTCGGCCGCGACCGTGACGCGATCGCGGATTTCGACGTCGAGCGCTTCACTGTGGAAGCGGAAGCAGTCGCGTCCGTCCTCTTTGGCGCGATAGAGCGCGAGGTCGGCGTGAACCATGAGGATATCCGGCGTCGCCACCTCGGGCCCGTACAGCGCAATTCCGATGCTCGCCGTGATGCGTACCTCGTTGCCGTCGATCAGGAAGGGCCGCGCCAGGAGCTGGTTGATCTTGCGTGCCAGCGCATCCGGGGTGACGTTGCTCACATCCGATTGCAGGACCGCGAACTCGTCGCCGCCGAAGCGCGCGACCGCATCGCTCTCACGCACGGTGCCGACGACGCGGTCCGCCACCTGCTGCAGCAGCCGGTCGCCGATCGGGTGCCCGAGCGTGTCGTTGGCGTCCTTGAAGTGATCGAGGTCGAAGTACAGGACGGCGAACGCCGCCGCGCCGCGCCGGCTGGCCGCGAAGGCGGCATTGAGGCGTTCCGCGAAGGCGCGCCGGTTCATCAGGCCGGTGAGCGCGTCGGTCTGCGCCAACTCGGAGATGCGCTCGCCCGCGGCGATCAGGCGCCGGGTCTGACGGTTCGACGTGTAGATATGAAACAGCGCGATGGCACCGATCAGCAGGCTCGCGGCAAGCACCAGCCAGGAACGGTCGTGCCGCACGTCGAGCGGACCGCCGGACACCGGAACGGCGACGAAGGTCCAGCGCGCGTCGCCGGCAGCGATCTGATCGGTGAAATGCGGCCGGTCGAGCACGGCTGCGAGCGGCATGGCGTCGACTGCATCGCTGCGTATGCGCGAGGAGTGGACGTGCAGCGGCAGCGTCCGGGCTTGCGCGCCGGCCGGATAGAGGAACAGGTCTAGCCCGGTCGGGTCGGTGGAGGTGTCGATGATATGGTCGAACGCCTTGCCGGTCAGGAAGGCGCCGTGGACGAAACCCAGCAGGTTCTCCCGGCGCGTCTCCACGGTGTCGTGCGGCAGGCCGGGCCGGTAGACCGCAAGCGAGAAGAGGAATCCGTGCACCGCGCCGGAGACGCTGTGCAGCTTGAAGTCGGGCACCACCGACAGCCCGTTGGTGTCACGCGCATCGTCGAGCCGTCCGCGGACGCTCGCCTGCGAGAGAAGGTCGACGCCATAGATCGTCGATCTGCGGCTTTCCGCCGTCGAATAGAGGATCGGCAGATATTCGTCCTTCGGCGGCGAGGCGACGATGCGATCGTCCGGCGTCACCTCCTTGATGACGTATCCGGCGACGCCGTCGCGCGCGGCCGCCTGCTCGAACCTCGCCCGCTCGCCGCGCACGACGTGCGGAACCCACGAGAAGTTCTGCACGGCAGTCTCGTTTTCGAGAAGCCTGCCCGTGAAGGTCGCGAATTGTGCTCGTGTCACGTTGGGCGATGATTCGAAAAAGGCGCGCAGCGCGGTGAGCTTGGCCAGATAATCGTCGAGACCGTCCCGCACGGCGAGAAAGTGATTGCGGCCGGTCGCGGTGAGCTTGCTCTGCGCGAGCGTCTCTTCCCAATGCCGCACGAATCCGAAAGCGGCAATCGACCAGACGAGAGTAATGACGGCGGTCGTGATGACGGAAAGGCGCACGCGCGAACGCCATGCGCTGCCGTCAAGGGACGCGGAGGGGCGTCGGAGCCCGCCCAATGCAGCCTGGCATGTCGCAGAGGGGACAGTAGCAGGTGTGATGGGACCTGGGCCGGTCATGATTGTGACCTAAGCCGGCTTACGCGAGACGTCACTCCGTGATGTTACGTATCGCAGCGCACAAGCTGATGTTTTGGTTAGTGAATATTGAATTCGGCCCGTACCGCTGGCCGGCCGAAGTTCCGCTTGTCTGTATGACGACTTCAAGTTGACGTCATACCGGACGGTCCCTAGGTTTGTCGCGCAGGGGGTGGCCGGTTCGCGCCGACGTGGATGGCGGCTGGAAGCCGCAATGGTCCTCCTGGTCAACGGGCGAGGCCGGGACGTGCGGTTATTGTGGTCATGCGCCTTGCTTTTGAGTCCCGCATTCGAAGAGGCCGCGCTCGCGCAGGACGCGCCGCCGCCGCCACAACCTTCGCAAGCCGTGTCGACGGCGGCCCAGGCCGCATCTACGGTCGCCGGGACGTCCGCGACCCCCGCGCGGCTTCCGACCATCACGGTCGTCTCCCGCACCAAGCGCAAGCAAGCGGCGCACAAGCCAACTCAAGAGAAGCCGACACCGGCAACCGCTCCAGCCCCGGCGCCGACAGTCATCCCGGGTACGCCCAATGTCGCCGGCGGCACGCTGGTGCTTCCGTCCATGGCGAGTCAGTTGATCATCACGGGCACCGATCTCAATGCGCGTCCTGTCACGCGTCCCGGCGAGCTGCTCGAGGCCGCCCCCGGGCTGATCGTCACGCAGCACAGCGGCGAGGGCAAGGCCAACCAATATTTCCTGCGCGGCTACAATCTCGATCACGGCACCGATCTCGCGATCACGGTCGACGACATGCCGATCAACATGCGTACGCACGCGCACGGGCAGGGCTATGCCGACCTCAACTGGCTGATCCCCGAGCTGGTCGGCGCGCTTTCCATTCGCAAAGGACCGTACTTCGCCGACGTCGGCGACTTCGGCTCCGCCGGCAGCCTGCAGATCGGCCTCGTCGACCATCTCGACCAGAACGTCGCTCAGATGACGCTGGGCAGTTTCGGCTATCAGCGCTACCTCGGAATCGGATCGACCAAGGTCGGCGAAGGCTCCTTGCTGATGGCCGGCGAGTTCGGCGGCTACAATGGTCCTTGGGCGAACCCCGACGACATGCGCAAGTTCAATGGTCTCGTGCGCTACACGCAAGGGACCGTGACCGATGGCTTTTCGCTCACCGGCATGGCCTATTCGAACAAGTGGAATTCGACCGACCAGATCCCGCAGCGCGCGACCCCCGCGATCGGCCTGTTCGGCTCGGAAGACCCCAGCGACGGCGGCAATACCAACCGCTTTTCGCTGTCGGCGCGAGCGGCCGGGTCCGAGACGGACGGATCGTGGAAGGCCAATGCCTACGTGATCAAGAGCGAGCTCGACCTGTTCAACGACTTCACCTACTTCCTCGACAATCCCGTCCAGGGTGATCAATTCCATCAGCACGACGACCGCGTCGTCATCGGCGGCAACGTCTCGCGCACCTATCTGGGATCGCTCGCCGGCCTGCCGACCGAAACAACGTTCGGCATCCAGACCCGCTACGACGCGATCGACCTCGCGCTCACCGACACGTTCCAGCGCACGTTCCTGTCGAACGTCCGCAGCGACAAGGTGGGCGAGGGCAG
>DASXCK010000169.1:0-1863 GCA_036491235.1 Xanthobacteraceae bacterium | reverse complement strand
CGCACGGCACCGGCTGCACGCTCTCCTCCGCGATCGCGGCCGGGCTCGCGCAGGGCCATGACCTCGCGGTCGCGGTGCGCGACGCCAAGGATTTCGTTACGGCCGCGATCGCGGCGGCGGATCGGCTGGCGGTCGGCCACGGGTCCGGGCCGCTGCATCATTTCCACGCCCACTGGCGATAGAGACGCCGCACCGGCGCACGAACACCGCGGCGTGGCCGAGCGTGTCCAAATCAGCGAGAAAGCCGTGGATGGCCGGGACAAGCCCGGCCATGACGTGTGTATTTTATTTGGTACTTTTCGGCAGCAGGTAGCCGTTCTCCGCCATCAGCTTCTTGAGCGCCTGCGGGAAGGCGAGGTCGCGCAGCTTGTCCTTCGGGCATTTGTCGATGGCGCCGCCGATCGTGCATTCCTGCTGCGGCCAATCGGACTTGCGGTCGTAGGACGTCAGCATCCGGCGCCACGCGTCGTCGCCCTCGCCGACGAGGCTCTTGGCCGCGACCCAACCGCCGAGGAAGCCGTTCGAGTGCCAGAGATCGCCGTCCTTGCGCGCCTCCTCCTCCATCGCGCGTACTTTGCTGCGCAGGAAATCGCGGTATTTCGGGTCGCCGGTGACGTCCTTGATCGCGGTGCCGGCGAGCCGTGAGACGCGGGTCGGTGCGAAGGAGTCGGCGTAGGACGCGAAGGCGTAGAGAAAGCTGTTGTCGTAGCTGATCAGCATTTGCGCGCCATCGTGGCCGAGATCGGCGAAGACATACCCTTCGTCGCCGTCGAGCCGCATGCCCTCCACGACGCTCCACTTGTCGGGCGCCGTCATGGTGGCGATATGGGTGACGGTGCAGCAATGGGCGCCGAACGTGAAGGCGGTGATGACGATCTGGGGAAACGCGGCGGCGCGATCGAGCCAGATGACGCGCGCCCTGGCGACCGGCTCCGCGGCTTCCGCCTCTTCGATCTTCAACGAGAATATTTCGCGGTCGCGGTAGCGCGCCTTGATGATCGGCATGCGGTTGTCCGCATCCGCTCCCGGCGCGCCGTCGATCGTCACCGTGAGGTCGCGGTAGTTCAGCGTCACGGGACGCTTGCCGTCGTAGTCGACGCTCGGCAGGTCCTGTGCGAAAGCCGCGGGTGCGAACGCCAGTCCCAGCGCAGCGCCGATGATCGCAAGCCACTTCATGGTCGACGCCGCCCCTCGGTCCCATGCCCTTTTTTAGCAAAATCCGATCGTGGGTCGGATCGCAAAAAACGGCAATGGCCGGGACAAGCCCGGCCATTTCCGCCTCATCATCTCTTTTTCCGCCCTCATCTTCCATGGTTGGAGACGCGTCGCTGTACGACGCGCGTCACCATGCGGCGGATTTGAGGGCTACATCTTGAACCGGACAATCTTCTGCGTCTGCTCGCCGAGGCCCTCGACGCCGAGCTTCACGACGTCGCCTGCCTTGAGGAATTTCGGCTCCGGCTTCATGCCGAGCGCGACGCCGGGCGGCGTGCCCGTGATGATGACGTCGCCGGGTTCCAGCACCATGAACTGCGAGCAGTACCAGACGATGTGCTGGCAGCCGAAGATCATGGTCTTGGTCGTGCCCTTCTGCCGGCTCTCGCCATTGACGGTGAGCCACATCGCCAGGTTCTGCGGGTTCTTGATCTCGTCCTTGGTCACGAGCCACGGGCCGATCGGGCCAAAAGTCTCGGAGCCCTTGCCCTTGGTCCACTGGCCGGCGCGCTCGATCTGGAAGACGCGCTCGGAGACGTCGTTCGCCAGGCAATAGCCCGCGACGGCGTCGAGCGCGTTGCTCTTGGAGAGGTAGCGGGCGCGCGAGCCGATGACGATGCCGAGCTCCACCTCGTAGTCGAGCTTGCT
>DASXCK010000168.1:0-15660 GCA_036491235.1 Xanthobacteraceae bacterium | reverse complement strand
GCATGGTGCGACACGTCGAGGTGGATGCCGAGGCTCTGGTGGCCGTCCGGCAGCAGCGCCTCGACGCAATCGAGCGCGGCCGCCTCCATCAGGTTGATCATCACCGGCGTCGCCAGCACGTGGATGCGGCCTGAGCCGACGCGCGGCGCCGTATGCGCCTCGGCGACGATCATTTCGGCACGGCCTTCGCGTCCGATCGGGAGATGGGAGAAATCGACCATGTTTTGCAAAATAGAGCATTTTCAGGCGAAGTGGATACCCGGTTCGCCGCAGAAAATGCGACCGGGAATCAGAACGCTTCGGCCGGCAAATCCATCGTGCTCGCAGCGCCCGCCTGGATGCGGGCGAGATGCGCCGCGGTCTCGGGCAGCATGCGCTCGACGAAGAAGCGGCCGATGACGAGCTTTGCCTGCATGCGTTCGTCCGTGCCGGCGGCGAGCTTCTCGTGCGCGGCCTGCGCCATGCGCGCCCACATGTAGCCGAGCGCGACCAGGCCGAAGAGATGCATGTAATCGGTCGCGCCGGCGCCGGCGTTGTCGGGCTTCGCCACCGCGTTCTGCGCGAACCACATGGTGGCTTGCTGCAGGTGACCGAGCGCGCGGCCGAGCGGTTCGACATAGGCCTTCATGGCGGCGTCTGCGGCGCGCTCTTTCACGAAGCCCTGCACCTCGGTGAAGAACGCCGTCAGCGCCCGGCCGCCGTCCTTGGCGAGCTTGCGGCCGACGAGGTCGAGCGCCTGGATGCCGTTCGCGCCCTCGTAGATCATCGGGATGCGGGCATCGCGCACGAACTGCTCCACGCCCCACTCCTTGATGTAACCGTGGCCGCCGAACACTTGCTGCGCCGCGACCGTGTTGGCGAAGCCGGTGTCGGTGAGCACGCCTTTGAGCACCGGCGTCAGCAGGCCCATGTGGTCCTCGGCGGCCTGCCGCGCCGCGGCATCGTCGGACCGATGCGCGACGTCGCTCGTGATCGCGGTCCACATGACAAGGGCGCGCGCCGCCTCGTTGAAGGCGCGGATCGACATCAGCGTGCGCCGCACGTCGGCATGCACGATGATCGGGTCGGCCGGCTTGTCGGCGCGCTTGGCGCCCGTGAGTGCGCGTCCCTGCAGGCGGTCCTTCGCATAGGCGGCCGCGTTCTGATAGGCGACCTCGGAGAGCGCGAGGCCTTGCACGCCGACGACCAGGCGCGCCTCGTTCATCATCGTGAACATGGCAGCGAGGCCGTGATTCGCCGGCGCAATCAGCCAGCCGGTCGCGCTGTCGTAGTTCATCACGCAGGTCGCGTTGCCGTGGATGCCCATCTTCTCTTCGATCGAGCCGCACGTCACGGCGTTGCGCGCGCCGCGCGACTCGTCTGCCGCGGGCAGAAATTTCGGCACCACGAACAGTGAGAGGCCGCGCGTGCCCTCTGGCGCGCCCTCGATGCGCGCCAGCACGAGATGGACGATGTTCGCTGCGAGATCGTGCTCGCCGGCCGAGATGAAGATCTTGGTGCCGGTGATTCGGTAGCTGCCGTCGGGTTGCTTTACGGCCTTGGTGCGAATCAGCCCGAGATCGGTGCCGCACTGCGGCTCGGTCAGGTTCATGGTGCCGGCCCATTCGCCGCTGACCATCTTGGGCAGGTAGCGCGCCTTCTGCTCGGGCGTGCCGTGCATGTAAAGCGCCGCGATCGCGCCCTGCGTCAGCCCCGGATACATCGCGAATGCCATGTTGGCGGAGGCGAGGAACTCGTTGACGGCCTGCGTCAGCGCGATCGGCAGCCCCTGGCCGCCGACCTCGCCCGGCACCGAGATGCCGATCCAGCCGCCCTCGACCAGCTTGCGGTACGCATCGGCGAATCCCTCCGGCGTCGTCACCCGGCCGTCGGCGTGGCGCCGGCAACCCTGCGTGTCGCCGACCCGATTGAGCGGGGCGAGCACGCCCTCGCAGAACTTGCCGGCCTCGCCCAGGATCGCTTCGACCATGTCGGGCGACGCATCCTCAAAGCCCGGCAGGTTGGCGTAGCGCTCGATGTGGAAGACGTCGTTGAGCAAAAACAGCATCTCATTGACGGGGGCTTTGTAGACCGGCATGGTTGGACGTCCTCGAATCTCGTTGTGTTCCGCTTACGCGGGCGTCCTTAAAGGCCGATTGCGGCCCGTGGGGCGGCCTTCGGTGGGGTCTGGCTGCCACACTTGCTACCAGATGAAGGACGGCACCGGGCGGCGTTAACCACATATTTACCTTAACTCTGAAAAAGTGGCGGCAGAGGTAGTCAAACGGCGCGCCTCAACGGCCTTTTAACGGATTGCGGCTCCCGAATCGGGATTCGCCCCTTCGCAGGCCGGAAATTGCGGATGGACGGATGCGATCGATTCCGTGGCAGGTTAGGGGAATCCACCCGAAGGCGCGGGAGACCGCTGTCGTAGCGGCCCAGCGCGCCGGTATGCCGCTCGGCGAGTGGCTCAATACGGTCATTCGCGAGCGGGCGGCCGAGGAGGGCGTCGACGCCGCTGATGAGTTCGACCATGGCGACGACGGTCTCATGGCGATCACCGAGCGCCTCGACGACCTGAGTCGCCAGATCAGCCGTCTCGAAGGCCAAAGGGCGCCTCCGCCGCCCGCGCCGCCCGCACCACCCCCGCCGCGCCCCGATGCCGACGCGGCGTCGAATCGAATCGCCGACGCGATCCTGCAGGTCAACGGGCGCCTCGATCAGGTCATCACGGAGAATCGCAAGGCCTCGAGCGCGCTTGAGCAGCGGGTCGACAACGTCGACCGCGTGCTCGCATCGCTCCGCCAGGAGCGTGAGCGCCCTGGTTATGCCGGCTACACCGGCGGCGAGGCGATGGGCGTCGACCAGGCGGTCGCCGAGATCGCGGCGCGACAGCGCGCCCTCGACGGCGAGTTCGCCGCGCCGCCGTCGGCTATGCTGCAGCGGCCGCCGGTCGAGCCCTTCAACTGCCGCGCCGACGTGGCGGTCGAAAGCCTGCGCAAGGATTTGGCCGAGATCGGCCGCACCATCTCGGAGGCGATGCCGCGGCGCGCCGTTGCGGCGCTTGAAGGCGAGGTGCGCGCGCTCGCCGACCGGCTCGACTACATCCCCAAGGCAGGGGCGGATCCGCAGGCATTCGCGAGCGTCGAGCAGGGATTGCTCGAGGTGCGCGATGCGCTGCGCGGGCTCGCGCCCGCGGAAAGCCTCATCGGCTTCGATGCGGCTGTGCAAAGCCTTGACGCCAAGATCGATCAGATCGCGGCCGGCAGGCATGATCCGGGGGTGCTGCATCAAGTCGAGGCCGCGCTCGACGCGTTACGCGGTGCTATCGGCCAGGTGGCCTCGGGCGACGCGCTGGCCGCGCTGGCGCAGGAAGTCCGCGCGCTGGGCGACCGGATGGAGCGGCGTCCGCCCCCCGCCGCCGCCAACAGCGGCCTCTTGGGCATGCTCGATCAGCGGATCGGGCTGATCGCCGACGCGATCGAGGCGGTGCGCGAGCAAGGCGCCCAGACCGCGCAAGTCGCGCAGGCGGCGCAAGCCGCGCACGCCGCCCAGGTGGCGCAAGCCGAACAGGCAGCTCGGGCGGCGCAGGCCATGCAAGCCGCCCAGGCGGCGCAAGCCGAACAGGCAGCTCGGGCGGCACAGGCCGTGCAGGCCGCCCAGGCGGCGCAAGCCGAGCAGGCAGCTCGGGCGGCACAGGCCGCGCAAGCCGCCCAGGCGGCGCAAGCCGAGCAGGCAGCCCAGGCCGCGCAGGCCGCCCAAGCGGCGCTCGCCGCCCAGGCGGCGCAAGCCGCGCAGGCGGCAGAGGCCGCGCAGGCAGCACTCGCGGCGCAGGCGCAAGCCCTGCAGACTCAAGCCGCGCAGGCGCAAGCCCTGCAGACCCAGGCCGCGCAGGCGCAAGCCGCGCAGGCGCAAGCCGCGCAGGCGGCGGAGGCCGCGCAGGCTGCGCTCGCCGCGCAAGCGCAAGCCCTGCAAAGCCACGCCGCCCACGCCCAAGCCCTGCAGACCCAGGCCGCGCAAGCGCAAGCCGCGCAAGCGCAAGCCGCGCAGGCTCAAGCCGCGCAGCTCGAGTCGGTCGAGCGCGGCGTCTCGCGCGAGCTCGACGAGCTCATCAAATCGCTCAACGACAAGCTCGAGCATTTGCATCAGTCCACCCGCGGCGAGCAACTCTCGCGCGGCGAGCAGCTCGCCGTCGGCGGCCTCGAGGACCGGATCGCCAAGCTGGTCGAGAAGCTCGATCTTTCGGAAGGCCGGCTCGGCCATCTCGAGGCGATCGAGCGCGGCATGGCGGAGCTGCTCGTCCATCTCGAGACGCTGCGCGGCAACGCGACGGCGGGGGCATTGCGGCCCGCCGAGCCGAGACTTGCGCCGCCGGACCCGGCGCTCAGCGAGGACGTCGCGGCGCTGCGCCAAGCGCAGGCGCATGTCGAGCAACGCACCCAGGATTCGCTCGAAGTCGTGCATGGTGCGATCGAGACCGTGGTCGAGCGCATCGCCGCCATCGAGAGCAATCTGCGGAAGGATCCCCCGGGTGGTGGGTCGCCGCCGCCGGGTGCGCCGTCCGACCCTGAGCCGGCGCCGCCGGCTGTTCCGCCGCCCGCGGCGCCGCCCCCCATTCCGCGCGCGCGCCAGACGCCGCCCCCCATCCCGCCCGCACCGCCGTCACCCTCGCGCGGACAGGCCGTGCGGCCTGCGGCCGATCCCGAGCTTCCGCATGACTATCCGCTCGAGCCCGGCTCCGGCCCGCCGCGCGGACGCCCTACCGCCGGTGTCGCCGCCGCGATCGCGGCCGCGGGCGCGAATGCGGCCGAGCGCATCGCGGCTTCGGAAGCGCCGCTGCGCGCCAGAGGCGGCGCTGCTGACAGGGGTGCCGCGGTCGGAGCCGAGGCGAAGTCGGACTACCTGCAAGCTGCCCGCCGCGCCGCCCAATACGCTGCGCAGAACGCGCAGCGTAGCGAGGGCGTGGCCGACCCGGATAAGAGCGGCAGCAAGCTCGGGCATCGCGTCAAGGCGGTCTGTGTCGGCATCAGCGTCGCAGTCCTCATCGTCGCAGCGCTGCGCTTCGCCGCCTCCTACCTGCAGTCCGCCGAATTATTGCTGCCCGGCGCGCCGAAGGTCGCCCAGCAGCCGGCGTCTTCATCCATAGTGGTTGCAAGGTCCAGCCGGGCGGTGCCGCGTGCCGATGTATCCGCCCCCGAGTCGCTACCCGCCACCAGTTCGGTGGTTCCGGCTGCCCCGACGCCGCGCCCGCCCGTGCCGCAGGAGCTCGCCGCCGGCGTGTTCGGCGGCGACCAGCCTCAGTGGCTGCCGCCCCCGCCGCCGGCTGCCGCGGTGGCGAGCGCCGAGAACCGGGACGTCACCGGGTCGATCCCGGCGCAGGCCCCGCAGGTTGCGGCGGTTGCACCGAATGCTCCGGTTGCGCCGGTGCCCGCAGGTCCGCAAGCTTCGAGCGCGTCGCTTCCGGCTGCTATCGGCGGCAAGATGCTCGTCACGGCCGCCATGGCCGGCGAGCCCGCCGCCGCCTACGAGGTTGCGATGCGCTTCGCCGAAGGACGTGGCGTGCCGCAGGATTTCCAGCAGGCGGCCATCTGGTATGGGCACGCCGCCAAGGGCGGACTTGCGCCCGCCATGTTCCGCCTCGGCGCGCTCTACGAAAAAGGCAGCGGCGTCGCGAAGGACCTCAAGGAGGCGCGGCGCTACTACGTCGCGGCAGCCGAGCGCGGCAACGGCAACGCGATGCATAATATCGGCGTGCTCTATGCCGAAGGCATCGATGGCAAGCCCGACTTCAAGATTGCCGCCGAGTGGTTCAGCAAATCGGCGGCACTGGGCATCTCCGACAGCCAATACAATCTCGCGGTCCTCTACGCGCGCGGCATCGGGGTCGAGCGCAACTTCAACGATGCCTATCAATGGTTCGCGCTCGCGGCCCGGCACGGAGACGCCGAAGCTGCCAAGAAGCGCGACGAGGTCGCGGCCCACATCGACGAGGCGATGCTTGCGACGTTGCGCCAGAAGGTCGACGGCTGGGTCCCGCAGATACCGCAGAAGGACGCCATGGTCGTGTCGGCGCCGCCGGGCGGCTGGGATCAGGCAGAGCCGGCGTCCGTGGCCGTGCCCAAGCCGAAGCCCTCCAAGCGCACGCACGCGCGCAGCCTGACCGCGCCGATCTGATCCTTGGGCTGGGCCGGCCGCGTCAGCCCGCGAGGCAGCGCGTCGCCGCGAAGGTGTAGAGCCGTCGCTCGCCGATCAGATGCGCCGTGAAGGCGCGTGCACCGAATACTCCGGCGAAGACGCGATCGCGGATATTGAGCCCACCCGCATAGGCGCCGAACGCCGGCATGACCAGGCGGCTTCCGTCCGTCACGAAGCACTTGCGCGTGACGCCGCGGCCGCGCTGGGTCACCCGCGCCGATGGATGCAGGTGGCCGGCGATCTCGCCGTCGGCGTGGTGAGGTGTCGGCTCATGGCGGAACGTGAGCGGCCCGAGCGTGAGGTTCTGCGCAAACGCGCCCCCGAGGTCCTTCGCGGGCTCGGGATCATGGTTGCCCGCGATCCAAACCCAGTCGCGGCCGTGCTGCAGGTCCGCGAGCGTTGCGCGATCGTGCGGCATCACGCGTGCAGGGCCGCCGCCGTCATGGAAGCTGTCGCCCAACGCGATGACGAGGCGCGGCGCGCGATGCGTGATGACACGGCCGAGCAGGGCGAGGGTCGTTGCCGTATCGTAAGGCGGCAGCAGCATGCCGTGTCGCGCCAAGCTCGAGCCTTTCTCCAGATGCAGGTCGGCGACGGCGAGGATGCGCTCTTCCGGCCAATAGAGCGCGCCGGAAAGATCAAGCAGGAGATTGGCGCCGCAAATGTCGAGTTGGCGCTCCCCTCTCTCTTGTGGGGAAGGATGGGGGGTGGGGGTCGCGCGAGCAACCCGAAGCACCGCATTCGCCGTCACTAGATGACTCCCTGACCGCCGCCATACGGAACCGGCGGAGCCCGAGCGTTATGCACGATTCGACCGGACTCCGCGACAGGATGGTCGCGACCAGCGATTCGAAAATTCCGTCAACGCCTCCAGTCCACGAATGGATCCGCCGCGCGCGGGCGCAGACGTATCGACGCGCCGTCGCCCTCGAGGATGAGCTCTCCTCCCGCGCGCCGCCAATGCGTCACTTTCCGTAGGGCGGCTTTGAACGCGTTCTCATTGTCCATCGCGGCCGGCGCGCAGGCGAGAGCGGTGTAATATCCGGGCCCCAAAACAAACTGGCCCGACCGCAGCGATTGGACGTGAGTATTCCAGGAATTGCATCCGCTCCAACCGATCGCCCGTGTCTCGCCGAACGGCGTCCAGGCGATGAGGAGGGTCGGTCGGTATTTGGTTACGAGGCGACGGTTCGCCGTGATGAATTGCGGGAGCAGGCGGCCGTCGATCGAGACCACCTCGTAGGATTGATTGACCGGGAACGTTCCGAGCAACAGCCAGATCATGGCCGCGCATGCGCCGAGCGCGAGCACGACCCTGCTTCGCGCGGGCGCGAATTGGCGGCAAAAGTGCCGCGCTCGTGCCGCCCACTCACGCGACATCGTCACGCCTCAGCGGATCACCCACACCTCATTTTTATTGGTCGCAACACCGCCTGGTCCGGTTCAACGCGACGCCCTCAGTGCATCGCCTCTTTCACCAGCTCCGCCTCGGCCTCGGCGAGGAGCGCGTCGGACGCTTCGCCGTAGACCTGCTCGCGGCCGATCTCCAGCAGCACCGGAACTGCGAGCGGCGAGACATGGTCGAGCGGCTGATGCACGATGCGGCCGCGTACGCGCGCCAGCATCTCGCCGAGCCGGCGGATGTCGAGGAGCCCGGTCGCGGCGTCGGCACGCGCGGCACGCAGCAGCATGTGGTCGGGCTGGTGCTTGCGCAGCACGTCGTAGACGAGGTCGGTCGAGATGGTCATCTGCCGCCGCGTCTTCTCCTTGTCGGGAAAGCGGCGTTCGATCAGTCCCGCAATGATGGCGCAGGTGCGGAACGTGCGCTTCATCAGCGCGGATTCGGCGAGCCACGCTTCGAGGTCGTCGCCCAGCATATCCTCGTCGAACAGCGCTTCGAGCGTCAGCTCGCCGTGCGCGAGCGCCCAAGCAATATCACCCAGGCCCCAGACCGCGAGCGCATATTCGTTGGCGACGAAGCCGAGCGGCCGCATGCGGGCGCGTTCGAGCCGCCGCGTGAGCAGCATGCCGAGCGTCTGGTGGGCGAGCCGACCCTCGAACGGGTAGCAGACGAGGTAATTCTTGTCCGCGCGCGGAAAGGTCTCGACCAGCAGCTCGCCGGCGTTCGGCACGCGCGAGCGCCACTGCTGCAGGCCGAGCCATTCGCGCACCTGGTCGGGCAGGGCCCGCCACGCGGGAGGATCGGCCAAGAGCTTGCGCACCCGGTCCGCCAGATACGTCGAAAGCGGAAACTTGCCGCCCTCGTAGGAGGGAATCTGCGGATCCGGGTCGGAGGTGCGCGAGACGTAGACCTCGTCGTTGACCAGCGCTTCGTAACGCAGCACCTCGCCGGCGAACACGAACGTGTTGCCGGGCGTGAGCGTCTCGATGAAGTACTCCTCGACCTCGCCGAG
Organism: Xanthobacteraceae bacterium; assembly: GCA_036491235.1. GTDB lineage: Bacteria > Pseudomonadota > Alphaproteobacteria > Rhizobiales > Xanthobacteraceae > JAVDCA01. The sequence continues at coordinate 7,072 of DASXCK010000168.1, read as the reverse complement.
CACGCGCCCGCCGCGTCCGATCGGCCCCGATTGCCCGCTGCCGCCGGCGCGCGAGCGCACGAGGCGGACACGGAGCATGTCGGCCTCCACGATGGTGCCGACATTGAGCCGGTATTGCTGCGCGATGCGCGGATGCGCGACGCGGTAGCGGCCGTCTGCGCCGACGCGGATTTTGGCAAAGCGCTCGTAGGCGTGGAGCGCATAGCCGCCTGTTGCGACGAAATCGACGACCGCGTCGAAGTCGGCGCGTGCGAGGCCCGCGTAGGGCGCGGCGCTCTTCACCTCGGCGTAGAGTTCGTCCGGCCCAAACGGCGCGCCGACGGCGCTGCCGAGCACGTGCTGCGCCAGCACGTCGAGCGCGCCGGTGCGCAGCGGCGGCGTGTCCTGTGCGTACTCTGCGATCGCCTCGATCGCGGCCCGGCACTCGAGCACCTCGAAGCGGTTGGCCGGCACGAGAACCGCCTCGGAGGGCTCGTCGAGCCGATGGTTGGCGCGACCGATCCGCTGGAGCATCCGGCTCGAGCCCTTCGGCGCTCCGACGTTGATCACGAGGTCGATGTCGCCCCAGTCGATGCCGAGATCGAGCGACGAGGTGCAGACCACGGCGCGCAGCCGCCCTGCCGACATAGCGTCCTCGACCTTGCGCCGCTGCGCCACGTCGAGCGAGCCGTGGTGCAGTGCGATCGCCAATCCATCCTCGTTGATGCGCCACAGCTCCTGGAAGACCATCTCGGCCTGCATGCGCGTATTGACGAAGACGAGCGTGGTCTTGTGCCGCTTGATCAGCGCATAGATCTCGTCGAGCGCGTGACGCGCCGAATGTCCCGCCCATGGCACCTGCGCGGCCGAGTCGAGCATGCGCACGACCGGCGCCGCGCCGCCTTCGGCGACCACGAGATCGGCGGCCGCCGTGCCGCCGTCCGGCTGCGGCACCAGATAGCGGCAGAGCGCGTCGGGCTCCGCGACCGTTGCCGACAGCCCGACCGTCACGGCGCGCGGCGCCAGACGCCAAAGGCGCGCGAGGCCGAGCGACAGCAGGTCGCCGCGCTTGGAGGTCACCAGCGCATGCAATTCGTCGAGCACGATGCGGCGCAGATTCTTGAACAGCAGCGGCGCGTCGGCGGAAGCGATGAGCAGCGCCACTTGCTCGGGCGTGGTGAGCAGGATGTCGGGCGGATGGCGGCGCTGGCGGGTGCGCTTGGAGATCGGTGTGTCGCCGGTGCGGGTCTCGACCCGCACGTTGAGGTCCATCTCGGCGACCGGCCGTTCGAGGTTGCGCGCGACATCGACCGCGAGCGCCTTGAGCGGCGAGATGTAGAGCGTGTGCAGGTCACGGCCGAGATTCGGCCGGGCGTCGGCGAGCTCGACGAGCGAGGGCAGGAAGCCGGCGAGCGTCTTGCCGGCGCCGGTCGGCGCGATCAGCAGGGTCGAGCGGCCGTCGCGCGCGCGGGCAAGCAATTCGAGCTGGTGCGCGCGCGGCGCCCAGCCGCGGTGCGCGAACCAGCGGGTGAACGCCTCGGGCAGGCCAAAGTCGGTGATGGGATCGGCGAGCGACACGGACGTAGAGGTAAGTCCTCGATGGCGCCAAGAACAGAGGCCGCCGCCTCGGGTGGGCAAACGCGCGGCACGCGCCGTACCTACGCGGGGGTGCGCACGCGCTGCTTTGCGCATCCTACGATCGCGCGATCACGACGAGTCCCGGCGCCGCAACGCCGGTCTCCTTCCGTGCCCATTCCTCTGCAATTGACACCAGCGTCAATCCGGCGCCCGCGATCGCCGCCCGCACATGCGCCATCCCGTGCTGGTAACGCAGCTTCTCGCCCAGGATCACATCATCGCCCGCGTGCGTCTCGACCGTGAACGCCAGGAGGCCGCCGGGCGCGAGGGCGCGGGCCGCCGCGCCGACGACCGGCGGCAGCCACGCCAGATAGGCAAAGACGTCGGCCGCGACGATCAAGGCGTGCTGGCGTTTCTCATGCGCTTCGACCTGAAGGAATTGCACCACATCGGCCACGTCGAGGCGGTCGTAGATGCCTTTCGCCTGTGCCGCCTCGACCATGCGCTTCGACAGGTCGACGCCCGCCAGGGTGGCGACGAACGGGCGGAAAGCCACGCCCGCAAGCCCGGTACCGCAGCCGAGATCGACCATGCTGTCGAAGCGCATCGCCCGCCGCTCGGCCGAGCGCGCGGTCTCGACGGCCGACAGCAGGATTTGCGGCCCGCGATAGCCGAGACCCGCCGTCAACGCCGTCTCGAAGCGGGGCGCATACTGGTCGAACAGCGTGCGCACGTAAGCGGCCGGCATGTCGCCGGGCGCGAGCGCGCCGAGCCGCACCAGATGCAGGCCGGCGCCGAGCCGATCCTCCGGGTCGAGCGCGCAGACCTGTTGGAACGACGCGATCGCGCTGTCGCGGTCGCCCAGCTTCTCGCGCATCTCGCCGAGCGTGTACCAGGCCGAAAGGAAGCGGGGCGCCGCCTCGATCGCCTGGGTCAGCAGGTCGGCCGCACCCACGAGATCGCCGCGCGCGCAAAAATCCAGCGCGATGGCGAAGCGGCGGTCGGCGACCAAGTCTCCGGAGGATTGCAGCAGTGGGGCGGTCATCGGGTCTCGCAATGCGTCTCCTATGGCATATTTGAAGCCGATGCGTCCGCACGATCTCCTCGTTCCGACACCGGCCGGATTGTGCTGCCCACCTGGCGGCTTCCACATCGACCCGCTGTGGCCGGTCGAGAAGGCGCTGATCACGCACGGCCATTCGGACCATGCGCGGCCCGGCCACGGGGCCGTGCTGGCGACCCAGGAAACGCTCGACCTGATGCGCCTGCGCTACGGCGACGGCTTCGCCGGAACGATCCAGGCCGTCCGTTACGGCGAGCCCCTCACCCTTGGTGGCGTGGCGGTCACTTTTCATCCCGCCGGCCATGTGCTCGGCTCGGCGCAAATCCGCGTCGCGCAGGATGGCCTGAGCATGGTGGCGTCCGGCGATTATAAGGACGTGGCCGATCCGACCTGCGCGCCGTTCGAGCTCGTCGCATGCGATGTATTCATCACCGAGGCCACCTTCGGCCTGCCGGTGTTTCGCCATGGTGATCCGCGAGGCGAGATCGCCAAGCTGCTGCGCTCGGTCGCGCTGTTTCCCGAGCGTGCCCATCTGGTCGGTGCCTATTCGCTCGGCAAGGCGCAGCGCGTGATCGCTCTGATTCGTCAGGCCGGCTACGAGCAGCCGATCTACCTGCATGGCGCCCTCGAGACGATCACGCGTTACTACGCTCAGTGCATGGAGTTGGGCGAGCTGCGTCTCGTGCGCGGCGCCGACAAAGCTGCGCTTGCGGGCGCGATTGTGCTTTGCCCGCCGTCGGCGCTGAAGGACCTGTGGGCGCGCCGCTTCCCGGAGCCGGTCACGGCATTTGCATCGGGCTGGATGCGGGTGCGCGCCCGCGCGCGCCAGGGCGGCGTAGAGCTGCCGCTGGTGATCTCGGATCATGCCGATTGGGACGGGCTCTGCGCCACCATCGCGGCGACCGGCGCATCCGAGATCTGGGTCACCCACGGCGCCGAGGATGCCTTGGTGCATTGGTGCGGCACGCGCGGGCTCACGGCACGGCCGCTGCGCATGGTCGGCTACGGCGAGGAGGACGAAGCCGGCGAGAATGCCGAGGAATCGCAAGGCAGCAGCGTGCCGGCGCAAGACGCGGGCGGCAAAGCCTCATGAACCGCTTCGCCGCCTTGCTCGATCGCCTCGGCTACGAGCCCGGCCGCAACGCCAAGCTGCGGCTGCTCGCCGATTACTTCGCGACGACGCCCGACCCTGACCGCGGCTGGGCGCTCGCCGCGCTCACGGGCGCGCTCAGCTTTCGCCACGCCAAGGCGGGGGTGATCCGCGCGCTGATCGTCGAACGCGCCGATCCGGTGCTGTTCGATTTGTCCTACGATTATGTGGGGGACTTGTCGGAGACCGTCGCGCTGATGTGGCCTGCCAAGGCTACTGCGCTTGCTTCTACCCTCCCGCCCGTTGGCGGGGAGAGGCGACCGCGTGAGCGTAGCGAATGCGGGCGGGGTGAGGGGACTACACTTGCTCAGTGCTCGCCGCCGCCCCCCACCCCCGCCCCCTCCCCGCCACTCGCTCCGCTCGCGGGGGGAGGGGAGCAGAGATGCGGCGACGCCCATCTCACCCTCACCACCGTCGTCACTACGCTCGCGTCCTTCGGCAAATCCGAACTTCCGCAGCAGATTGCGCGCTGGCTCGACGTCCTCGACGAGACCGGCCGCTGGGCGCTGCTCAAGCTCGTCACCGGGGCCTTGCGCATCGGCGTGTCGGCGCGGCTCGCCAAGACGGCGGTGGCTTCAATCGGCGGCAAGACTGCCGATGAGATCGAGCTGATCTGGCCCGCGCTTGCGCCGCCCTATGGCGAGCTGTTCGCCTGGATCGAGGGTCGCGCCGACAAGCCGGCCGCGACCCATCCGACCCCGTTCCGTCCCGTGATGCTCTCCCACGCGATCGAGGAGGCCGATTTCGCGGCGCTCGACCCCAACGACTTCACGGCTGAATGGAAATGGGACGGCATCCGCGTGCAGGCGGTCGCGTCGCCGGATCCGGACGGGCATTTTGCGGCGCGGCTCTATTCGCGCACCGGCGAAGATATTTCGGGAGCCTTTCCGGATCTCGCGGACGCGCTACGCTTCGACGCGGCGATCGACGGCGAGCTCTTGATCATGCGTGAGGGCCGCGTGCAGTCATTCAACGTGCTGCAGCAGCGGCTCAACCGAAAAACCGTGACGCCAAAACTGCTCGCCGATTTCCCCGCGCACCTGCGCGCCTATGATCTCCTGGTCGAGGGCGAGGAGGACCTGCGCGAGCAGCCCTTTGCGATCCGCCGCGCGCGGCTCGAGGCCTTGCTCGCGCGTCTCGCCAGCCCGCGCATCGATCTCTCGCCGCAGGTCGCGTTCTCGACCTGGGACGAGCTCAAGGCTGCGCGCGCCGATCCGGCGGCCGCCGGCGCCGCGCCGGATGCCGAGGCGGTCGAGGGCGTCATGCTCAAGCGCCGCGACGCCGCTTACGTGCCGGGGCGGCCGCGCGGCCTGTGGTGGAAGTGGAAGCGCGATCCCTTCGTGGTCGATGCCGTGCTGATGTACGCCCAGCGTGGCCACGGCAAGCGCTCGTCGTTCTATTCCGACTATACGTTCGGCGTCTGGGCGGGCAAGCCGGGCGACGCCGGGAGCGCCGAGCTGGTGCCGGTCGGCAAGGCCTATTTCGGTTTTACCGACGCGGAACTTGCCGAGATCGACCGTTTCGTTCGCCGCAACACCGTCAACCGTTTCGGCCCGGTGCGCGAGGTCGTGCACGAGCGCGACCAGGGCCTCGTCTTCGAAGTGGCGTTCGAGGGCCTCGCACGCTCGACCCGCCATAAATCCGGCCTCGCCATGCGGTTTCCCCGTATCAGCCGCCTGCGCTGGGACAAGCACCCGGCCGATGCCGATCGCATCGAGACGCTGGAACGGCTGCTGACCGCAAGCGAAGCGCGCGAGGCTTGATTTATGCTACTATCAGTCACGGGAGCGGAGATCGCCTGATGGCCAATGGATTCGTGAACCGGTTTTTCGGCGGCCCGCCGCTCTCGGTCGCGCTGCGCATCGTTCTGTTGTCGGTCCTGGTCGGCGTCATCCTGTCGGCGCTCGGCCTCGATCCGCGCGACATCTGGCACAGCGTCATCGACCTGATCCTGCGCATCTGGAACATGGGCTGGGATGCGGTCGTGTGGCTGTGGCGCTACTTCCTGCTCGGCGCCGTCATCGTGGTGCCGATCTGGCTGTTGATGCGCCTCACCAAGACTCGCGGACCCTGAGCGTTTCTCGAAGATGAAATCATGCATCAACGCTGAGTAGACGGACGCACGCGCAATGCACCTGCAATTCGTCGGCTGCGGTGATGCGTTCGGCTCGGGTGGCCGGCTCAACACCTGTTTCCACGTGGCGGGGGGGCAGGCGAACTTTCTGATCGATTGCGGCGCGTCCTCGCTCATCGGGATCGAGCGCCTGCGGATCGCGCGCGATGCGATCGACACCATCCTGATCACTCATTTCCACGGTGATCATTTCGGCGGCATTCCCTACTTCATCATGGCGGCGCATTTCGGCAAGCGGCGCCGGCCGCTCACGCTCGCGGGTCCGCCCGGGATCGAGACCTGGTACGTGCGCGTGCTCGACGCGGCGTTCGAGCATTTCTCGAAGATCAAGCTCGGCTTCGACCTGCGCATCGTCACCCTGCCGGAGCGCGTCGCGACCGCCGTAGGGCCGCTGCAGGTGACGCCGTTCCCGGTCATCCACGGCGAATCGGGCGGGCCATTCTACGGCTACCGCGTCGCGGTCGAGGACCGCCTCGTCGCCTACAGCGGCGACACCGAGTGGACCGAGACGCTGGTCGACATCGCGCGCGACGCCGATCTCTTCATCACCGAGTGCTACGCGTACGACAGGCCGATCCGCTATCACCTCAATTACAAGACGCTCGCGCCGAACCTGTCGCGCCTCGCGGCGAAGAAGCTCATCCTGACGCACATGAGCGGCGAGATGCTGGCCAGGCTCGACGACCTGCCGCATATGACGGCGAGCGACGGGATGCTGGTGAAGCTGTGAATCGTGTGAATGAATTCGCAGTGAACTCGTAGGATGGTTGAGCCCTCGGGTCTTGCCTTCGGCAAGCCCAAGGACAGGCTCCATGAAACCCATCATCTTTACGGCGACGCATAGGTGACGGGTTTCGCTCCGCTCAACCCATCCTGCCGTGGCTACATCATCGGCCAGCTCTGTGCCGTGATATCGGCCGCATCGCGGCCGACCAGATCCGCGAGCGCGCGCGCCTCGTGGCGGTCGAGCGCGGCAAGCAGCGCGTCCTTGATCTCGCCGACGAGGCCTAGCCCGCGGAACACCAGTGCCGAGTAGACCTGCAACAGATTCGCGCCGGCGCGCATCTTGGCGAGTGCGGCCGCACCCGAGTCGATGCCGCCGACGCCGATCAACGGGAACTGGCCTTCGACACGCACAAAAGTCTCGGCCAGCATGCGGGTCGCGAGC
>DASXCK010000167.1:0-16667 GCA_036491235.1 Xanthobacteraceae bacterium | reverse complement strand
CGCATCACCGACCTGTTCGTGATCGGCGCCGAAAGTTATTCCGAGGAGCAGATCGACGTCTTCGACGACGTGCTGATCAAGATCGCGGCACGCATCGAGGCGAAGTCGCTGGCGCGGCTCTCGAGCCGGCTCGCCCCGATGGCGAACGCGCCCAAGCGCACCGTCAAGGAGCTCGCCTTCAATGCCGACATCTCGGTGGCGCGGCCCGTGCTGATCGGCTCCGAGCGGCTCGATGAATCGGACCTGGTCGACAATGCGCGCACGCAGAGCCAGGAGCATCTGCTCGCGATCTCCGAGCGCAAGTCGCTGAGCGAGGCGATCACCGACGTCCTGGTCGAGCGCGGCGACCGCGAGGTGGTGCGCTCGGTCGCGGTCAACACCGGCGCGCGCTTCTCCAATGCGGGCTTCCGCCGGCTGGTCACGCGCTCGACCGGTGACGACGTGCTCGCGACTGCCGTCGGCTCGCGCCGCGACATCCCGCGCGCGCATTATCTCAAGCTGATCGAGCGCGCCTCCGCGAGCGTGCGCGAGAAGCTCACCGCCCTCAATCCGCAAGCCGCCCTCGCGGTCAAGACCGCGGTCGCCGAGGTCACGGGCGGCATCCGCAGCGAGACGCGCGAGGCGTCGGCCAATTATGCGGAGGCGAAAGCCCAGGTCGACGCGCTCCTGCGCGGCCGGCAGCTCAACGAGGAAGCGATCCACGCGTTCGCCCGCGAGCGCAAGTTCGAGCAGGTCGTGATCGCGCTCTCCCTGATCTGCGACGTCGAGGTCGACGTGGTCGAGCGCGCGATGCTCGACCCCGGCGCCGAGGTCGCGCTCATCCTCGCCAAGTACGCCAACCTGTCATGGACCACCGCCAAGGCGATCCTGCTGCTGCAGACCGCCGAGCGCGGGATGTCGGCGCAGGACCTCGACCAGGCGATGTCGAACTTCTCGCGCCTGCAGCCCGAGACCGCGCGCCGCGTGCTCGGCTTCTACCGCACCCGCCGCAAGCCGCCGCTGCCGACCGAGGCGGCCGAATAGCTTCACGCGTTTGGCGCATATCCTTGTCGGCGAACCGGTGCCCAATCCGGATCACGTCCGGGGCAGGCTTTCGCCGGGATATGTGCTCCATCACATCCGTCGAAACAGACCGCCGCGCGCGGCCGGATCTTCCGTGGCGGGATCGAGCGTGTCGAGCAGCGTCTGGAAGGCGGCGGCCGGCAACGGCGGTGCAAACACGTAGCCCTGCGCCATATGGATGCCGCGGGCGCGCAGATCCGCCACCTGTTCGAAGCTCTCCACGCCCTCGGCGACGATCTCCATGTGCATATTGCGCGCCAGCTCGACCAGCGTGGTCACGATGGTCGCCGAATTGCGCTCGCGCCCGAGCGCATCGACGAACATCTTGTCGATCTTGATCACGTCGACGCCGAGCTCGAGGATCGACGACAGCCCGCTGTGCCCGGTCCCGACGTCGTCGAGCGCGACCCGGCAGCCGAGGCCCTGCAGCGCCGTGATCACGCGGCGGGTGGTCGCGATGTCCTCGATCGGCTCGCGCTCGGTGAGCTCCAGCGTGACCTGATCGAGCCGGATCGGCGAACGGTCGAAGATCGCGCGCAGGTCGGCGACGATCGCCTCGTCGGCAAAGTGGCGCGCCGTGAGGTTGAAGGCGAGCTTGAGATGCGGGCGGCGCGCATAGGCCTCGCCGATCTCCGCGCAGGCGCGTTGCATCAGCGCCTCGGTGAGCTCGATCATCAGCCCGCCGCGCTCGGCCAGCGGGATGAAGGCACCCGGCAGCACCAGGCTCCCGTCCGGCTTGCGCCAGCGCGCCAGCACCTCGGCGCCGAGAACCTTGCCGGACGTGATGTCGATGATCGGCTGGAAATACGGTACGAACCGCTTTGCGTCGAGCGCGCGGCGGATTTCCACAACCGGATCGCCGCGCTGGCGCAGCATGAGCCAGACGAACGAAAGAACGGCGAACAGCACGACCAGATTGACGATGAGACCGACTGCCCGCAGCTCGTGCGGCTCGCTCGCGGCCCGCAGCATGGCGACCTCGACCGAGATGCCGAAGCGATCCGAGCGCAGGTTCGTCCGCGTCACCTGGGCGGGCGTCATGTCGGGCGGCAGCGGCGCTCCGCCCTCGCCGATCAGCACGCCCTCGCGGGTCAGGATGCGCGCGTCAGCCGTAAACCGGCCGCCGTTCGGCGACGTCAGCGGCAGCAGCACCTCGGGCGCAACCAGCGCCGCCAGGCTGCCACCACCAGCGCCGAAGCGGCGGACCCGGAGATAGCGCACCGGGCGCTCGCCGAGGCGGATCACCTCGAGCAGGATCTTGCCGGGCGGCGCCGTGCGCACCGGCTCCGCGATCACGCGGGCGCCGAGCGGGACGCCGAGATCACTGCACAGGGTCTCGCCGTTCGGACCGACGACGCCGATTTCCTTGACCGACGGCGTCGCGAAGGAGACGCGGCGGAGCTTTTCCATGTCGGCCGCGTCGCAGGACGCGACCCCTTGCGCCGCGAGCGTGTCGAGCGCCGCCACGACCTCGTCGAGCCGCGTGTCGATCACGGTGATCGCACGCCGGGCGCTGTTGAGGATGGTCGCGCCGCTTTGCCGGTCGATCCGCTGCGCGAGCCAGAGATCGAAGCCGGCCAACGGTAGTCCCGTCAGCACGACGCCGACCACCGCCGCGATGAGCTTCTTCTGCCGCGCGCGAACCAAGCACGACCTCAATCGTGAGTCAGCGAGTTGTGTGCCATCCGCATCAAGGCTCGCTCACCCCTCTTGCGGTCGCCGATTAGCCGCCGGCGCCGGCAACCGACTCGCCGCGCCGCAGCTCGTTGACCTCGACGCGCTTCGCCGCAAACGCCTCGCGCAGCACCGGCACGCACTGGTCGGGCTCGGCATCGCCGCACATGAAGACGTCGACCGCGGCGTAGCCTGAATAAGGCCACGTGTGGATCGAGATATGGCTCTCCGCCAGCACCGCGACGCCGGACACCCCGTTCGGCTGGAAGCGGTGAACGTGCAGGTGCAACAGCGTGGCGCGGGACGCCTCGACACAGCGGCGCAGCGTCGCCTCGATATGGCCGACGTCGTCGAGGTGGCGCGCCTCGAACAGGTCGACGATGAGATGAACGCCGGCGCAACGCGTCCCGCCGCGCACGACCGAATGGTCGCGACGCACACCCAGCGGAACGAGTCCTGCGGCGGTCATGACCGGTGCTGTAGCAAATCCCAGTGAAAGTTCAAGAAAACGCCCGATCGCGACACGTGTCGCGCATCCGTGCTCATCCGGCCCTCGCTCCCTTGGCGCAGGCCTGCGCCTCCACCACCGCGACCGCCGTCATGTTGACGACGCCGCGCGCCGTCACGGACGGCGTCAGGATATGCGCGGGCCGTGCCGCGCCGATCAGGATCGGCCCGACCGTGAGCCCGTCCGCGAGCACCATGATCATCTGGTAGGCGATGTTGGCGGCGTCGAGATTGGGCATGATCAGCACGTTGGCCTCGCCCTGGAGCCTGGTGTGCGGCAGCACGCGGGCGCGAAAAACCGTGCTGAGCGCCGCATCGCCCTGCATCTCGCCATCGACTTCGAGATCGGGGTGACGCGCCTTCAGGATCTCGGTCGCCCGCCGCATCTTGCGCGCCGACTCGGTGTCGTAGCTGCCGAAATTGGAATGCGACAGCAGCGCAATCTTTGGCTCGATGCCGAAGCGCCGAACATGGGCGGCGGCAAGCACCGCCATCTCCACGATCTCGTCCGTGTTCGGGTCCGGCGACACATGGGTGTCGGCGAGGAAGAAGTGGCCTTTGCTGGTGATGACGAGCGTGAGCGCGGCGAAATCGCGCACGCCCGGCGCCGAGCCGATGATCGCGCGCACATGGCGCAGGTGGCTGAGGAACCGGCCCTCGACGCCGCAGATCATGGCGTCCGCCTCGCCCCGGCGCAGCGCCAGCGCCGCGATCACGGTCGCGTTGGTGCGCACCAGCGTATGCGCGGCCTCCGGCGTGATGCCGGCGCGGCCCGCCGCCTCCACGTAGGTGCGCACATAGTCCTCATAGCGCGGGTCACTCTCCGGATTGATCAGCTCGAAGTCGCGGCCCGGCTTGATCGAGAGCCCGTAGCGCTCGATGCGCTTTTCCACCACGCCGGGGCGGCCGACCAGGATCGGCTTCGCGAGCCCCTCCTCCGCCACCACCTGGGTCGCGCGCAGGATGCGCTCGTCCTCGCCCTCGGCATAGACGACGCGCAGCGGCGCTGCCTTGGCGGTGGCAAACACCGGCTTCATCACAAAGCCGGAGCGGAAGACAAAGCGGTTGAGCCGCTCCGCATAGGCATCGAAATCGGCGATGGGTCGCGTCGCGACGCCCGACGCCATCGCGGCCTTGGCGACCGCCGGCGCGATGCGCAGGATGAGGCGCGGATCGAACGGGTTCGGAATGAGCGAGCCAGGGCCGAAGGTGCGCGCCTCGCCGCCATAGGCGCGCGCCGCAACCTCGGAGGGCGCCTCGCGCGCGAGCGCCGCGATCGCATCGACGGCGGCGCGCTTCATCTCCTCGTTGATCGTGGTCGCGCCGACATCGAGCGCGCCGCGGAAGATGTAGGGAAAGCACAGGACGTTGTTGACCTGGTTCGGGTAATCCGAGCGCCCGCTGCAGATCAGCGCGTCGGGGCGCGCCGCGAGCGCGTCCTCGGGCATGATCTCGGGCGTCGGATTTGCGAGCGCCATGATCAGCGGCCGCGTCGCCATCCGCTTCGCCATCGCGGGCGTAAGCACGCCGGGCGCGGACAGTCCGAGGAAAACGTCGGCGCCCGCGATCACGTCGCTGAGCTTCCGCAGCTCGGTCTCCTGCGCGTAGATGCCCTTCCAGCGGTCCATCAGCGCACGGCGGCCCTTGTAGACCACGCCCTCGATGTCGGTGACCCAGATGTTCTCGCGCCGGGCGCCGAGCACGACCAGGAGATTGAGGCAGGCGAGCGCCGCAGCGCCCGCGCCCGAGGTCACGATCTTGGCGTCTTCAATGCGCTTGCCGCTGAGCGCGAGCGCGTTCTGCACCGCCGCCGCCACGATGATCGCGGTGCCGTGCTGGTCGTCGTGAAAGACCGGAATCTTCATGCGCGCCTTGAGGCGGTCCTCGACGTCGAAGCACTCCGGCGCCTTGATGTCCTCGAGATTGATGCCGCCAAACGTCGGCTCGAGCGCCGCCACCACATCGACCAGGCGGTCGATGTCGTGCGCGTCGACCTCGATGTCGAACACGTCGATGCCGGCGAATTTCTTGAACAGGACCGCCTTGCCCTCCATCACGGGCTTGCCGGCGAGCGGGCCGATATTGCCGAGGCCGAGCACCGCAGTTCCGTTGGTCACCACCGCGACCAGGTTAGCGCGCACCGTGAGTTCCGCGGCCTGGAGCGGGTCGGCCGCAATCGCCTCGCACGCGATGGCGACGCCGGGCGTATAGGCGAGCGAGAGATCGTGCTGCGTGCCGAGCGGCTTGGTGGCGTTGATCTCGATCTTTCCGGGCCGCGGCGCATGATGATAGGCGAGCGCGCTGAGACGGAAATCGTCCGACGGTTGCGATGACAAAGGCGCTCCTCCGCGACTCCTACATTACGATCAACGCCATTTAGCCGAATTTCGTGCCCGCGCGACAGCCGCCATTGGCGGGACTGTCGCGGTGGAGATTGCAGAGCTTGCGAAGCACGTACCGGTCGCGCGGAGCTGTCCGGGACGGATTGCCCTTACGGCAACCGCCTCGATTCGGTCGATGGACAGCGCGGCGACGGCGTCAGCCGCGGACACGATCCGCGATCAAACCGGCAGCAGCACCATGGTGCTAATGCTGAACCTCAACTCGACCTAACTGACCACTGAATTTGCTCGCATTTTTTGGTTTGGGTTCAATCTGCAAAAATGGTGCCGGCGTTCGTCCTGCCAGATCGCTGCCTGCGTTCGTTCCGCCAAAACACTGCCGGAATGATCTCAGGCGCCGCGGCGTCGTGTCGTAGGATGGCTTGCGCCAAGCGAAACCCATTGCCTGAGACGCAGCAAACGATTCAGCCGATGGATTTCGGCCTTCGGCTGAACACATCCTACGAATGTAAGAGCCTCCCAAGAACGTCTTTCGCGTCATCCCGCGACGGATGACCAGGTCGCCGCGAGATGCTCCGCGCCGCGCAGCGACAGCGCGAAGATCGTGTAGGTCGGGTTGGGCGCGCCCTCGGTCGGGAAAATGCCGGGACCCGCGACGTGGAGATTGGCGATCTCGTGCGTCTGGCCAAAACTGTCGACCACCGAGTCGTCGGCGCCCGAGCCCATGATGGTGCCGCCGAAAAGGTGGATGGTCGGCTGGTTGCCGCGGCCGGACCAGGACTCCTTGGCGTCGGTCGCCTTGGCGACCTTGAGGCCTTCGTCGAAATTGGCATTCCACAGGTTGACGGCGGCCTCATCGAAGCTGTGGGTGAACCGGCCGAGCGGCATGCCGAACTCGTCCTTCTCGCTCGCAAGCTCGATGCGGTTCTCGATGTTCGGCATCTCTTCGCCGAACGCCGTGATGCGCGTCAGCCCACGCTTGGCGCGCTTCATGAAGTCGGCGAGCGCAGGACCGAACAGGTCGAGCCGCGCATTGGCGAAGCCGCCGAGGTCGCTCGTCTTCTGCGCGGCGCCGGCGACGATGAAGGTCGAGCCGAACGCGCCCTTCGCCTTTTGGGCAAGCTTGTCGTAGCGGTCGTACGAGAAGTACTGGCCGCCGATCGTGCCCATGTGGTTCTCGATGTCCTCGTCGAACATCGCGAAAGTACCCGACGCGAAGTGCGCCATCATGTACTTGCCCAGGAGGCCGCTTTTGTTGGCGAGCCCGTGCGGGTGCTTGTCGTTCGCCGAGTTGAGCATGAGGCGCGGGTTCTGCCCGGCCCAGGCCGCGAGCACGACGACGCTCGCCTCCTGCACCTGCTTCTCCTTTTTCGCGTCGTAGTACTCGACGCCCGTGACCTTGGTGCCGGCCGCATTGGTGAGCACGCGCGTCACGGTCGAATGCGCCCGCACCTCGGCGCCCGCCTTGCGGGCCTCGCCCAGATACGTCACCAGCGGATTGGCGAGCGCGCCGATCGGGCAGCCGACGTGGCACCAGCCGTCGTAGAGGCAGGCGGGCCGCCCTTTGTATTCGGTCGAGTTCATGCCGACCGCGGCCGGCGTCATCTTGATGCCGACCGCCTCGAAGCCCTTGAGCCAGACCTGGCCGTTCTTGAAGGTCTTCATCGGCGGCATCGGATAGGGCTTGCCGGGCGGACGCCAACGCTCCTCGGCCTTGGCGTCGCCCGAGACGCCGAGGTCGTCGGCCACCTTGTCGTAGAACGGCGCGACGTCGGTATAGTTGATCGGCCAGTCGAGCCCGCGGCCGTGCTCACTTTTGACTTTGAAGTCGTTCGGCATCAGGCGGGGGAAATTGGCGAAATAATGCAGCGCCGCGCCGCCGACGCCCCAGCCCGCCTGGTAGGCGTAGCCATACGGGTTCTTGCCTTGCAGGATGAACGGCGCGCCCGCCGGCTTCACGCGGCGACCCCAGATGTCCGAGCTGATGAGATCGGTGAGCTGCCAGTCGGGTCCCGTCTCGAGCAGGACGACCTTCTTGCCGGCCTTGGCGAGCACCGCCGCATAGGTCGAGCCCGACGCGCCGGCGCCGACGATGACGACATCCACTTTTTCGTTTGCCATGGTCACCACCTCTGGGTCGGCGCGATATGAGCCATGTAGGGAATGTCGAGCGACGCATAGCCCGCCATGGTGCCGTAGACGACGTCGACTGCGTCGCTGCGCAACAACAGATAGACGAAGCTGCCGGGCGGACCTTTCCAACCGTCGATCTTGTTCTGGCGCATCGTGTCGATGAAGGCGTGCCGGGTCGCGGCGTCGAGCTCGGCGAAGGGCTTGCCGTGCTGCGCGGTGCTCGCATTGTTGATGGCGCCGATCGCGGCGCGATAGAAGTTGGCGTAAGGCGGCCTGACGTTGAGGATGCGCGCCTCGAGCAGCGCCTGCTCGGCCGGAACGGAAATCTGGTGGTCGATGAAGTTGGCGATGCCCTGCGCCCGCGCGTTGGGCACCAGCGCCTCGCCGACCGCCTCGATGGTTGCGGCCTCGTCGGGCTTGAGCGTGCGTAGCGGCACGCCCTGCGCGCGCGCCTCGGCCGGCGTGAGCAGCACGTCGGCACCGCCGACCGTGAACGCAAGCGCGCCCAGCCCCGCGCCCTTGACGAAGGCGCGCCGTTCGATGCCGTCCATGGCTTTCCTCCCTTGCGGCCCGCGCCGCCGCCATCTTTTCACGGGTTGGTCGAAAGTGAAGGCCAAGCCGTCGGGCGAATCAAGCCGGATCCGGCACTGCCGTGCATGAACGCAAGGCACGTATGGAACTTTGCCGGGCGGATAAGTGCGAAAATACCGCAATTTTCCTTGCCAAGCGGCTTCCGATTGAGACAATTCAGTGGCGGAAGAAAAAGCAGGGGGACGCCAATGGTCGACGGTTCGACGCAATATTACTACCTCGACGGCGCGCGCAATCAGCAGGGCCCCGTATCGGCCGCCGACATCGCCCGCCTTGTCCGCAGCGGCACCATCGCGCGGGAAACGTTGATGTGGTTTGCCGGCATGCCCGACTGGCGTCCCGCCGGACAGATCAACGAGCTTGCATCGCTGTTCGGCCCGCCGGCGGGGGCACCGTCTGCGAGGCCACCCATGCCCCCGCCCGGCGGTGGTGCGCCCCGCGGACCCGCGATGGCCCCGAGCCAAAACCCGGCGCCGTCACGATCTTCCCGTTTGGCACCGAGCAATGGTGGCGCCCTGGTCCCGGAATTTCCGGTCTGGGGCCTTCTCGGGCGCGTGCTGCTGGTCGCCGTGACCTCGATCTTCATCATCCCGATCCCGTGGACGACCGCGGCGCTCTATCGGTTTCTCGCCAGCCACACGTCGCTGCCGGACGGCAGGCACTTCACCTTCGCGGGATTGGGCGGCGACATCTGGTACGTCTTCATCGGACCGCCGATCGTGTACATCGTCCTTGCCGTCCTCGCGATCTTCGTTCCGCTGCTGGGTTTTCTCAACTTTTTCGTGTTCCTGGCGATCGCCGTGCTGGTCCCCTACCTCGTGATCCGATGGATGTGCGAGAAGCTCGGCACCGAAGACGGCTCCATGAAGATCACCTTCACGGGCAGCATCTGGGGTCTCCTTGGCTGGAACGTATTACTTGGCTTGTCGGCGATCACCATTGTGGGCTGGGCATGGGTGCTCGCCGCGATGAAGCGCTGGCTGTGCCGGAACGTGAGCGGCTCGCACAAATTCGAATTCACCGGCACCGGCCTCGAGATACTGTGGCGAGTGCTCGTCTATATGCTGGCCGCGTCCTTTATAATCCCGATCCCGTGGGTGCTGCGCTGGTTATACGCCTGGCTCGTGTCCCAGGTTCGCGTGACTGAATCTCACGCGTAAGTCACGCGCCTACCCTTTGCTGTCGTCCGGCGCTGCGCGACCGCAGTGCTGGACGACACGTTTCAAGCGCCACCGCGCGCGACCCGCGCGCGCAGGTCGGCGGCGACACGGGTGATCACGCTGCTCCAATCTCCTGGCTGCGGCTGACGATAGAGCCGCAAGGCCGGATACCAGGGGCTGTCGTCGCGATCGAGCAGCCAGCGCCAGTCAGGCGAGAACGGCAGCATGACCCAGGCCGGCCTGTCCAAGGCGCCGGCGAGATGCACCACCGCAGTATCCACCGCGATGACCAGGTCAAGATTGAGGATCGCGCCCGCCGTCTCGGCGAAGTCGGTGAGCGCGGCGGAAATATCGGTGATCGCGCCCGGCTGGTTGCTCGCATCGGCGGCGCGCGGCCCCACCTGCAGGCTCACGAAACTCGTACCGTTCACATCCAACAACGGCTTGAGGCGCTCCAATTCGATCGAGCGGCGAAAGTCGTTCACATGGCTCGGGCTGCCGGCCCAGACCAGACCGACTTTCAATCCAGCCGAGTGTGACAATCGCTGCCGCCATCGCTCGGCGATGGCGGGCCGCACATGGAGATAGGGAACGTCGGCCGGAATCGCCTCGATGCGCGTATCCAGAATACGCGGCAGGTCGAGCAAAGGGCTCCATACGTCGAAGGCGGGAGAACTCGCCTTGGTCGGCGTGATGATGAGGTCGCCAGGCAGGCTGGCGGCGAGCCGGACCAGCGGGCGCTCGATCCGCAAGGCGACACGCGCACCGCGGGCAAGGATCGCCGGGATGTAGCGAAGCGCCAGGATCGTATCGCCGTGACCTTGTTCGGCGTGCAGCAGGATGGTCTTTCCGTGCAGGTCTTCGCCCTGCCACTGCGTCGCGGCGACACGCTGCTTCTGCATCTCCGGAAGGCGCCATCGGCTTTCATATGCCGTCCACCCGCGCGGATATTCGCCCTGGAGCAGCAGGAGGAGCGACAGATTGAACAGCGCGCTGAGGTGATCGGGCACGATCGACAGCACGCGTTCGTATTGCGCTCGCGCTTCATCGTACCGGCCGGCAAATTGCAGCACGATTGCGAGGTTGGTCATGATGTCCGGATTGTCCGGCCGCTCCGCCAGCGCGCGCAGGCAGCAATCGCGGGCTTCGGCCAGATCCCCATCCGGCTGCACCATGAGCTGGTTGAAGCGCACATGCGGATTGTCGGGCACGATCTCCAGCGCGCGCGCAAACGAAGCGTCCGCATCACGGCGGCGGCCCAACTTGTTGAGCAGCAGCCCCCGATTGTTGTGGGTCATGAAGCTGGCAGGATCGAGGGTCAGCAGCTGGTCGTAGGCGGCGAGCGCATCGGGCGCATTGCGCTCGCGCAGCAGCTCAGCAAGGATGCGATGGGCCGCAACGTATCCGCGATCGAGCGCCAGAGCGCGCCGGCAGTGTATTTCCGCCTGCGGAGCCGATTTGTTGCGCCAAAGCGCAAGCGCCAGGTTGCCATGCGCCGCGGGAGAGTCGGGCATGAGATTGAGGACGCGGCGGAGCGCGTCGAGCGCCCTCTGATAGTCTCCGGCCTCCAGGTTCTCGACCGCGATCTTATTGAGCTTGTCGATGACCGTAAGCGGCTTTCGGTCAGGCGCTGGGGCGCCTGCAAGCGCCTCGATCGGACTTTGCCCCGGTGCATCGATCGGCGTGAGCGCGAGACCGGGTGCAACGGCCGCCAACGGTTGCGGCTCAGCCTGATCCTCAGCGTCCTCGGAGGTGTCGTCCTCCCGGGCCTCGCTCATTTCCACGGTCGTCGCGTGCAAGTCCGACGGATCGGGACCCGGCAAGATCAGCTTGTCGTCGGCGCCCGCCATTCGAGCCTCATGCGATCCATCTTCATCCAAGGCCAGTTGCGGCTGGGAGTTTCAAGCCATATCGGGTTGCGCGGTGGTCGAAAAGGCTCGTCCGGTCGCACCATCCTGCGACTTTCAAATCGAACGAAGCTCGATAGAGTGCCTGCCGGCACCATGGCCGCCGCAGTTTTCGCTGGAGCAAAAGGGACTTGGCCGAGCCTCTCACCCCGCAGCACGACGCGCCGCCGTACGGAAGGCCATCGCCGCCCCGGCCGAAGGGTGCGCTGACCCTTGCGGAGGTCTTCCAGGCGGCGACGTCGTTGCATCGGCGCGGCGAGCATCGCCGAGCCGAGGACATGTACCGGGCGGTGCTTGGCGTCGCCCCGACACACGTCGGCGCGCTCCATCATCTCGGCGCCCTGTGCACGCAGACCGGCCGCCCGGTCGAGGCCATCGAGCGCCTGCGCGCCGCCGCGGCCGGCGATCCCGGATCAGCAAGCATTCATTGCGATCTCGGGCTGGCGCTCGCGGCGGTCGGACGCACCGATGAGGCAATCGCACAATACGAGAAGGCCATTGCGCTCGAGCCGGGCCGGATCGATTCACATAACAATCTCGGCAACGCATTGCTGAGCCTCAAGCGCCCCGAGCAGGCGATTGCGCATTTCGAACGGGCGCTGGCGATAAGGCCGAACGCCGCGACGGTGCACAACAACCTGGGCAACGCGCTCGTCGAGGCGCAGCGATTTGACGATGCCGTCGCACATTACCGCAAAGCGCTGGAGGGGAAGCCCGATTTTGCCGAAGCCCGCAATAATCTCGGCCTTGCATTGTTGAAATTAAATCGTCGCAAGGAGGCGATCGAGCAGTTCGAGGCAGCGATCGCGCTGCAGCCGCGATACGGCGATCCCTACAAGCATCTCGCCCGCACCCTCGTCGCCGTGGAGCAGCGGGACGCCGCGGTTGCCCATTTCCAGACGGCGCTCGCGATCGACCCCAGGGATGCGGCGACGCAGAACGATCTCGGCAACTGCCTGGCGGTGCTCGGCCGCGATGCCGAAGCGATCGTCCGCTACAGCCAGGCGCTCGCGTTGCGGCCCGATTTCGCCGAAGGCCATAACAACCTCGCCAATTCGCTGGCAGCGCTCAATCAGCACGAGGAGGCCCTGGCGCATTACCGCAGGGCGCTCAGCCAAAAGCCCGAGCTGATCGAGACGCTGAATAATCTCGGCGGCTCGCTCGAGGCGCTGGAGCGCACGGACGAAGCCATTGCCTGTTACGACGAGGTGCTCGCGCGGGAACCGGCCAATGCACGCGCCCATTATTTTCGCGGCCAGGCATTCCGGACGCTCGGTCGATTTGCGGAAGCGCAAGCTTCGTTCGAACAGGCGATCGCCTTGGATTCGACCAAGCCCGAATTTTACCGCGGGCTTGCCGAAAGCAAGCGGTTCAGCGCGGACGATCCGCATCTGCTCGCCATGGAAGCCCTTGCGCGCGACATGACAGCCCTTCCGCCGGATGGGCAGATCGAGCTCCACTTCGCCCTGGCAAAAGTCTACGAGGACCTTGGCCGTCACGAGGATGCGTTCCGCCGTCTCGTCGAAGGCAATGCATTGAAGCGGCGGCGGATCGTCTACGACGAGACGGAGACCCTCGGGTTGTTCCGGCGCATCGCGTCGGTATTCACGCCCGAGTTCATGCGGCGCCCACAAAAACAAGACGACGGCGATCCGTCCGAATTGCCGATCTTCATCATCGGCATGCCGCGGTCGGGCAGCACCCTGGTGGAGCAGGTGCTCGCAAGCCACCCGAAAGTCTTCGGTGCCGGCGAGATCACGGACCTCAGCCGCGCAACCGGCAGGATTTGGGGGTCCGATCTGGCGGAAAGGTTTCCCGAAGCGGTTGCCTCCGCGACGCCTGAGCGATTGCGCGCGCTCGCCGCGGATTATCTCGCCGGACTCAGACGCCGGTCGTCATCCGCCGAGCGGATCACCGACAAGGCCCTCGGCAATGTCCAGTTGGTCGGATTGATCAATCTCACCCTTCCCCGCGCGCGCATCATTCACGTGCGCCGCGACCCGATCGATACCTGCCTCTCGGCCTTCTCGAAATTGTTCACCCAGACGCAGCCGCATACATTCGATCTGGGCGAGCTCGGCCGCTACTACCGCGCCTATGAGACGCTCATGGCACACTGGCGCGGCGTCCTTCCTGACGGCGCCATGCTCGAAATTGACTACGAGCGTCTGGTTGCCGATTTCGAGCCGCAGGCGCGCCGCATCGTCGACTATGTCGGCCTCGCGTGGGACGATCGCTGCGCTGTCTTCCACCAGACGCAACGGGCTGTGCGCACCGCTAGCGCCGCACAGGTGCGCCAGCCGATCTATCGAACCGCGGTCGGGCGGTCCGGACCGTACCGCGCGATGCTCACACCGCTGCTCGACGCCTTGGGAGTCACGCGTCGCACCGAGAAAATGGAGCATCGCGAAAAGTAAATATCGGTTCCTCGGAAAGATCATGCGACCGGTGATTGCAAGGACACCACCGATGCTCTTCCGCCCGCGGTTATCTCGCTGAAAACCGAAGAAATTCCGCAATCGCCTCAAACGGAATCCCAATTGCGACAACTTCGCCGAATATCAACTGCTGCTTGTGACGCGCCCGCAGGCCATGGTATGTCAATAATCAATTAATCACGTTCGCCACCCCACGCTTGGGACGGCGTTTCGGTGCAGTTCGGCACGCGGACCAGCGAAGCCGGCGCAGGGAGACGGGCACAACCTAGGTTCACACGGGATTGGGCTCCCTCCAACGGAGCGGGACGCGCGCGCTTGATCGCCGGCGCGCACTCGCCACGCGGCCCGGGCAGATGCTTCGCTCGGTAATTGATAATTTGGCGCGGCTCCCCTCGGCTCATGAGCATGCATGCCGAAGGTGGTGGACGGCGTTGCTCCAACGCCGCCTTGGGAGGGAATGCGAGAGTGAGTGCCGATAACCCGCTGCAACTCGTCTTCATCGATCCGCGTGTGCCCGATATCCAGGACCTGCTCGATGGCTTGCGGCCAGGCGAGCAGGCGTTCGTCATCGATCCGTCGAGCGACGGCATCCAGCAGATCGCCGACATCCTGGCCGCGAACGACGTCAACAATCTGGCCTCCATATCAATCGTCTCGCATGGCGAGACCGGCGAGCTCGAGCTTGGCTCGTCGTTCGTCACCGACAGCAATCTCGCCGACCACGCCAAGGCGCTCGCCGAGATCGGCGCCGCGCTGGCGCCCGGCGGCAACATCCAGCTCTTCGGCTGCGACGTCGCGCGGGGAGCGGCGGGCCAGCAGTTCATCAACGACTTCTCGACCTTCGCGGGCGGCGCCGTGGTCGAGGCCGCAACGCATCCGGTCGGATCGTCCGGCGGCTGGACGCTCGATGCGTCGTCGTCGCTCAACATCCCGCCCGTGGTTGGCGTCGGCACGACCGTAGGTTCCGCGCATGACTTTTCGTCCGCGTCGAATAGCGTGTCGACCAACGACGCCATGCCGCCGTCCAATCCGATCAATGTCCCGCTGTTGAACGTGGGCGGACTGCCGGCGCCGTCGACAGCGGTTGCGCCGCAGGCGACCTCGCCTGCCCCCGCCGCGACGACGGCGCCGTTTACCTCGGCGGCGCTTGCGAATTTCCAGGGCACGCTCGCGGCTGCCGTGCCCAACGCGGAGCTGTGGATCGCGTCCGACCTATTGGGCGGCGACATCGTGCACGTCGACAACGTCGGCGGCACAGCCGCCAATGTCACGACGCTCTATGCCGGCAATTCCACGCTCACCGGTATCGCACAAGTCGCCCTCGACCCGACGGATCAAACGTATTTCGTCCTGCGCCAGAACGCGAGCCTTGGCTATCAGATCCTGAAAGGCTCGTTGGTCCAGGCGGTCAACACGCCGGGAGCATCCCCGAGCTTCACGACTATCTTTACCGAGACGCAAAAAGGGACCGCATCGGGCAACACGAACACCCCGGCCAACATCATCACCCAGATGGCGCCGGATACGGTCAACCATCAGATTTACTTCATTGATAGTTTCTTCCAGAACACCGACACCAACAACATCGTCAAGTTCGAGCGAATAAATTTCGACGGCACGGGGCTGACGACGCTGGGCACTGTGGCGACTGGCGGCGCCACCGGCGCCGTCGGATTCGCCCTCGATCTCGTCAACCACGATGCCGTCTTCGCGGTGAATTCCGGCGGCTCGATCAGCTTCACCCACACCGTAGCGCCTTCGTCCTTTCTTTACGAAGCCACCGGGGTGACCGCGGGCGCGACCTCGGTGTCGATCTCGCAGCTGCCGATAAGCGGAGCCAACACTCACACGCTTAATCCGGCGCTCGGGTTCTTCACTCAGAACGGCGGCGTCGCGATCGATCCCACCACTCACAAGCTGTATTTCACGCTCGAGAACGGGCCCACCGGCGGCGGCCTGTTCGAGTACGACCTCACCGGCAATCCGAACGGCAATTTCACCACCATCTGGCATCAGACCGCGGCCGGTCCGACCGGTGCGCCGGTCCAGCTGGTGATCGATCCGGCCACGCATCAATATTTCATCGGCTTCGATGGTGGCACCAACTCCGTCCCTGATCAGTTCAATGGCATATGGAGCGGTCTGCTCACCAGCAATGCCGCGCCCACCGCCTTCCTGACGTCTCCGACCTTTCCCAGCAACGGTGACGCGATTCCACAGGAATTCTCGCTCGACCAGCAGCCGACGCTGTCGATCACGACGAGCAATCCGACTTTCACGGAGAGCATCAGCAACCCGGCGTCGGCGAACAACACGCCGGTCGCCGTTCTCAGCAGTGCGACGGCAGGCGATCCTGACAATTCCGCGGTGGTTTCCGCGACGGTCAGCATCAGCAGCGGCTTCTTTGCCGGCGACAAGCTGACCTTCACCAACAACCACAACATCACGGGCAGCTACAGCTCGTCGAGCGGCGTGCTCACCTTCTCGGGCGTCGACAGCTTTATCGACTACCAGAACGCGCTCGCGTCGGTGACGTTCACGTCGACGAGCGAGAACCCGACCAATTTCGGCGCCGACGCGTCGCGCACGCTGAGCTTCACGGTCAACGACGGGCTGCTCGACAGCACGGCGCAGACCGAGACCGTGGCGGTGGTCGGCACCAACGATGCGCCCGTGAATCACCTTCCGGTGTCTTTGACGGGCAACGAGGATCATTCGCTCGCGCTGACGGGGATGTCGGTCACCGACGTCGACGCCAATCCGGCGACGCAGAACATCATCGTCGCGATCTCGGTCCTGCACGGGACGCTGACGGTCGCGACCAACGTGGCGGGGGGGCTGGTCGCGGCGAAC
>DASXCK010000166.1:0-18359 GCA_036491235.1 Xanthobacteraceae bacterium | reverse complement strand
CTCGCGGCCGGCACCCATCCGACCGCCTCGTGGGAATCCGCCATGCAGGCGCCGGCGGAACGCTATGACGTCGTGATGAACGACCTGCAGATGATCGGCCAGCGCAACATGCTGTGCGGCCTGCACGTCCATGTCGAGCTCCCCGACGGCGAGGACCGCGTCGACATCATGTGCCGCATGTTGCCCTACCTCCCGCTGTTCATTGCGCTCGCCACCTCCTCGCCGTTCTGGCGCTCGCGCCCGACCGGGCTCAAGGGCTACCGCCTCGCTGCCTATGATGAGCTGCCGCGTACCGGCGTGCCCGAGCTCTTCCGCAAAAGCGAGGAATTCGACGCCTATATCGCGGCACTGACCAAGGCCGGCGTGATCGACGATGCGAGCTACGTCTGGTGGGCGCTGCGCCCCTCGCTGCAGCACCCCACCCTCGAGCTGCGCGCGCCCGACTGCTGCACCTTCGTCGACGACTCGGTCGCGATCGCGGCGCTCTACCGTTCGCTGGCGCACCGGCTCGTGCGCAATCCCTTGCTCAACGCCGACATGACGGCGGTGACGCGCGCCATCGTGGTCGAGAACAAGTGGCGGGCGCAGCGCTACGGCGTCCACGGCAGCTTCGCGACGCTCGACGGCGGCGGTGCCGTGTCGGTCGCCGAGATGCTCGAACAGGTGCTGGCAGAGGTCGCGCCGGACGCCGAGGCTCTCGGCTGCTCGAGCAGCATCGCGCGCTGCCGCGCGATCGTCGGCGCCGGCACCTCGGCCGACGCGCAGCTCGCGGTCTTCCAGGCGCACGAGAAGAGCGAAAGCCGCGAGCGCGCGCTCGAAGCCGTGAACGACTGGCTCGCCGCCGCGACGCTGCAATGAGCGACGTTCCGATGAGCCCGGAAGGTCCCGGCCCACTCCCGCCTATGCGGCGTCCTCGGCGGGCAGCGCGCTCTGCACCACGAGGCCTCGCGCGCGTGCGTCGACGACGCCGAGCGCGCGCAACGCCAGCAGCGTGATCGTCTGCACGCTCTCGCGCGCCCGGCCGGCTTCGGCGGGCGGCGTGAGCGGGCCGATCAGCCCTTCGATCATGAGCCCGGTGAGCGCGACCGCCGCCGCGCCCGCATCCTGTTCGGGCAGATGACCGACTGCGATGGCGGCGCGCACGCGCGCCTCGATTTCGGCGGCGAGCGTCCGGCGCGCCGCGAGGCGAAATCCATCGACCGCCGCATCGACCGGTTCGGCGCTGATCGCCCAGGCGAGCCGGCGATGGCGTAGCGCGCGCGCCGCGAAACCGACAAGCCCGGCGGCAAGCGCCGACAGCGGTCCAGGTGCCACGTCGGCGGCCTTGCGGAACGCCGCGATCTCGTGCGCCGACACCGCCGCGATGAGCGCGGCGACGAGGTCGGTCTTGGCCGGGAAATAGCGATAGACCGTGCCGGCCGCGATGCCGGCGCGCTGCGCGACCGGCACGATCTGCACCGCCGCGAGGCCCCGCTCGGCCGCGATCATCCGGGCGGCCGCAACGATCGCGTCGTGGCGGGCCGCGAGATGCTGCAGGACGCGTTCGGTGCGGCGGTAGGCCATGGGTGCGAATCGAGACGTTGAGTGAAAAACAATGAATCAAGATTCACGACTGTCCGCAATGGCGCAGATGCGCAATAAGGCGGCGGATCTCGCCGGACGCCGAGCGCGCATCCCGAGCGGCGAGCCGGTCCGGGTTTTGCATAATCGGACCCAAAAATGAGTCCGCGCAGGTATGCTCGTCGGACGGACGATTGACGCGCTGGCCGGCGATGCACACGATTCATGCCCAACCCGGAGGCGTCCATTGCGCAACCGTCGAGCCATCATCCGTCAGCCCACGCTCCTCGCCGCCTTCCCGGTCGCGCTCGCCGTCGCCGCCCTCGTGCTCGCCGGCTGCGACCGCAAGCCCACGGTCGCCGCCGCGCCGCCGCCGCCCGTCACGGTGGCGCATCCGCTACAGAAAAACATCACCGAGTGGGACGAATATACCGGCCGTTTCCAAGCCGTGGAGACGGTCGAGATCCGCGCGCGGGTGTCCGGCTTCGTCGACAAGGTCCTCGTTAACGAGGGCCAGCTGGTCAAGGAGGGCGACCTTCTGTTCATTATCGACCAGCGCCCGTTCCAGCTTGCAGTCGAGCAGGCCGCGGCCGCGCTCGCGAGCGCCCAGGCGAAGCTCGAGATCGCGACGCTCGACGTGCAGCGTGCAACCCCGCTGGTGGAGAGCCAGACGCTGACCGGTCGCGAGTTCGACACCCGCAAATCCACCCAGCGCGACGCCGCGGGCCAGGTCGCGTCCGCCCAGGCCACGCTCAAGACGGCCCAGCTTAACCTCGAATGGACGGAGGTGCGCGCGCCGATCGCGGGACGCATCTCGGACCGCCGCGTCGACGCCGGCAACCTGATCACCGGCGGCGTGAACGGCGCGACCCTGTTGACCGTAATCGTCTCGATCGACCCGATCCACTTCGTCTTCGATGGCAGCGAGGAGGACTTCCTGCACTACCTGCGGCTGGCGCGGACCGGCGCGCGGCAATCGTCGCGCGACGCGCAGAATCCGGTGGCGGTGCGCCTCGCCGATGAGACCGATTTCATCCATCAGGGCCGCATGGATTTCGTCGACAACGTCATCAATCCGAAGACCGGCACCATCCGCGGCCGCGCCGTCTTCGACAACAAGGACGGTTTCCTCACGCCCGGCCTCTTCGGGCGGCTGCGCCTATTCGGCGGCAAACAAGATGCCGTGCTGGTGCCGGACAGCGCGGTCGCGTCCGACCAGTCGCGCAAGATCGTTTTCACGGTGGCGGACGACGGCATGGTGGGCGTCAAGCTGGTCGATCTCGGACCGATCGTCGACGGGCTACGCGTCATCCGCTCCGGCCTCGCGGCGAGCGACCGCATCGTGATCGACGGGCTGGCACGCGCGCGGCCGGGACAGAAGGTCACGCCGCAGGACGGCGAGATCAAGCCCACCGTCACCGAGGCACACAAGGCCACGCCATAGGCGCGGCCGGACGACCTATTCAAGGGGCATCGGATGCGCTTCTCCCATTTCTTCGTCGATAGGCCGATCTTCGCCGCCGTCATATCGATCCTCATCACGATGGTCGGCTACATCTCGTATCGGGCGCTCCCGATCAGCGAGTATCCGGAGATCGCGCCGCCGACCGTCGTGGTGAGGACGACGTTCCCCGGCGCCTCCGCCGAGGTGCTCTCCCAGACCGTGGCGACGCCGATCGAGCAGGAGATCAACGGCGTCGACAATATGATCTACATGGTCTCGCAGGCGACCGGCGATGGCGCGCTGCAGATTTCCGTCGTCTTCAAGCCGGGCACCAATATCGACGAGGCCCAGGTGCTGACGCAGAACCGCGTCTCGAACGCGATTCCGCGCTTGCCCGCGGAGGTGCAGGCCCTCGGCGTCACGGTGCGCAAGGCCTCGCCGGACCTGATGCTGGTGATCCACCTGATCTCGCCCGACCGCAGCCTCGATCAGAAGTACATCTCGAACTACGCGACCATCAATATCAAGGACGTGCTGGCGCGCCTCGACGGTGTCGGCGACACCATCGTGTTCGGCGCCCGGGACTATTCGATGCGGATATGGCTCGATCCCGCCAAGGTGCAGTCGCGCAACCTCTCCGCCGACGACGTAGTCGCCGCGCTGCGCGCCAACAACGTGCAAGTCGCAGCCGGCGCGATCAACCAGCCGCCGGCGACCTCGCCCGGCGCGTTTCAACTCGCGGTGCAGACACTCGGGCGGCTGTCGACCCCGGAGCAGTTCAGCGACATCGTGGTGGCGACCGATGCCGACGGCCGGGTGACGCGTCTGCGCGACGTCGCCCGCGTCGAGCTCGGCGCACAGGACTATACGAGCAACGCTTATCTCGACAACCAGGTCGCCACCGCGATCGGCATCTACCAGCGTCCCGGCTCGAACGCGCTTGCCGCCGCTGCGACCGTGAAGGCGACGATGGAGGAGCTGTCGCGCAGCTTCCCGCCCGGTATGGCCTACCGAGTGGTCTACGATACCACCGAGTTCATCCAGCAGTCGGTCGACGAGGTGCAGAAGACGCTGTTCGAGGCGCTGATTCTCGTCGTCATCGTCATCCTGCTGTTCCTGCAGACTTGGCGCGCCGCGATCATCCCGATCGTCGCCATCCCGGTGTCGCTGGTCGGCACGTTCTTCGTCATGACGGCGTTCGGCTTCTCGCTCAACAATCTGACCTTGTTCGGCCTCGTGCTGGCGATCGGCATCGTGGTCGACGACGCCATCGTGGTGGTCGAGAACGTCGAGCGCTACCTGCGCGAAGGGCTCCCGCCTCGCGAGGCCGCGCACCGCACTATGGACGAGGTCGGTGGTGCGCTCGTCGCGATCGCGCTGGTGCTCTGCGCCGTTTTCATCCCGAGCGCCTTCATCAGCGGCATTTCCGGGCAGTTCTATCGTCAGTTCGCGCTCACCATCACGGCCTCGACCATCATCTCGGCCACGGTGTCGCTGACGCTTTCGCCGGCGCTCGCTGCATTGCTGCTCAAGCCACACAGCGAGGAGCCCGGATCGGGGGTGTGGCGCACGTTCAGCCGTCCGTTCAATGCGTTCTTCGGTGCGTTCAATCGCGCTTTCGGCCGCCTGTCGAATGGCTATGGCGCGCTGACGCAGCGGCTGCTGCGCGTCTCGCTGCTGATGCTCGTGGTCTACGCCGCGCTGATTGGCATGGCCTATGTCGAGTTCAGCCGGACACCGGCGGGCTTCATCCCGCAGCTCGATCGCGGCTATTTCATTGTCGCCATCACGCTGCCGCCGGGCGCGAGCCTGGAGCGTACCGACGCGGCGATCAAGCGCACCTCCGAGATACTGCTGAGCCGCCCCGGCGTCGCTCACGCAGTGACGTTCGCGGGACTTGATGGTGCCACCTTGACCAACGCGCCGAACGCCGGCGTCGTGTTCGTCACCCTCAAGCCGTTCGCGGAGCGCTCGCGCGACGGCCTGACCGGCGACGGCATCCTCAACGATCTGCGCGCCCGGATGCAGGCGGTCCGCGAGGCCTTCGTGCTCGTCATCCCGCCACCATCGGTGCCCGGCATTGGCACCGGCGGCGGCTTCAAGCTCTATGTCCAGGACCGCGCCGGTCGCGGCGCGCGCGCGCTCGAGCAGGCGGTCGCCATGGTCACGCGCGACGCCAACCAGACGCCCGGCCTCGTCCAGGTGTTCACCCTGTTCAACACGTCGACGCCGCAGATCTATGCCGACATCGACCGCACCAAGGCCGAGATGATCGGCGTGCCGATCACCGGCTTCTTCAACACGCTTTCGATCTACATGGGCTCGACCTTCGTCAACGACTTCAACATCCTCGGGCGCACCTACCGGGTGACCGCGCAGGCCGACAATCCTTTCCGCCTCGACACACGCGACGTCGCCAACCTGCGCACCCGCTCGACCGCAGGCGACATGGTGCCGCTCGGCGCGGTGGCGACCTTCCAAGATACTACCGGGCCCTATCGCGTGCCGCGCTACAACCTGTTTCCGGCCGCCGAGGTCCAGGGCGCCACCCGGCCGGGCTTCTCGACCGGCCAGGCGATCGCCGCCATGGAGCAGATCATGACGCGGGACCTGCCGTCCGGCTTCGGCTACGAGTGGACCGAGATCGCCCTGCAGGAGAAGCTCGCCAGCAACACCATCGCGACGGTGTTCAGCCTCGCGGTGGTGTTCGTCTTCCTGCTGCTCGCCGCCCAGTACGAGAGCATCTCGCTGCCCTTCGCCGTGATCCTGATCGTGCCGATGTGCCTGTTCGCCGCGTTCGGCGGCGTGATCCTGCGCGGCATGGACAACAACATCCTCACCCAGATCGGTCTCGTGGTGCTGGTCGGCCTCGCGGCGAAGAACGCCATCCTGATCGTCGAGTTCGCCCGCCAGGCCGAGGAGCGCGGCGAGAGCCGCATCGACGCCGCCGTGTCCGCCGCCCGCACCCGGCTACGGCCGATCCTGATGACGTCGTTCGCCTTCATCCTCGGCGTGGTGCCGCTCGTCACCGCGACCGGCGCAGGCGCCGAGATGCGCCAGGCGCTCGGCACCGCCGTGTTCTTCGGCATGCTGGGCGTCACCCTGTTCGGGCTGCTGTTCACCCCGATCTTCTACGTGCTGGTGCGCCGGGCCGCGTCGTGGCGCCGCGCGCCGGCGCGGGCGGACGCCGCGAAGCCGCGCCGGAACGAAGGCGCGGCCTGACGATCACCCGCGCGATCTTTCGCGTGCGAGCTTGAACAGCAGCAGGGAGCGGCCCGTGACCACGTATTCGTAGCCGAAGCGGAATGCCTTGGGCCGATCGAGATCGGGCTGATTGGTGTCGAGCAGGCCGCGCCAGTCCTTGCCGCCGGGGACCTTGGGGAGCTTGAAGACGACGGCCTCGTGGTGGGCGTTCATGACGAGCAGCATCGTCACGTCGTTGCCGCGGCGGCGGATGCCGGTCGGCTGCGCGCGTCCGTCGAGCAGCACGCCGATGGTGCGCGCCATCGGATCCTTCCAGTTCGCCTCGGTCATCTCCTCGCCGGTCGGGGTGAGCCAGGTGACGTCCTTGACGTCGAGCGCCTCGTTGTATGCCCCGGACAGGAAGCGGCCGCGCCGCAGGATCGGGTTGTCGCGGCGCAGCTCGACCACTTTGCGGGTGAACTCGATGAGCGCCTCGCGATCGGCGTCGATGCCCCCCCAGTCGATCCAGCTGATCTCGTTGTCCTGGGCGTAGGCGTTGTTGTTTCCCTTCTGGGTGCGGGCAAACTCGTCGCCGGCGAGCAACATCGGCGTGCCTTGCGAGAACAGAAGGGTGGCGATCATGTTGCGCACCTGGCGCAAGCGCACCTTGCGGATCTCGGGATCGTCCGACGGCCCCTCGGCGCCGTAGTTGTGCGACAGGTTCTCGCCGTGGCCGTCGCGGTTGTCCTCGCCGTTCGCCTCGTTGTGCTTCTCGTTGTAGGAGACGAGGTCGGCGAGCGTGAAGCCGTCGTGCGCAGTGATGAAGTTGACCGAGGCCCATGGCTTGCGGCCGCGCTTATCGAAGATGTCGCCGGAGCCGGTGATGCGCGCAGCGAGTTCGGGCAGCTTGCCCTCGTCGCCGCGCCAATAGGCCCGCACCGTGTCGCGATAGCGGTCGTTCCATTCGGCCCAGCCGGGCGAGAAATGGCCGACTTGGTAGCCGCCCGGCCCGCAATCCCACGGCTCGGCGATGAGTTTCATCCGGCTGAGGACCGGGTCCTGCCGGCACGAATCGAGGAATCCGCCGCCCTCGTCGAAGCCGTAGGGCTCGCGCGCCAGAATGGTCGCGAGGTCGAAGCGGAAGCCGTCGACGTGCATCTCCTCGGCCCAGTAGCGCAGGGAGTCGGTCACCATCTGCAGCACGCGCGGATGACTGAGGTTGACCGTGTTTCCGGTGCCGGTGTCGTTGATGTAGTAGCGCGGCTCCGGTGCGAGCCGGTAATACGACGCGTTGTCGATGCCCTTGAACGACAGCGTGGGTCCGAGCTCGTTGCCTTCCGCCGTGTGGTTGTAGACCACGTCGAGGATGACCTCGATGCCGGCGGCATGGAAATGCGCGACCATCTCCTTGGTCTCGTTGACGAAGGGTGTGCCGAGATAACGCGGCTGCGGCGCGAAGAAGCCGATCGTGTTGTAGCCCCAGTAGTTGCGCAGCTTCTTGTCGAGCAGATAGTTGTCGTCGACGAAGGCGTGGATCGGCAGGAGCTCGATCGTGGTGACGCCGAGGCGGCGGATGTGGTCGACCACCTCGGCGCGCATGAGGCCCGCGAAGGTCCCGCGCAGCTCCGGTGAAATTTCGGGATGCCGCATCGTGAAGCCGCGCGCATGCATCTCGTAGATGATGGTGCGATCCCACGGAATTTGCGGGCGCCGCTCTGCCCCCCACGTGAAGGCCGGATCGATCACCCGGCATTTCGGCACGAAGGCCTGACTGTCGCGGGTGTCAAAGGACAGGTCCTTGTCGGGAGAGTCGAGCGTGTAGCCGAAAACGGCGGGATCCCATTTCACCTCGCCGACGAGCTGCCTGGCATAAGGGTCGATGAGCAGCTTGTTGGGATTGAAACGGTGGCCGGCGGCGGGCTCGTAGGGGCCGTGCACGCGATAGCCGTAGACCGTCCCGGGGCGCGCATCGGGCAGGTAGCCGTGCCAGACCTCGTCGGTGAACTCGGGCAGCTCGATGCGCTCGAGCTCCTTTTCGCCGTCGATGTCGAACAGGCAGAGCTCGACCATCTGGGCATGGGCGGAAAACAGCGCAAAATTGACGCCCGTCCCGTCCCAGTTGGCGCCGAGCGGAAACGGGTGGCCTTCGCGCACGCGCGAGGGCTTGACGATATGCGGCGAGGCAGCCGGCTTTGCCGTCGGCTCGTCGGACGGTTTATTAGCCGGCTTGGCGGAGGGCGGAGCGGCCGGCGACTCTGTTGACTTGGCGTCCGGCTGGTCGACGGGCTGATCCATGACCGGTCATCCCCGTTTCGGCGCGCTGGCCGGCCGCTCCTCGGCGAGCCAGCCCTCGTTCGACAACGCCTGGCGCAGCTGGCGCAGCGCCGCCGTGACGTCGCGCTTACGACTTGTACGCAGCGCCTGCTCCAGGAGGGCGCGCGCGAATGTCCAGCGCGACAGCCGGCGCAATTCGGCCGGCAGCTCGTTGTCGATCAGATCGAGCCCCTCGCGGACGTTGCGAACGATGGGGCGGCAGCCCGGCGCGCGAATACGCAGCGCCGTCGGGAATTCCACGGGGTCAGGGCCGCCGACGGGCCCAGGAGCCTCGGCCGGTCGGCTGCGCGACGCACGGGCCATGGTGACGATCTCCTGCAGCGCCAAGGAATGACGGGCCGTCGACGTTGGTCGCGGACCCCTGACAACGCGCAGGAAGATGTTTCGATCCCGGCAAATCGCCACGTGACGGCTCAATCGGTGCCGCGCTCGGCGAGCTGCCCTAACGGCATCCCGATCGCCGCGATCCAACGGGTCAAGCCGTAGCGGCAATCACCCTTTTTGCCGTTCCCTCGCGGCCGCGCCGATCTTGGTTAGCGTCGCCATCGGCGTGCTCGCGTCGGGATCGATCTTGAGCGCGATCACGGCCGGCTTGCCCGATGCCTGTGCGGCCTTGAACGCGGCCGGAAAGTCCTCGGTCTTCTCCACCGCCACGCCGAAGCCCCCGAATGACCTCGCATAGGCGACGAAGTCCGGATTCTTGAGCACGGTCGCGGACACGCGGCCCGGATACTCGCGCTCCTGATGCATGCGGATGGTGCCGTAGAGCCCGTTGTCGGCGACCACCGTGATGATCGGCAGGTCGTACTGGGCGGCGGTCGCGTATTCCTGCGCGTTCATCAGGAAGTCGCCGTCACCCGCGACGCACACCACGGTGCGCTCCGGATAGAGCCGCTTGATGCCGACGGCGGCCGGCACGCCGTAGCCCATCGAGCCCGAGGTCGGCGCAACGTGCTGGCCGTAGCGGCGGAAGCGGAAGAAACGATGCACCCACGAGGCAAAGTTACCGGCCCCGTTGGTGATGATCGCATCCTCGGGGAGGTTGTCGCGCAGCCAGACCATGACGGCGCCGAGATTGACGCCGCCGGGCTGCGCGGTCGGCTGCTCGGTCCAGGCGAGGTAGTCGTCGTGCGCCGTCTTGGTCCCGGCGCGCCACTTGATCTCGTTCGGCGGCTGCAGTCCTTCGGCGGCGGCCGCAAAGGCGGTCGGCGACGCATGGATCGCGAGATGCGGTTTGTAGACGCGGCCGAGCTCCTCGGCGCCGGGATGCACATGCACGAAAGTCATCTGCGGGCCCGGGATGTCGATCAGCTCGTAGCTTTGCGACGGCATCTCGCCGAGCCGACCGCCGACCAGCAGCACCAGATCGGATTCCTTGATACGCGCGATGAGCTTCGGGTTCGGTCCGATGCCGAGGTCGCCCGCGTAGCAGGGATGCAGCGCGTCGAACAGCGGGCCGCGGCGGAACGTAGTTGCGGTCGGCAGGGCGAACCGCTCGGCGAAACGGCCGATCGCGGCGTGCGCGGCGCTCGACCAGCGGCTGCCGCCGAGCAGCATCACGGGGCGCTCGGCCCCCCACAGCATCTTCTGCAGCTTCATCATGTCGGTCGCGCCCGGCCAGGTCTCGACCGGCTCGAACGCGGGCGCGTCCGCGACCGCGACGCGCTCGGTGAGCATGTCCTCCGGGATCGCGATCACCACCGGGCCGGGCCGGCCGCTGGTCGCGGTGTAGAAGGCGCGCGAGACGATCTCGGGCACGCGCGCCGGATCGTCGATCTCCACCGCCCATTTTGCCATGCCGCCGAACGCGGCGCGGTAGTCGAGCTCCTGGAACGCGTCGCGTCCCTTCATGTCGCGCGCGATCTGGCCGACGAACACGATCAGCGGCGTCGAATCCTGGTGCGCGATGTGGATGCCGTGCGCCGCATTGGTCGATCCCGGCCCGCGCGTGACGAAGCAAATGCCGGGGCGGCCCGTCGCCTTGCCGACGGCCTCCGCCATGAACGAGGCGCCGCCCTCATGTCGGCAGACGGTGACGTTGATGGCGCGATCATGGAACGCGTCGAGTACCGCAAGGTAGCTCTCGCCCGGCACGCAGAATACATGCTGCACGCCGTTGACGATGAGCTGATCGACCAGCACCTCGGCGGCGGTCCGCATGTTGTCCTTGGCGCGCATCGGGGTCTCCATAGTTCTTCGTCGGCTCGCGGTCACGTTGGCGCGGCAGTGCTCCTGCGCTCCCTCTCTTCGTTCTTACGGGGAGAGGGAGCGCGGGCGCACTGCCGATTATACTACTTCTTGATCGGCGCGAATTTCGCCGGGAGCATCAGGTTGTTCTTCTGCCCGACCAGATAGCCGGAATCGACCATCTGCTTGGCGTATTCGATCCACTCCGGATCCTTCCACATCGCGGCGCGCTTCTGCATGCGGTCGTTGGGGTCCTCGTAGCACCAGATGTGCACGAGCGTGTTGACCTCGCCGGATTCGGTATACATGTAGCAGAGCGGCTGGCCGAGGTGCCGCGTCTGCGCGGCAAATCCGTGCTTCTCGTAAAGGTCGAGATGGGCGCCCGTCTTGCCCGGCTTGATGGTGTAATAGCGGTGATCGATCAGCATGCCTTCCTCCGGTTGACGGCGCCGCTGCGCGGCGCGGACGAGGCGCGCATCATTCGGAAACGGCCTCGACGCGGTCAAGGGCGCGAACGCGGAATTCCGCGCATGGCGGATGCGCCCGCATGACGGCCGACGACGACCCGCAGGCCGAGGTGCTCGCATTCCTCACCGATCCCACGACCCACGGGATGGTCCTCGCCGACGAGGAGGTCAAACGTATCGATACCCATGCGGCCTCGGTCTTCCTCGCCGGCAGTCAGGTCTACAAGATCAAGCGGCGGGTGCGCTTTCCCTTCCTCGATTACTCCACGCTGGCGAAACGCAAGGGCGCGTGTGAGGCGGAGCTCGCGGTCAATCGCGCGTTCGCGCCAAAACTCTATCGCCGCGTCGTGCCGATCACGCGAGAGACGGACGGGATACTCGCGATCGGCGGCAGAGGCCACCCGGTCGAATGGGCGGTCGAGATGGCCCGATTCGACGAGACCGCGACGCTCGACGAGATGGCGGCGCGCGGCGAGCTCGATGTCCCGCTGGCGGACGCGCTCGCGCGGGTCGTCGCCGCGGCGCATGCCCGCGCACCGGTCGCCGACGCCAAAGAGTGGCCGGCGCGCCTCGTCGGCTACATCGAGCAGAACCGCAACGAGCTCAAGGATCACCCGGAGCTGTTCGAGCCCGCCGAGGTCGACACACTCGCGCGTGCGAGCCGGACCGCGCTGCGCCGCGTCGAGCGGCTTCTGCGCGAGCGCGGCGAGGCGGGCTTGGTGCGACGCGGCCACGGCGACCTGCATCTCGGCAACATCGTCCTGATCGACGGCGCGCCGGTGATGTTCGACGCGATCGAATTCGATCCGCTGATCGCGACCGGCGACGTGCTTTACGACCTCGCGTTCCTGCTCATGGACCTCACCGAGCGCGGGCTCGATGCGGCCGCGAACGCCGTTCTCAACCGCTACCTCACGGAGACGCGGCGCCCGGAGGATCTCGACGGCCTCGCGGCGCTGCCGCTCTTTCTGTCGCTGCGCGCCGCGATCCGCGCCAAGGTGACGGCCGCACGCGTCGACCTCAATGCGCCCGACGACGATGCGGCGGCCGCGGCGGCACGCAACTATTTTCGCCTGGCCCTGCGCCTGATCGCGCCGCCGCGCGCCAAGCTGGTCGCGATCGGCGGACTGTCCGGCACCGGCAAGTCGACGCTCGCGCGCGCGCTCGCGCCGACGCTCACACCGGCGCCCGGCGCCGTCGTGCTGCGCACCGACGTCGAGCGCAAGATGCTGTTCAACGTCGGCGAGACCGAGCGGCTGCCGCCCACGGCCTATGCGCCTGACGTGACCCGGCGCGTCTATGCGGCGCTCGCCGAAAAGGCGCGCCGTGTGACGGCGGCCGGGCACACGGCGATCATCGACGCGGTGTTCGCGCAGCCCGACGAGCGTGCCAAGGCCGCGGGCGCGGCACGCGCGAGCCACGTGGATTTTCACGGGCTGTTTCTCGCCGCGGGCCTCGACGCGCGCGTGACGCGCGTCGAGGCCCGCGCATACGACGCCTCCGACGCAGATGCCGCGGTCGCGCGCGAGCAGGAAAGCTACGACCTCGGCGCGCTCGACTGGGCCGAGGTCGATGCATCGGGCTCGCTCGAGGAGACGCTCGCGGCGGCGAAAGCGGCGCTCGCGCCTGTCCCGCCGAAATCCCCGCCTCGGACATGATCCGAGCTGGCTGCCGGTTCGCCGACAAGGATAGGCGCGTGAAATAGGCAGCCATGCACCCCGCGACCCTGCGCCGCGCCGAGCCCGCGGGTGCTTTCGCGTGTCCCCTCGCGCATAATGCCCGGCAGGATGACCATCGACTATCGCCGCCTCGCCGTTGCGATCAACGGCTTCTGCACGTTCCTCAACCTCTACTCGCCGCAGGCGCTGCTGCCCGAGCTGGCGCGCGAGTTCGGCGCCACCGAGGCCGGGATCAGCGCCATCATGACGGCGAGCACGCTCGCGGTCGCGCTGACGGCGCCGGTGACCGGCGCGATCGCCGACGTGATGGGGCGCAAGCGCGTCATCACGCTGGCGCTGTTCGCCGTCTCGGTGCCGACCATCATGGTCACGTTCGCTTCCGGCGTGGACGATTTCGCGGTCTGGCGGTTCGTGCAGGGACTCTTCCTGCCGGCGATCTTCGCCGTGACGGTCGCCTATATCGGCGACGAGTGGCCGCCGTCCGAGGTCGCGGGCGTCGCCGGCGTGTACGTGACGGGCGCGAGCCTCGGCGGGTTCGCGGGCCGCATGGTGCCGGGCGCGCTTGCCGACCTGATCGGCTGGCGCGGCGCGTTCGACATCCTCGCCGCGATGACGTTCGCGGCCGCGATCTCGATCCTGTTCATCCTGCCGCGGGAGAGACGATTCGTCCGCACGCGCGGCTTCGCCGACTCGGCTGCCCAGATGCTGCGCCACCTGCGCAACCCGCAGCTCGTCGCGATCTATGCGGTCGGCTTCGGGACGCTGTTCAACTTCATCGCGACCTTCACGTACATCAGCTTCCATCTGGCAGCGCCGCCCTACAACTTCTCCAGCACGCTGCTCGGCGCCCTGTTCTTCACCTACCTGGGCGGCACCGTGATCGCGCCGTGGACCGGGCGCCTCATCGCGCGTTTCGGCCGGCGCAATTTCGTGCTCGGC
The DNA here is from genome assembly GCA_036491235.1 of Xanthobacteraceae bacterium. Taxonomy (GTDB): domain Bacteria; phylum Pseudomonadota; class Alphaproteobacteria; order Rhizobiales; family Xanthobacteraceae; genus JAVDCA01. The sequence goes on along the minus strand of DASXCK010000166.1, from coordinate 4,566 downwards.
CTCATCGCGGCGTGGATCCCCGGCGCCGCGCTGCTGCTCGCGCCGCAGCTCGCGGTCATCCTTGCCGGCCTTCTCGTCTGCGCGACCTGCGGCATGCTCTGCCAGTCGGTATCGACCGGCTACATCACGCTGACAGCCAAGGAAGGGCGTTCCTCGGCGGTCGGGCTCTACGTGACGTTCTTCTATGCGGGCGGCAGCGTGGGCGCTTTCTTGCCCGGCCTCACCTGGGCAAGCGCGGGCTGGCCGTCGGTGGTCGCGATGCTGATCGCCATGCAAGCCATCATGGCGGTGATCGTCGGCTTCACCTGGACGCAGGGAAACCGCCGCGACCGACCAGCGTAGGAAGGGACGCCCGAAACCCATCATCTATGCGGCTGCGATTGAAGGGATGGGTTTCGCTGGCGCTCGACCCATCTTACAAGGACGCTGGGACCAGGGAGGGTTTTTGCAAATGGCATTGACTAAAGAGCAGTTCGAGTTCCTGCGCTCGATCGACACGCCGACGGTGTGCAATCTTCTCGAGACGGTGGCGCCCGAGCGGCGCGGCATGGGCTACACGGTCAAGCATCTGCACTGCCCGTTTCCCGACCTGCCGCCGATGGTCGGCTTCGCCAAGACCGTCACCATCAAGACCAAGGACAAGGTGCCGCTCGGCGAGGCCTCCTACATGTCGAAGCGCCTCGACTATCTGGACTACGTGGCGGCGGCGCCGCTGCCCGGCATCGTCGTGATCGAGGATCTCGACGGCGAGCACGCCGGATTCGGCGCGTTCTGGGGCGAGGTGCAGTCGAACCTGCACAAGGCGCTCGGCTGCATCGGCACCATCACCAACGGCTCCGTCCGCGACATCCCGGCGATCCCGCCCGGGTTCCAGATGCTCGCCGGCTCGATCTCGCCCTCGCACGCCTATGTGCACGTGATCGACTTCGGCGTGCCGGTCTCGGTGCACGGGATGGCGACGGCGAACGGCGACCTCATCCATGCCGACCGCCACGGCGCGGTGGTCGTGCCGCTCGCGACCGTCGCGGCGATGAAGCCCGCTTTCGACAAGCTGATGGCGCAAGAGGCGCGCATCATCCAGGCCGCGCGCGCACCCGGCGCGACGGTCGAGTCGATCAAGGCAGCGATGCGGGGGTAATGCACATGCATCACGCCGTCATGCCGGCCTTGTGCCGGGCATCCACGTCTTCCTTGCCACAACGCGCCAGGAAAGACGTGGATGGCCGGGACAAGCCCGGCCATGACGTCAGGAGTCGAGACACGTCTCACCGCTTACGCGGGTTTCGCCCCCTCCCAAGTTCCCGTGCCGAGCGTCGCGGGCGAGTAATCCAGGAACGACCAGCCGAACGGGATCGCGGCGCGCCGCCGCCAACCGCGCGTCACCGTAAAGCGCCAGGCGCGCTCCGCGCCCGCGACCGGTTGCGCGGCGTCCGGACTCCAATCGACCGTCGCCATGCCCTGTAGCTGGAGCAGGTCGCCTGTTTCGAAATCAATGAACAGCAGGGCCCCGCGCGGCTCGCCGAGGAAGTTGCCGAGTGTGTTGTAGAAGCGGTTGCCGGCAAAATCGGGAATGATCAGCGTATCGCCGTCGACCCGCACGAATCCTGGCCGGCCGCCGCGATGGGAGACATCGAGCCCGCCGGCGGCGCTGATCTCCGGCCCCGACCGGCTGGCGACGAACAAGGTGTCGGCCTGCGCGATCAGTGCACGCGCCGGCGCGTCGAGGCCGGCAAGCGCATCGACGCTGCCGGGCGCCGGTGGCACGCGATGCGGCGCGCGGCGCTGGATGTATTTTGCGCAATTGCCGAAACTCTGGCGCACCGCGACCGTGAAGCCGCCCTCGTCGAGGCTCGCGATCGATCCATTGGCGCGGTTGCGCCGGCGGGTGGCGAGATCGAGTCCGAGGATGGCCACCTCGCGGCCCTCGCCGAGCATCGCGGCCGCGGGATCCTGCCCGCCCGGCAGCGCGTCGACCCGCAGTGTCACGGGATCGGGCGAATAGACGAAGCCGGGCGTGCCGGCCAGCATGGTGGCGAACGGCGAGCCCTCCGCATCGGCGGTCCCGACGAAGACGTAGCGTAAGACCTCGAAGAAGCTGCGGTGCTGGTCGGGCATGAAGCTGCGGATGCCGGCGCCAAAGCGGGAGCCGGTGCCGGCGCGGGTCTGGGCGGCCAACTCGTCGGCGTTGAACGGAGACGGAGGAGCGTCCATGGAAACCTCCTGTCGACATCTTGGTACGACGTCACCCGTCAGACTTAATAATTGCAAGAATATCGATAAAGGCGCAAATTCGTAAATCAGAGTTCCATAAAATGGAATAATCGATGGACCGCCTCCAGGAGCTCGCCGTGCTGGTCGCCGTGGTCGATCACGGCAGTCTCGCGGCCGCCGCGCGCCGGCTGCGCCGTTCGCCGCCGGCGGTAACCCGCGCGCTCTCGGCGCTGGAGGACCGCGTCGGCGTGCGCCTCATCGAGCGCACGACACGGCGCCTCGCCGCGACCGAGGCCGGCCGCGCCATGGCCGAGCGGGCACGCGGCATTCTCGACGACTACGATCACGCCCTGACCGGCCTCGCCGAGGCGCCGCTGCGCGGCCTCCTGCGGGTGACGGCGCCACTGCAATTCGGCCGCCGCCATATGGCGCCGTTGGTGATCGCGTTTCTCGACGCCTTTCCCGAAATGCAGGTCGAGCTGATGCTCAACGATCGCAATCTAGAGCTGATCGAAGAGGGGATCGACGCCGCGCTCCGCATCGGCCCGCTGGCGGACTCGGGGCTTCTGGCTCGACGCGTCGGCGAGGTGCGCAGCATCCTGGTGGCGAGCCCGGCCTATCTCGAGCGCCGCGGCACACCGAAGAGGCCCGCGGACCTCGCCGATCACGACACGATTTTCGGCAGCGCACGAGCGGAGCCGTCGGAATGGCGCTTCGGGCCGGGGCGGCGCGCGAGCGTGGTGCGCCTCGCGCCGCGCCTCATGGTCAACGAGGTGGAGGCGCGCCTCGTCGCGGTGCGCGCCGGCCAGGGCATTGCGCGGGTGCTGTCGTATCAGGTGAGCGAGGAGCTCGAGGCGGGATCGCTGGTGCGCCTGCTCGCCGCCTACGAGCCCCCTGCCCTGCCGGTGCATCTCGTCGCGGCGAGCCGTGGCCACCGCGCGCCGAAGGTGCAGGCGTTCCTCGATTTCGCCGCCAAGTCGCTCGGCAAGCTGCGCGTGATCCGGCCGCTCGAGCGCAGACCGAAAGATTAAAGGTACGCGCGTGCCAGCGCCGCGACCGCCATGCCGACGATGACGGCGAGGAAGTCGTTGCGGCGGATCATCATGGCGCCGACCGCCGCCGTGATCGCGAGCAATGCGGGGACGCCTTCGCTCGCGGCGATCGGCAGGACGGTTGCGATGATGACCGCGCCGGGCAGCGCCTCGATCATCCGCCGGACCCGCGGCGTGAGCGGTACGTGCCCCATGAGCCAGAAGCCGCCGGCGCGCATCGCATAGGTCACCGCGCCCATCGCCAGAATCGCGGCGATCGTGCCAGGACCTGCGAGATCAAGGCCGCCGACATCAGCCACGGCGCACCTCCGCGGCGAACCCCTCGGCGACGCTGCCGGCGATCGCGCCGACGATGACGAACCACCAGCCGGAAACGAAGTACTGGGTCGCGAGCGCGACCGCGCCCGCGACGCCCCATGCGATCGTGCGCCGCCGCCCGCGCCATAGCGGGACCAGCATGGCGGCAAAGAAGATGGGCAGCACGAGATCGAGGGCGAACTTGCGCGGATCGGCGACGAGCGCGCCCGCGGCGTAGCCGACCATCGTCGCCGCGACCCATGCGATCAGCACCACGACGGCGCCGCCGACGAAGACCGCCGCGTCGTTGCCGCCCTTGGCGCGGTAGCGCATCAGGACCAGCCAGCCCGGATCGGTCGTGAACTGCAGCAGCGGATAGATCTGCCAGGCCGGCAGCGGCCCGAGCCACGGCCGCAGCGAGGCGCCGAACAACAGCATGCGCGCATTGACGGTCGCGACGACGAGCGCAAGCGCCGCCATGCCGGCCGCCGTCATGTGCGCCGGCCACACCTCCATGGCGACGAGCTGCGAGGCGCCGGCATAGACGCAGATATTCATCAGCAGCGAGGTGAGCGCGTCAAAACCCTTGCGCGCCTCGGTCGCGCCGACCGCGACCGCGAACGCCATCATGCCGGGCAGGGCCGGAAGCAGCAGCGAGGCGCCGAGGCGCAGGCCGGCAAGCGACCAAGTGGGCCTGTCGGCGCGGGCGGCTCGGCTGTCGGTCATGGTTGCGCGGCTGGGCAAGCACCGTTTGGGGCGCGAGCAGTAACAAAGCCGCCACCGTTGCGCGAGATCGACGGCGCGCAACAGCATTGCGCCCGCCGAATGGGCGGGCGCTCAGCATTCTGTCGTTGGTTCGCCGGGCTCAAGCCTGCGGCTGCGGCTCCATCCCGCCGGTGCCGCCGCCCGTGCGCGGGCGCGGCTTGCCGGCGGTCGGCACGGCGGAGCCGCGCGGCGTGGTCGGCTCGATCACCGACTCGCGGTTCGGCCGCTTGCCGTTGAGCAG
>DASXCK010000165.1:0-2996 GCA_036491235.1 Xanthobacteraceae bacterium | reverse complement strand
GCAACGATCACGTTCACCGCGGGCAGGTGATCGCCAAGTCCGGCGAGACCGGCGGCGTCCAGGTGCCGCAGCTGCACTTCGAAATCCGCAAGGGATCATCGCCGGTCGATCCGTCGCAATTCCTGCCGACCGGCACCTGATCGCGGCAAGACTTCCGTTCAGGCGCGCAGCGCGACGCCGAGCCGCCCAGCCAGATCCTGCACGAACTGCCACGCCACGCGGCCCGAACGCGAGCCGCGCGTCGTCGCCCATTCGAGCGCCTCGCGCCGCAGCGCGTCGGCGTCCACCGGAATGTCGAAGTGCGCGACGTAGCCCTCGACCATGGCGAGGAATTCGTCCTGGCTGCAGCGGTGAAAGCCCAGCCACAGGCCGAAGCGATCGGATAGCGAGACCTTTTCCTCGACCGTTTCGCCCGGATTGATCGCGGTCGAGCGCTCGTTCTCCATCATGTCGCGCGACATCAGATGCCGGCGATTCGACGTCGCATAGAGGATGACGTTTTCGGGGCGCCCCTCGATGCCGCCTTCGAGCACGGCCTTGAGCGACTTGTACGAGGTATCCTCGGCGTCAAAGGACAGATCGTCGCAAAAGACGATGAAGCGAAAAGGCTGCGCGCGCAGCACTGTCATGAGCTCGGGCAGGCTCTCGATGTCCTCACGATGGATCTCGACGAGTTTGAGCAGCCCGGCGAGCTTCCGGTCCTTGGCGCCGAGCGCCGCATTGACGCCCGCATGTGCGGCCTTGACGAGCGACGATTTGCCCATGCCGCGCGCGCCCCACAGGAGGGCGTTGTTGGCAGGCAGCCCGCGCGCGAAGCGCTCGGTGTTCTCGACCAGGATGTCGCGCATGCGGTCGATGCCCTTGAGCAGCGACATGTCCATCCGGTTGACGCGCGGCACCGGAACGAGGCCGCGGCCGGGCTGCCAGATGAAGGCATCCGCGCCACCGAGATCGGCGCCCGCGCCGGTCGGCGGCGCGAGCCGTTCGAGCGCTTCGGCGATGCGACGAAGGAGCGCGGAATCGAGCGGCGGCGACGCGATTTTATCTTTTTCCGACATGATGTTGTGTTCGAGCGGGGATGATGTTCCTTAGCGGCGCGGATGGCGGGCTGCAAGGTGCTCGCCGCGTCGTCCCGCGACGCCAAATCCCGTGGGCTTGGCGTTGCAATCAGGGCCGTGGTCATTATATTCCGCGCCAACCGCGGGGTCGGGCCGAATTACTCGGATTCCGACCCCTATTTGCCCCGGCGGGGGAGGGGAGAGCGTATATGTGGATCACACCCGCCTATGCTCAGGCCGCGTCCGGAGGCGTTGCCGGCGGTCTGACCGAGTACATTCAGTTTTTCCCCATCGTCGCCGTGATTGCGATCATGTACATGCTGATGATCCGGCCACAGCAGAAGCGGGTTAAGCAGCACCAGGAGATGGTGAAGAACCTGCGCAAGGGCGATAGCGTGGTGACCTCGGGCGGCACCGTCGGGCGGGTGACCAAGCTGGTCGACGACGATCAGATCGAGATCGAGATCGCGCAGAACGTGCGGGTGCGGCAGCTGCGGTCGATGGTGAGCGAGGTGCGCACCAAGGGCGAGCCGGTCGGAAGCGACGCCGCCGCCAGTTGAGGGCCGCGGAAATCCAGGTGGACGCGGGGTCATGCTTTATTTCGCACGGTGGAAGGCGGCGGCGATCCTGCTCACGGCGCTGATCGTGTGCGCCTGCGCGATCCCCAACTTCGTTTCGCAGGAAACTGTCAAACGGTGGCCTGGCTGGGCCCAGAAATACGTGGTGCTCGGCCTCGACCTGCAGGGCGGCTCGCATATCCTGCTCGAGGTGGACTCCGCCGACGTGCGCAAGCAGCAACTCGAGACGCTGCGCGGCGACGCGCGCAAGACGCTGCTTGACGCGAGGATCGGCTGGGCGGCCCCGCCCCAGATCCGCGGCAACGCCGTCGAGGTGCGCATCCGGGAAGGGCAGAATTTCCAGGCGGCGCTCGAGAAGCTGAGCGCGCTGTCGCAGCCGATCACCAACAACATCATCGGCGTTACCGGCCAGAAGAGCATCGACGTGACCAGCGCCGGCGGCAATGTGATCCGGCTCGCGCCGAGCGAAGCCTCGATGAACGAGCGCGTGCGCCAGACCGTCGACCAGTCGATCCCGATCATCGAACGGCGCGTCAACGAGATGGGCCTCGTCGAGCCGACCGTGCAGCGCGAGGGCATCGACCGCGTCCTCGTCCAGGTGCCCGGCCTTGGCAATCCACAGCGCCTGCTCGCGCTCCTCGGCGAGACCGCCAAGCTCGAATTCCGGCTGGTCAACCAGAATGCGGGCCCGCAGAACGTGCCGCCCGACTCGGAGGTTCTCTGCGAGACCAGGGATCAGAACAGCCAGAACAAAGCCGCCGTGAAGCCGCCGCTCTGCGAGGGCGGCAATCCGGTCGTCGTCTTGAAGCAGGTGCTGGTCGAAGGCGCGGATCTGACCGATGCCAAGGCGAGCTTCGACCAAAACAACCAGCCGGTGGTCGATTTCACCTTCAACGCCAGCGGCGCGCGCAAGTTCGGCGAGGTCACGCAACAGAACGTCGGGCGGCCGTTCGCGATCATCCTCGACGACAAGGTCATCTCAGCACCCTACATCCGCGAGCCGATCCTCGGAGGGCGCGGGCAGATTTCCGGCAATTTCACCGTCCAGACCGCAGGCGATCTCGCGATCCTCCTGCGCGCCGGCGCGTTGCCGGCGAAGCTCACGCCGATCGAGCAGCGCGTGGTCGGCCCGGGCCTCGGCCAGGACTCGATTGCCAAGGGCGAATACGCCTCGATCGTCGGTGCCCTGCTGGTGATCGTCTTCATGCTGGTGACCTATGGGCTGTTCGGCTTCTTCGCCAATATCGCGGTCGCGATCAATGTCGGCATGATCTTCGGCGTCTTGTCCCTGCTCAACGCGACGCTGACGCTGCCGGGCATCGCCGGCATCGTGCTCACGGTCGGCATCGCGGTCGACTCC
>DASXCK010000164.1:0-7411 GCA_036491235.1 Xanthobacteraceae bacterium | reverse complement strand
GTGCCGAGCACCGTCGGCCCGAAATCGGGCGACGGCACCGTCATCACCAGGATGCCGACCATCAGCAGCACCGCGATCGCGGCCTGCTGCGCGCCGACGAGGGCGCGGCCGAGCGAGAATATCGCCCAATAGGCGACGACGATGCAGACCTGCGCCAGCAGGTAGACGCCCGCGACGCCGCTGACGGTGTAGACGACGTCGGCGAGCCAGAAGGCGAGCGGCGGGCCGAGATCGGTGCCGAGCTGGAACTCGTGGCCGACCGCGAGCACCATCGGCAGGTCGCCGGGCGGCGCCGAATAGAAGATCACCGGCACCAGCCACCAGAGCGCAGCCTGGGCGACGGCCGCGAGCCAGAACATCAGGCGCGGCCGCGAACGCAGACCTTCAACGAAGATGGAGACGTGGAGCATCGGCCGCTGGCGGGTACGAGATCGAGGACTGACTTAAGCCTGTGCGCCGTGATGAGGCAAGAATGAATGCCGCGCAATTCATTCTACGTCATGCGCGGGCTCGTCCCGCGCATCCACGTCTTCCTTGTCGCGCGCCATGCAAGGAAAAACATGGATGGCCGGGACAAGCCCGGCCATGACGCATGTGGCTTACTCGGCGGCCTCGACCTCGCCGATATCGAGCAAGGGCAGCCGACTGAGGCCGGCCGCGATGGCCACGGGCGAGAAGCTGTGGCGGTGGTGCACGGTCGGCCCGAGCGCGGTGAGCGCGCGGAAGTGCTCGGGCACGCTGTAGCCCATGTGGCGCTCGAAGCCGTAGCCCGGATGGGCGGCGCCGATCTGTACCATCAGGCGGTCGCGCGTCACCTTGGCGACGATCGAGGCGGCCGCGATCGAGAGCACCAGCGCGTCGCCGCTCACCACCGCCTGGCAATCGCACCCGCAATCGATGCGGTCGATGCCGTCGACGAACACGAGGCGCGGCTTGACCGGCAGCGCCAGCACGGCGCGCTTGAGCGCCCACAGCGAGGCCTGGCGGATGTTGTCGCGATCGATGCGCGCGCGCGAGCCGAAAGCGACGCCGACCTGCGCCGTCGCGCAGATGCGGGAATAGAGCTTCTCGCGCGTCCCGGCGTCGAGCTTCTTGGAATCGTTGAGCCCGCGCGGGATGCGCTCCGGATCGAGGATGACGGCAGCCGCGACCACCGGGCCGGCAAGCGGCCCGCGGCCCGCCTCGTCGCAGCCCGCGACCGGAAAGAGGCCGCGCTTCATCGCGGCGCGCTCGCGCCGGAACGTCGGCCGCAGCGGCGGCTCGTCGAGCGGCAGGCGGGGCGGCTTTTTCGCCGGCTTGTCCGATGATTTGGTCGACGGTTTTCTGGGCGGCGTGCGACTCATGCGGCGAGCATGCTGCGCACTGGAAGGCGGCGACGCAATGGCCGACGCCCCGTGCCTCCACTGAAATCATTCAGCTTTCTAGCTTTGTTTTGCTCGACGGCCTCCGATCCCATCCAGACTTTGCGGCGACACGGCCAACGCCAGAAATGGCTCCACTGAAATCATTCGACTTTCTAGCTTTGTTTTGCTCGGCGGCCCTCGATCCATCTCAGAAGAGGCTCAGCTGTTCCCCTCCCCCGCCGCGTGGGCGGCGGAAATGCTCGATGGTGAGTGGCTTCCTCTCCTTGTTGAGGCCGAGCCGGGCGCAGGCCGCCTCGAAGCGCTGGCGAATCATGTCGGCGTAGGGACCGGAACCGGTCATGCGCTCGCCCCACTTGGCGTCGTAGTCCTTGCCGCCGCGCATCTGGCGGATCAGCGTGAACACGTGCTTCTCGCGGTCGGGGAAATTGGCGGTGAGCCATTCGCGGAAGAGATCGCGCACCTCGAGCGGCAGGCGCAGCAGCACGTAGCCCGCGCCGGTGACGCCGACCGACGCCGCTGCCTCGAGGATGCGCTCGATCTCGGCGTCATTGATCGCCGGCACGATCGGCGCGGTCATCACCCGAACTGGGATGCCGGCCTTGCCGAGCTCGCGCAAGGCGTCGAGCCGACGCGTCGGCGTCGGCGCGCGCGGCTCCATGATGCGGGCGAGCTTCGCGTCGAGCGTCGTCACCGAGACCGCGACCTTGACCAGGTTGCGCTTCGCCATGCGGGCGAGGATGTCGATGTCGCGCACCACGAGCGCCGACTTGGTGACGATGCCGACCGGATGGCCGGCGCGCTCGAGCACCCCGAGAATCCGCCGCATCACCTCGTAGCGCTTCTCGATCGGCTGATACGGGTCCGTGTTGGTGCCGATCGCGATCACGCGCGGCGAATAGTTGGGTGCCGCGAGCTCGCGCTCGAGCAGCTCGTGCGCATCCGGCTTGGCAAAGAGCTTCGATTCGAAATCGAGGCCGGGCGAGAGGCCCATATAGGCGTGGGTCGGCCGCGCGAAGCAGTAGATGCAGCCGTGCTCGCAGCCGCGATAAGGATTGATCGAGCGGTCGAACGGAATGTCGGGCGAGTCGTTGCGGGTGATGACCTTGCGGGCGGTGTCGATGCCGACCGTGGTCGCAAACGGCGGCAGGTCCTCGAGGCTTTGCCAGCCGTCATCGAAACCTTCGCGCGCGTGCGGCTCATAGCGGCCGGCCGCGTTCGACTGCGCGCCGCGACCGCGCCGGCGCTCGCCGTCGACGGCCACGCCGGTAAAGTCGCCAGGCATCGCCGGGGCGGAAGATGCGCCCGCCGGCACCGCTTGCGGCGGCGACGGCGGGCGACGGCCAGGTGCAGCAGAGGAAGCCATAACGAAACAATAGACCCAATGCAAGAACAAAACAAGAACTAATATGAACCCCAAATCCTGGAACTTTCATGCAGAATATCATCGCCTTGATTCGGCGGAGATTTTGCCGGCGGCCCGGTTCATGGCCCGTTCGCCGCCGTATGCTATGCTGCAGTGCCGCAGGGCCCTCCCGCCACCATGCTCACCGTCATCATCCCGACCCACAACAGCGAACGCGCCCTGGTGCCGACCCTGGCGATGCTGGTGCCGGCGGCGCTCACCGGGATCGTGCGCGACGTGATCGTCGCGGACGCCGGCTCGACCGATGCGACGGCCCGGGTGGTCGACGTCGCGGGGTGCGAGATCATGGTGTCGCAGGCGCCGCTCGCCGGGCGGCTCAAGTCCGCCGCCGCGGCGGCGCGCGGCAGCTGGCTGCTCTTTTTGCGTCCGGGCGTCGTGCTCGATCCGAGCTGGGCCGAGGAGGCGGCGCGCAAGATCGACCACGCCGTCCTGCGCGGAACCGCGGGCGCGCAGGCGGCGGTGTTTCGCGGCGCGCCCGACGCGGACGCGGCGCTGCCGCGGCAGATGGTTGCGCTCGTCGCCGCGGCGTGGCGCGGCCCGCATCCCGAGCAGGGCCTGATGATCAGCCGCGCGGCCTATGACCGGCTCGGCGGGCACCGCGACGGGATCGCGGATCCGGAAAGCGAGCTCATGCGGCGGATCGGGCGGCGGCGGATCGTGACGCTGCGCAGCGGCGCAAGCGGCTGGCGAGGTGATTGACAACGTCAAATAATTGATTGACGCTGTCAAATATCGCTATCAGGCGCAGGCAGTCCCCATGCGCGCGCAGGCTTCGAGCGACATCGACACGCGGATCGCCGCGGTGCGGCGCTTCTCGCGTTTCTACTCGCGCCGTCTCGGCATGCTGCAGGACGCGTTCTTGCAGAGCGCGTTCTCGCTCGCCGAGGCGCGCGTGCTCTACGAGCTCGCCCAGCGCGACAAGCCGACCGCGACCGAGGTCGCCGAGGCGCTCGGCATCGACCGCGGGTATCTCAGCCGCATCCTGCGCGGCTTCAGCGACCGCGACCTCGTGCGCAAGACATCGTCGCGCGCGGACGGACGCCGGACGTTGCTCTCGCTGACGGCGCGCGGGCGCCGGGCATTCACCGCCATCAACCAGCGCTCGCAGGACGACGTCGGCGCGATGCTCGGCGCCATGCCGGCGCCCGAGCAGGAGCGCGTCGTCGCCGCCATGGGGGCGATCGAGCAGCTCATCGGCGAGACGCCGGACGCGGCGCGGCCGTCGTGCGTGTTGCGCCCTCCCCGCACCGGCGACATGGGCTGGGTGGTGGCGCGCCACGCGGTGCTCTACGGACAGGAATACGGCTGGGGTGCAAAATTCGAGGGCCTGTGCGCCGAGATCGTCGCGCAGATGGTGGCCCGCTACGATCCGGCGCGCGACCGCCATTTGATCGCCGACATCGACGGCGAGCCGGTCGGCTCGGCCTTCGTGGTCAAGGACTCGGACGAGGCCGCGCGCTTACGCCTGCTGCTGGTCGAGCCGAAGGCGCGCGGGCTCGGCCTCGGCAAGCGGCTGGTCGACGAATGCGTCGCGTTCGCGCGCGCGGCGGGCTACCGCAAGATGACGCTGTGGACGCACAGCGTGCTCGTGGCGGCGCGCGGGATTTACCGAAACGCTGGGTTCGTGAAGATTGCCGAGGAGCGGCACGCCGAATGGGGTGTCGAGGTCGTCGGCGAGACCTGGGAGATGGGGTTGTGATTTTCACGCCATCGCACAAGGCGCCCAGAATGTGTTGAGCCTTCGAGTCTTGCCTTCGGCAGGCCCAAGGAAGCCCATCGCTTTGACGGCTTGCGCATAGATGATGGGTCCGCTCAACCCATCCTACGTTCTGCTGCAGTCCTAATACTTGTACGCGCCCTGGACGAAGGCGCCGAAGCGCTGGCTGGAGAAATCGATCGGCTGCGGGCCGCCTTCGCCCTGGATGATGTCGCCCTCAAAATGCGCGTTGCCATGCGCGTCGAAGCGCCAGTAGCGACCGCCGACGCCGACGCTGAAGTTCGGCGTCACCAGGTAGCTCAAGATCGCCTCGAGCTGGACGCCGGTGAAGCCGGTGCCGTCCTCCGAGATCGGGCCGGCGAAATTGCCGGGAATCGGCTGCATGCGCAGCCAGTGCGAATCGCTGGACGAGAGCGAGACATACGGCAGCCAGGCGGCATCGACGCCGAGCTTGAACCGGTTCCACGTCACGTCGGCGGAGGCGCCGAGGCGGACCGCGTTCCAATGCGCATCTTCGGTGATGGTGAGGTTGGAGTCCGGGATCGCCGGCGCGCAGACGTCGGGATTGGTCGCGGTCTGCGCACAGCCGTAGGCGTTGACGGTCTCGCGCTGGTGGAAGTAGCCGATGAAGGGGCTCACCCGATAATTCTGTCCCCACAGCACGTTGTAACCGATGTCTCCCGCGAAATAGAGCAGGCTCCCGTCGTGCTGCGCGCTGTTGGTCGACGAATACGGGCTGATGCCGGGCGGAAAATCCTCGTCCTGGAGGTTGCCCGAGCCGATGCCGCCGGCGCCCACGAAGGCCTTGGCGAACAGGCCACTCGAGCGGTCGTCGAAGCGGGCAAAGGCTTCGGCCGTGCCCGCCGTGAGGTCGCTATAGGTGAGGCGCGACAGCATGGTCGTGCCGTCGAAGTCGAACAGGTTCTTCGACATGCGGCCCGTGCTGTACCAGTAGCGCATGCCGAACTCGCTCTCGATCGTCTGCACCTGCGGAATGAGGCCGTCGAGCCCGCGCGCGACCGACATGTCGGCGTCGCCGAAGCGATAGTTCATGCCGACGCGCACGATGTCGCCGCGCAGGGCCGAGCTGGTATGCGTCTCCAGCTCGGTCACGCCATTCGGCAAACCGACCACCGTGCCGCTGCCGAGATCGAAATGCAGGTAGTCCAGCGTGACGGATGTCTGCGGCGACAGCGCATATTCGATGCCGCCGCCGGCCGCCCAGCCGGTGCGGATGTCGCTGCGCGAGCCCCCGAATCCGTCGCCGTTCGAGAACGAGAGATCGGTCGTGGTCTTGACGCCGCCGATCGCGAGGCCGCCGCTCGCATAGACCATGTAGCGGTCATTGGGCGCAAAGCCGATGCGGCCGCGCAGGGTCGAGATCACCGGGACGTCCTGCTGTTCGCTCAGCTTGTAGTTGAGGCCGAGCGCCGTGCCGTTGGAGGACGCGGTCCCCGACGCACTCGTGGCGATGACATCAGCTTCGACGCCGAACACGAAGGCGTCGATCTGATGCAGGAAACCGGCCTGAAGGCCGCCGACGAAGCCTTGTGTCGTCGCCGATGACGCGGAGGGCACCGGCGGGATGGTGCCCGCCAACGAGGTGCTGGGAAATCCGCTCAGGCCGAAGTCGGTCTCGCCCACGGCGTAGCCGACGTGGCCGCCGACATAGACGCCTTCCCAGCGATAGTAGGATATGGGCGCCGGCGACATGAGCGGAAAATCGGCCGCGGATGCAGGTGATGCGAACCATCCGGCGACCACGACGGCTCCGGAGGCCATCACGACGCGCCGACGGATACGCTTCGCACCGGCCTCGGCCCTCGACGCCACGCGACTCGACATGATCGGCTCCGCCACTGGTTCTCTGGCGCAACCGTAAAGCGATATGGTTTACGATTTCTTGCGGGGCCCGCGCGGGCGTTGATGACACACGCGTTTTTGCCGACGCCGTGCCGGATGCACGACGCAGCGTTAACCATTCGGCAATAGTTGGTGGCTGCCAAAGCAGATCCCGTGCACATTTGAATCACATCGTCCGGCCTTGTGTCGCGCGGCCACGTCTTGGCGATCTGGCGAGGAAGACGTGGATGGCCGGGACACAGGCGCGCCCTCGGGTCTTGTCTTCGGCAAGCCCAAGGGTGAGCTCCGCGACGCCGCTCTTCGAACGGTTGTAGGCGGCTCGAAGAGACGCCGTTCTTCGAACGGCTATGGCCCGGCCGTGACGGATCGAATTAAATGCACATACGCTACACCGTCGCGCCGCGCGCCTTGGCGCGCCGCAGGTGCTCGTCGAGGCGCGGCATGATCTCGACGAAGTTGCACGGGCGGTAGCGGTAGTCGAGCTGATGGACGAGGATCTCGTCCCAGCCGTCACGGCAGGCGCCGGGCGATCCCGGCAGGCAGAAGATATATGTGGCGCCGGCGACGCCCGCGGTCGCGCGCGTCTGGATCGCCGAGGTCCCGATCTTGGCGTGGCTCACGATCAGGAACATGGTCGCGAAGCCGTCCATGCGCTTTTCGAAAAGCGGCTCGACTGCCTCGGGCGTGACGTCGCGGCCCGTGAAGCCGGTGCCGCCGGTCGAGATGACGACGTCGATCGCCGGATCGGCGATCCAGCCCCTCACCTGCGTGCGAATGGCCTCCACGTCGTCGGTGACGATCGCGCGTGCCGCGACCGCGTGCCCGGCCTTGGCGATGCGCTCGGCCAGCGTCGCGCCCGACTTGTCGTCGTCGAGCGAGCGCGTGTCGGACACGGTGAGCACCGCGATGCGCAGCGGGATGAAGGACTTGGTTTCGTCGATGCCGGCCATGGGCGCCTCGATTCCCACCGTCATGGCCGGGCTTGTCCCGGCCATCCACGTCTTTTCTTTCTCTGCACCGACGAAAGCAAGACGTGGATGCCCG
>DASXCK010000163.1:0-1638 GCA_036491235.1 Xanthobacteraceae bacterium | reverse complement strand
GCCTTCGCGGAACGCGAGCACCCGGTCTTCCGCACCCACGACGAGACCGGGCGCAAGGCGATCTACGTCAATCGCCTGATGACCGTGCGCGTCGAGGGCCTGCCGCCGGCGCAGAGCGACGCGCTGCTCGAGGCGCTGTTCGACCATTCCGAAAAGCCGGAGTTCGTCTACCGGCATCAATGGCGCGTCGGCGATCTCCTGGTGTGGGACAACCGTTGCTCGATGCACGCGCGCGACGATTTCCCCGCCGATCAGCGCCGGCTGATGCTGCGCACGACCGTGAAGGGCATGACGACGCCGTATTGAGGGGCGTTTGCATCGCCTGTGAGCAGGCCTATCGGCGCCCGGTGTGCATGCGCGTCGCGCCGGGACCGAAAATCGGGGATCGTTCCTTCGCCCGGGAACGCTATTCCATCGTCCGCCCCATCTTCGTATCTTCCGTGCCCGACACGCGGAGAGCAAAACCATGCCGACCTTCAAGGCGATCGTCATCGACAAGAGCGCGAGCGGGCAGTCCGCCGCGCTTGCCGATTTCGACGAGAACGATCTGATGGAAGGCGACGTGACCTTCCGGCCCGAATGGTCGACCGTGAACTACAAGGACGGGCTCGCCATCACCGGCAAGGCGCCCGTGGTGCGCCGCTTTCCGATGATCGCCGGCATCGACGGCGCGGGCGTCGTCGAGGCATCGAACCATCCGGATTGGAAGTGCGGCGATCGCGTGATCCTCAACGGCTGGGGCTGCGGCGAGACGCATCTCGGCTGCTATGCCCAGAAGGCGCGCGTGAAGGGCGACTGGCTCGTCCCGCTGCCGGCCGGGATGAGCGCGCACGACGCCATGGCGATCGGAACCGCGGGGTACACCGCGATGCTGGCGGTGCTGGCACTCGAGCGCCACGGCGTCACGCCCGACCGCGGGCCCGTGTTGGTGACGGGTGCCGCCGGCGGCGTCGGGTCGGTGGCGGTCTCGCTGTTGGCCGGGCTCGGCTATCATGTCGTCGCCTCGACGGGCCGGCCGCAGGAGACGCAGTATCTGCGCGACCTCGGCGCTTCCGAGGTGATCGATCGGGCGGAGCTCACCGCCAAGCCGCGCGACCTCGCCAAGGAACGCTGGGCCGGCGGCATCGACTCGGTCGGCTCGGTCACGCTCGCCAATCTGCTGTCGATGACCCGCTATGGCGGTACGGTGGCGGCCTGCGGCCTCGCCGGCGGCATGGATTTACCGTCTAGCGTCGCGCCGTTCATCCTGCGCGCGGTCGCGCTGGTCGGGATCGACTCGGTGCGGTGTCCACAGAAACTGCGGCGCGAGGCCTGGGCGCGGCTCGACGCCGGGCTGGATCGGCAAAAATTGGCCCAAATCACCACCGAAGTTGAGCTCTCCGGCGCGATCGATGCCGCCAAGCGGATTCTGGGCGGCCAGGTGCGCGGACGGATCGTGGTCAAGATCGGGTAAATTTCTTAACCCTGTAAGGGGCTTGGTTCATGGTCGGTCAACGATTTATGGTAAGCATTCGGTGAACGGACCGGGACGCGGGGAAGCTACGGAGTCGGGCATGCAACGTCGTATCGCGTATCTCTCGGCGGTGGTGGCGAGCACAGTGGTCGCTGGCGCCGCACTCATGTCGCCCGTGATGGCGG
>DASXCK010000162.1:0-7885 GCA_036491235.1 Xanthobacteraceae bacterium | reverse complement strand
ACCTGGCCGCGATAGTTGCCGACATTCTGGACGCCGGTGTCGGGATCCTTGGTGATGTATTGCGACAGCGTCGTGTAGGGCGCGATGTCCCAGCCGGGCGTCGAGATCGGCAGCGGGATGCCGTCGAGGCCGTTGCCTGGCTTATCCAGCGCCTTGCCGGTGATGACGATCTCGTGGCACGGCGCGTCCTCGACGATGCGCGGCGCAAGCGGACTGTTGATCGCGCGCACCCAGCGTGCGTCCATCTCCTCGAAGGCGCAGCCGAGCCCGATGCGGTAGATTTCGCGGTTCGCCGCGAGCCCGCCGACCAGCACCGGGATGTCGTACTTGCGGCCCTTGGCGTCGTGCACGTTGGTGAACAAAAACGCCTTGCGGTCCTTCTCGACGATGCCGCCGCGGAACTGCCAGCGCACCAGCGGATGCATCTCGGTGTCTTTGTTGATCGGTCGATCGACGCGGATCAGGAGACCGGCATCCTCGATCGCACGGATGTGGTCGTGCAGGTCGGGGTAGGGGCGGGCGCTGGTTGCGGGGAGCGACTTGCGTTTGGGTTTGGTGAGGGCATCCATGGTGATTGTTTCCAACGACGTCATGCCCGGGCTTGTCCCGGGCATCCACGTCTTATGACATGGCGAGAAGGAAGACGTGGATGGCCGGGACACAGGTGTCGCGAAGCGACACCGTCCTTCGAACGGCTATGCCCGGCCATGACAATTCGATTTATCCCACCACCAGCGCCGCGTGCTGGCTCTGGCCTTCGCTCATGCCGCGCGCCTTCATCCAGTCGTAGGCGCGGTTGAACAGGGTCGCGTCGTAGTAGTCGACGTGCTTGTAGTGCACGAAGGCGCGCAGGAGCTCGTTCGGCTTGAGCGCGCCCTTGGCATGCGCCGCGACGTGGTGCGCGTATTTGTAGAAGTCGGCGTTGATCAGGTCGACCGCCTCGTTCTCGGCGTCGTAGTAGGCCTTGCGCTGCTCGGGCGAAAGGTCGGGCGCGATCACCTCGCCGCCGCGGTAGAACGAGGCCGCGATGATGTGCGCGCCCTCCTTGAGGCCGAGGCTGATGAACGGCTCCATGACCGCGATGGCGCGCGCCGTGCGGTTCTTGAGCGCCGCGTAGCGCATCTGCGGCAGGCCGCCCTTCTGGATGTTGACGTGCTCGGGCCCGACGGCGCTTTCGAGCATCTGGATCGCGGTGTAGTGCGAGCCGGTGAGTTCCTGCACCATCACGGGCACGTCGGCCATGTCGCGCGGGGTCTGCAGGTCGTCATCGAAGCTCAGGATCGCCTGCGCGGCAACCGCCGCCCGCAAGGCCGCAATGTTGCCGCCGCGCTTGCCGCGCTCGAGACGGTCGATGCTCGCCCATTCGCACACATTGTAGCTGTCGGCCGAGCCGCAATCGAACTGGTTCTCCTTGAGCCGCGCCATGAAGTCCGTCGCGGCGTTGTCCTTCTCGCGGTCCGCATAGGTCGCCGAGAAGCTCACGTCCAAGCCGGCCTTGGCGAAGCAGCCTTCCTCGATGCCGACGATGACGGGGAGATCGAACACCGGATTGTTGGGGGCGATCTTGACGACGTGGCGTTGTGATTGGGTCGGCATGGAATTCCTCATCGGCTGCTTAAGTCCGCGCGCAGCCCTGGCGGCGCGCAACAGACGCATTTTAGACCCCCGGCCGGGATGTTACAAAGGCGGAAAGCCCCGCGACGACAGCTGGCCCCGCGGCCCAGCCATGCCCTCCTGCGAGGAGCCGAACCATGTTGGCACCCTCCAAGCGCCAGATGCATCTCGGTGTGTTCTGGATCGGCGCCGGAAACCACTCGGCCGGCTGGCGCTACGACGGCGCCTGGGCGAGCAATTCGAGCTGGCCCGTGGTGTCGGCCGGCGCGCAGATCGCGGAACGCGGCAAGTTCGACCTGTTCTTCATCTCCGACACCGTGATGATGGACCCGGACGATCATCCGTCGTTCGTCACGCGGTTCGAGCCGACGACGTTGATCGGCGCGCTCAGCACCGTGACGAAGCATCTCGGCCTCGGCGCGACCGTGTCGACGAGCTTCAGCGAACCGTTCAACGTCGCGCGTGCGTTTGCCACCCTGCAGCACATCAGCGGCGGGCGCGTGGCCTGGAACGTGGTCACCACCGCGCACGACCGCGCGGCGCTCAACTTCAGCCGCCAGCATCTCGATGCGCACGACCTGCGCTACGAGATCGCGAACGAGTTCGTCGACGTCGTGAAGGGCCTGTGGAACACGTGGGATCCCGGCGCCTACGTCGCCGACAAGGCGAGCGGCGTCTTCATCGACAAGAGCAAGGTGCGTCCGCTCGACCACAAGGGCCGGTTCTTCTCGGTGCGGGGACCGCTCAACATCGAGCGCTGCCCGCACGGCGACCCGCTGATCATCCAGGCCGGCGGCTCGGTGCCCGGCCAGGAGCTCTCGGCGCGGACCGCCGACATCGTGTTCTCGGTCACCAGCGGCGACCAGGTTGCCGCCAAGGCGGCCTATGACGGCCTCAAGGCCCGCGTGGCGAAACATGGCCGCGCGCCGGAGGCGGTCACGATCATGCCCGGTGTCATGCCGATCGTCGGCGACACGGACGCGCAGGCGAAGGAGCAGCTCGATCGCCTGCAAGGCTGGCTCACGCCGACCAACGCGCTCGCCCTCGTCTCCGGGCGCATCGGCCACGACATCTCGGGCTATCCGCTCGACGCGCCGGTGCCCGATCTGCCGCCGAGCTCCACCGGCAACACGTCGTTCTCGGCGACGCTCCTCGCCATGGCGCGGCGCGAGAAGATGACGTTGCGCGACCTCTACAACCTCACCGCCGCCGCGCGCGGCCACTGGGTCGTCGCCGGCACGCCGTCGCGCATCGCCGATGTCTTCGAGGAGTGGTTCACGGGGGGCCGCGCGGACGGCTTCATCATCATGCCGGCCTATTTCCCCGGCGCGTTTGACGATTTCGTCGACAAGGTCGTGCCGGAATTGCAGCGGCGCGGGCTTTTTCGCAAGGATTATTCAGGGCCGACGCTGCGCGATCATCTGGGGCTCGCCCCCATGTGAGGCGCGCACCCGGACTGCGCTCGCCCGGCGCCAGCCCGGCCGCGGCCGTCATGGCGCCGAGCGCTCTCGGCGAGCCGTCGCTAGCGGCCTTCGAACACCTGCTTGGCGACGAGCGCCGCGGTCATCGCCGCCGGCCAGCCGGCATAGAACGCGAGATGAGTGATGACTTCGCCCAGTTCGCTTTGCGTAAGCCCGTTGTCGAGCGCGCGTTGCAGGTGGCCGACGAGCTGCTTTTCGCGGCCGAGCGCTATCAGGGTGGCGCACGTGATCAGGCTGCGGTCGCGCTTGGAGAGGCCCGGGCGCTCCCATACCTCTCCGAACAGCACGCGCTCGCTGAGCTCGACGAGGCCCGGTACGACGTCGCGGACCTGGTCACGCGCTGATGCTGGTGGTGGCTGTGGCGACATGGATCGTTCCCCTGTCAGTTGCCGGCGTTCATGTGGACCTGTCCTTCGTAGACCATAACCCAGGCGCCGGTCGATCGGCTCGGTTCGTGGGCTTGGAGAACGGACCTCGCCTGTCCTGACCCACACTCGGGCTCCGCATCGACAGCGGAAATACCCGTCGCGCCTAATTGATATGCACCAGCGCGCCGCCATCGACCGGCAGCGCGACGCCGGTGATGAAATTCGCCTCGTCGGAAGCGAGAAACAGCGCCGCGTTGGCGACGTCCCAGGCGGTGCCCATCTTGCGGCGTAGCGGCACGCGCGCGTCGCGGCCGGCGGCGACCTCGGCGCGGCTCTTGCCGCTCGCCCGCGCGCGGGTATCGACCGCCATCGGGGTGTCCATCAGGCCGGGCAGGATGACGTTCGCGCGCACGCCGAACTCGGCGTTCTGGATCGCGACCTGCTGCGTGAAGGCGATCATGGCGGCCTTGGTCGCCTTGTAGGCGACGTTGGGATAGATCTCCCAGGCTGCGACCGACGAGATCATGATGATGTTGCCGGCGCGCTGGGCGCGCATGAGCGGCAGCACGTGCTTGCACGCCATGATGGCGCCGCGCAGGTTGACGGTGGAGATGCGGTCGAACGCCTCTTCGGTGATCTTGTCGAGCGGCGCGTCGCCGCCCGCGATGCTCATGCCGACGTTATAATGAAGGATGTCGACGCGGCCGAAGCGCGAGCGCGCCGCCTCGACCATGGCGGCGAGGCTCGCCTCCTTGGCGACGTCAGCCTCAAACGCGACGCACTCGCCGCCCGACTGGCGCGCCATCGCGACGGTTTCCTCGGCGGAGGCGAGCCGGTTGTCGACTGCCATGATCTTGGCGCCCTCCCGCGCGAAGCGCAGCACGGTGGCGCGGCCATTGCCCATTCCTTCGCCCGGCGACTGCCCGGCGCCGACCACGATGGCGACCTTGTCCTTGAGACGCATGACGGACCTCGCTGAAGAGGATGCAATTATATACATCCTCCCGCTGCGGCGTGGACTCAAGAGCGCGCGGCCATCGCATGAATCCCTCGACGGCGAACGCGCGTTCAGGCGGCTTGGCCAGCGCACCAGCCCGACGACCACGCCCATTGGAAATTGTATCCGCCGAGCCATCCGGTCACGTCCACGACCTCGCCGATGAAATAAAGTCCCGGCACGGCTTTGACCGCCATGGACCTGGAGTCGAGGCCTTTGGTGTCGACACCGCCCAGCGTGACCTCGGCGGTGCGATAGCCTTCGCTGCCCGAGGGCAGCACCCTCCAGGAATTCACGCTGTCATCGATACGGCGAAGTGTTGCATCGGAAAGATCGGCCAATGTGCCGGCAACCTCCTGTTCCTCGACAATCATGCGCGCCAGCCGCTTGGGCAGAAACTCCGAAAGACAGGTGGAAAGCATCTGCCGTCCGTTGGCCTTGCGCCTGTCGCGCAGCACGTCGAAAACGTCAATGGAAGGCAGCATCGCGATGGCGATGTCCTCGCCTTCGCGCCAATAGGACGAAATCTGCAGAATGGCGGGTCCGCTCAAACCTCGATGGGTGAACAGAATCGCTTCCTCGAAGGACGCTTGGCCGCAACTTACGCGCGCCGCGACGCCGATGCCTGCCAGCGGCTTGAGCCGCGTCAGCACCCGATCCTCGAAGACGAGCGGGACCAGGGCGGGCCGTGTTTCGGTGACCGCAACACCGAAGCGCGCCGCGAGCCTGTAACCGAAATCGCTGGCGCCCATTTTGGGAATGGATTTTCCGCCCGTCGCCACGACGAGCGACTGACATCGAATCGGCTCCGAGCCCGAGGACAACGTCAGCAGGAAGCCCGTTTCGGTCCGCTCGACGTTCGTGGCCGCGGTCGCCAGCCGGAGTTCCGCGTTGCCCTGCTTCAACTCGGCCAGCAAGAGATCGATGATCTGTTGCGCCGAACCGTCGCAGAACAATTGGCCGAGCGTCTTTTCGTGATAGGCAATGCCGTAGCGTTCCACCAACGCGACGAAATCGCCGACAGTGTAGCGATGAAGCGCCGAAATGCAGAAATGCGGGTTCTGCGACAGGAAATTCCGAGGTGCGCAATGCAGATTGGTGAAATTGCATCGCCCGCCGCCTGAGATGCGGATTTTCTCTCCCGGCGTGGTGGCGTGATCGAGCACGAGAACCGAGCGCCCGCGCTTGCCGACTTGCGCCGCGCACATCATTCCCGCCGCGCCCGCTCCGACAACAACGACGTCCCACCGAGTCACCCACGCTTCTCCATCGGCTTCATGAGAGCGTATTCCGTTCCTGCGGAATCGGAATACGCCTTAATTCTCTTTGTCTGGCGCAAGTTCCTCCGCGAGGGCGTCGAGCGCCTGCCGCCGGAGAGCTCGTGCACATAGGCCCTGCTGAACTTGGCAAGACGCTTTCGCGAAACAACAGCGCCGCCATGTCAGCAAGCACGTTGCGCGTTTGCGGGCCCGCAAAGGAGTTTTCACCTTCGGTGAAGGCCAAACGGAAAATTTGTCTGTTGCGGCCGGTTGCGGCGAGATATTCGAGCACACAAGAATGACGGCGTCGGCCCAGCCGCGCGCGCTCAGTCGCGTCCCAACGCCCTCTTGGCGTTGAGGGCGGCTACCGTGGCGGGCACGAATTCGCGCGCCTCGCCCGCAGCGGGGCCGACACGCCCCAGGCCATCACGAACGACACGGCGCGGCGCCATTCGCGCGAGCGCAGCTTGCGCCTGCGGAACCGCTCCCACCACGTATAGGGCGGGGGAAGGCCGGGTCCGATGATGGACGGCAGGACCGTTCCCTGCCGCGCCAGGCTGGGCCGGGTCTCGATCACGCGCAGGCCGAGCACGTACCATTCGAGGTAAAGCGCAATGTCGATCGCGACCGGAAGCGTCGTGACGCCGGCGGCGATCTTTGCGGCGCCGGCCCGACTGTAGATCTGGGCGGCCGTTCCCATCAGCTGGCGATAGGCGAGGTGGATTTCGAACCCATCGAAATGGGCGATCGGAAAAGACGGCCGTGGCCGGCCGTCCACGCCCTCGAGGCGCAGGACGTCGAACGGCGGGAGGCGGCGCAGCGCGGCCGCGTCGAGCAACTCGATCACCGGCTGTGACAGGTCGACGTCGTCCTCCAGGACGCAGACGAACGCGTCGCTGCCCTGGGCGATCTCGCGCAGAAGCGTGAGATGGCTTTCGGCGCAGCCCATCGCGCCCAACGGCATGGTCGGCCCGTAGCGGGCGCGCTGTGCCGGCGCGAGCGTCGTGCCGTCGACCGCATCGAAAAAGCGATAGGGAATGCCAAGACCCCCGAGATGCGCCGCAATATGCTCGCGGCGATCGGCGCTTTGCCGCAGGCTGATGATGACGACAGGGATCACGCCCGACAGTCTATGGACCGGTCTTGACCGCGACAAGATGATGTTGGGCGATGCCCCCGGGCGGGGCGGCCGGCGTCGCGCTAGCCAAATACGGCCAATGGTGTATCGTTCGAAGGTGGCGATCAGGCCGAACTTCGCAGCGGCGAAATCGCGAAAATCAGAAATACCGGGAAGGCAAGTATCGAAGGGAAGAAACGCAAAACGGGAGGTCTCCATGCTGCGCTCGCGCGTCACGCGTCGAACTCTGCTCCGAAAGACCGCACTGGCATCGGCCGCGCTCGTCGCTGCGCCCTATGTCCGCGGAGCGCATGCAGCTGGCACCCTGTCGATCGGCTTCTGGGACCACTGGGTGCCCGGCGCCAACAAGGCGTCCGAGACCCTGTGCAAGGAATGGGGTGAGAAGAACAAGGTCGAGATCTCGATCGACTACATCACCTCGCAGGGCAACAAGAACCTCCTGACCATCGCGGCCGAGGCGCAGGCGCAGTCGGGCCACGACATCTTCGCCTTCCCGAGCTGGCAGCCGCACGATCACGCGTTGCGGCTCGAGCCGGTCGACGAGATCATGGCCGAGCTGATCAAGACCAACGGCAAGGTCAACCCGACGGTCGAGTATCTCGCGCGCGCCGAGGGCCATTGGCGCGCCATTCCGGCCTGCGTCGGCAGCCAGATCAAGGGGCCGTGCTCGCGCATCGACCTGATGAAGCAGCTCGCCGGCATCGACGTGGTCGCGATGTATCCGGCGGGCGAGCCGCCCAAGGCGGATGCCTGGACCCTCGACGCGATGCTCAAGGCGGCCGAGGCCAGCCACAAGGGCGGCCATCCGTTCGGCATCGGTCTCGGCGTGACCGAGGACAACGTCGATACGGCCGGCGCGATTTTCCAGTCATTCGGCGCCGAGCTGGTCAATGCCAAGGGCGACATCACGGCGAAGACCGACAAGGTCCGCCAGGCGCTCGAGTACTACAAGAAGCTCGCGCAATGGCTGCCGCCCGACGTGCCCGCGTGGGACAACGCGTCGAACAACAAGTATCTGATCTCCGGCA
>DASXCK010000161.1:0-3162 GCA_036491235.1 Xanthobacteraceae bacterium | reverse complement strand
GCGCCCGACCTGGTGCTCACGTTCTCCGACCTGCAGGCCGATATCGTCGCGGCCCTGATCCGTCGCGGCGTCGCGGTGCATGCCTTCAACCAGCGCAGCCTCGCCGGCATTCTCACCATGATCCGCATGGTCGGCGCGCTGGTCGGGGCGATCGCCAAAGGCGAGGCGCTCGCTGCGTCGTTCGAGCAGCGCCTCGCCGACGTACGCACGCGTGCCGCGCAGCTCGCGCGCCATCCCCGCGTCTATTTCGAGGAGTGGGACGACCCGATCATTTCGGGCATCGGCTGGGTGTCCGAGCTCGTCGCGACAGCAGGCGGGATCGATGTCTTCGCGGAGCTGTCGTCGCAGCAGAGCGCGAAAGATCGCATCGTGTCGCCGGACGCTGTCATCGCCGCCGCGCCCGACATCATCGTCGGCTCGTGGTGCGGCAAGAAATTCGTGCCGGCGCGCGTCGCGTCGCGGCCGGGCTTTGCCGATATCCCGGCGGTGCGCCGTGGCTTCATGCGCGAGATCAAGTCGACGCTGATCCTGCAGCCCGGTCCGGCCGCCCTGACCGACGGGCTGGATGCATTGGAGAAGATCATCGCGGAGTGGGTAGCGACGGCACCGTAGGGTGGGCAAAGCGAAGCGTGCCCACGCGGTCGGGGCGGTGGGCACGCCGCTTCGCGGTTTTGCCCACTACGAACTATCCACTGCGTCCGAAGCGTCGTAGCGCGAAGATCACGTGCCGCACGCGGCGCTTGAGGCCCATGAGCAGGGTCTCCGGCGTCACCGGATCGGGTTCGTCGAGCTGCAAGCCGATGCTCGTCGCACGGCCGTCGACGACCTTATGCACGATCAGCCGAATCGGCCCGATCGCCAGCACGTCGTTCGGCCGCGGCGGATGGTGGAGCTCCTCGGCGATATGATCGGCGAGCGGCATGTCGGCATGGTCGGGCGCAATGGTGAGATCGTAGATCTCCGCCAGCGCGCCGAGCGTCGCGTCGCCGCCGACGAAAAAGTCGGCGGCGAGGCGCGGATCGGAGCGCGGCGGCGGCATGTCGACGAAGAAGCGGTCGAGGGCCTGGGCGCGCTCCGGCGGGGCGAGGAAGTAGACATGGTCGCCCTCGCGGATATTTTCCGCCTCGCCCGGCGTGAGCACGTGCTCGTCGCGCACCACCAGCATCAGCTTCGCCCATGACGGGGCAATGCGCCGGCGCAGATAGGGGTTGCTGGCGTGCACCGCATAGCCCACCAGCTCCTGGCTCAGTTGGCCCGGCAGGTCGAGCTCGACGCGGCGCGGTGTCGGATCGGTGCGCGGCAGCGCGATGTGCAGGCGGTGCGCCGCCGTCGCGATGGTCCAGCCCTGCACCAAGAGCGACGCGATCACAACCACGAAGCCGAGGTCGAAATAGAGCTGCGCATCGGGCAGCCCGACCAATAGCGGGATCGAGGCAAGGAAGATGCCGACCGCACCGCGCAACCCGACCCATGACATGAATAGCTTCTCGCGCCATGAGAAGCGGAACGGCGCGAGGCAGATCAGCACGGCGACCGGCCGCGCCACCAGCATCAGCACGACCGCGACCGCGAGCGCCGCCAGCGCATGCTGCGGCAGCCGTTCCGGCCAGGCAAGCAGGCCGAGCAACAGGAACATGCCTATCTGTGCCAGCCAGGTCGCGGCGTCGAGAAAGGCGATCACGGTGCTGTGCGCTCGCGTCGGGCGGTTGCCGACCACGAGCCCGGCGACATAGACGGCGAGGAAGCCGGACGAGTGGATCGCCGAGGCGAGGCCGAACACGACCAGCGCGCCGGTGGTCACGAAAGGCGCATGCAGGCCCTGCGGCAGCGACAGCCGGTTGAGCACCAGCACCATGGCGCGCCCGCCGAGGATGCCGATGAGAGCGCCGCCGAAGGTCTCCTCCGCGAGCTTGGCCGTGATCGTCGACCACGACTGCTGTCCGTGCAGCAGGATCTCGACCAGCAGCAGCGTGAGGAAGATCGCGAACGGGTCATTGGTGCCCGATTCGATCTCCAGCGTGGCGCCGACGCGCGGGCGTAGCCGCAGGCCGCGTGCGTGGATGAGGAAGAACACCGCCGCCGCATCGGTCGAGGCGACGACCGAGCCGACCAACAGCGACTGCGTCCAATCGAGCCCGAGCGTGTAGCGCGCGGCCGGCGCCGTCAGCGCGGCCGTGATCATGACGCCGACGGTCGCAAGCGTCAGCGAGGGGGCGAGCACGCTGCGGAAGGTGGAGAACCGCGTGCGCAGGCCGCCGTCGAACAGGATGAGCGCAAGCGCGACCGAGCCGACCAGATAGGCGGTGCGCACGTCGTCAAATCGGATTCCGCCCGGGCCTTCCTCGCCGGCCACCATGCCGACGAGCAGGAAGACGAGGAGCAGCGGGGCGCCGAAGCGAAGCGCCACGAGGCTCGACAGGATGCCGGCCAGCACGAGCAACGCACCGAACAGGATGCCGAGGCTGACCGTGTCGAGCGAAGCCATGAATGTCCCCAGAATCCTCTCCGGCCCAGGGTGGACGGCGCGAGGCGGCAAGGCAAATCGCAAAACGCCAGCGATTTCAAACTCGGGCCGCGAGTAACCATCCGGCTGTGAAGCGTGGAACTTAGGTCTAATCGAGCCTGCGCCATGTTGACGCGGGGGGGCCTAACGGTGTCATACTGTGCAAAGGCTCGCTGGGGCGCGGCGAGCGCGAGGAGTCCCCCTTCCTCGCGCCGATCGTTACGACGGGGGCGAGGGTCATAAGGGTGACATCCTTGCGGCGGATAGGCATGCCGGTCATTGCGCTTGCGATCGCCTGTGCATTCGCGCGGGCCGAGACGACGGGCATTGCCAGTACGCCCGCGGCGACCGATTTCCGCACCCAGTTCAAGGATTCGCTGACCGACCTGCCGGATCCAAACGATCTGTCCGCGCGCGGCACCGTCTACGTGCCGGCCTATTCGCGCGTCTACGGCGCCGCCTCTGGCGCCAACAAGCTGATCGAATTCTCGACCACGCTGCGCATCGACAATACGTCCGCCACCAAGCCGCTGGTGATCGAGCGGATCGAATACTACGACAGCGCCGGACGGCTGGTGCAAAGCTATCTCAAGGATCCGATCGCGATGCGGCCGCTCGGCACGATCGAGGTCGTCATTCCGGCCGAGGACGTGCGCGGC
>DASXCK010000160.1:0-19075 GCA_036491235.1 Xanthobacteraceae bacterium | reverse complement strand
GGACCCGGTGCGCTCGGACCTCCTGATGTTCGCGCGCTCGCGCGGCGCCTCCGAGATGATGGTGCCGGCCGAGGTGCTGATCGTCGAGAAGCTGCCGCTGCTCGGCTCCGGCAAGATCGACTACGCGGCGCTGCAGGAATTTGTGAAAGAGCGGGCGAAGCTGGAGGGCGTGGCGTAGCGGAACGAAGCCGCGGACGCGTAGGACGGGTTGAGCGAAGCGAAGCCCACCACTCTTTTCTTCCGCCGCAATGATGGGTTTCGCTTGCAGCGAAACCCATCCTACAACGCAGCGTCCAAGAGGCCGCCGATTGCCTCGCCGTTCGCGGCGTGATACTACTTCAGCAAGAATAATCTCGTAGCACCATTAATGGATGGAAACGCCGCCGCGGGCCGGCGACGCGTCGCGGCGGAGCTTTCGGGAGCGGACCATGAGCTATCTGGATATCCCGCGACTGCACTTCAGCGGGCGGTTTCAGGCGGATATCTCGACCATCAACAACGACGTCCGCCACTACAGCAACGCCGGATTCCAGGAAAAATACCAGACGATGGCGGGCGGCGGGGGGTGGAATCCGGAAGGCACCGCGATCTTCCGCCTCGTCGACTGCCGCATCACGGGCGCACGCACGGCCCACAAGCTGATGACCTCGCCGGCCGACGACCCGGTGATCGGCATGGCACTCGAAAACGCCGACGACCGCGTGTTCGGCAAGCTCGTCGATCTCGATCCGCAGCAGCAGATGGTGTCGCAGATCTGGGGCATGCGCCTGCGCCTGACGGCGGGCGCGACAGCGGCGCCGTTCGTCGGCGACTACGTGCCGGCCGGTTTCACCAATCTGTGGCTCCGCCAGCAGAACGCCACCGATCCGATGGATCAGATGCTTGCGGCGGTCTACCAGTCGATCCTGCGCGGTGTCGTCTGGCAAGACGACACGCGTTCCGAAGTCCTCCACGCGCTGCGCCTCGCGTCCGACGAGGGCCACCTCGCCATCGACATGAATGTCTACGGCTACGGGCGCGATCCGAAAATTCCCCGTTACACGCTCGGGCGCGTCAACGGGACGATCGGCCCCTATCGCCGCGTGGAGCCCAGGCATTTCGTAATGGGCCGCCAGATGGTCGCGGCGCTCGATCCGTCGGAGAACAGCTTTCCGATGGTCCCGAGCAACGGCGTTGCCACGTTCCAGGCAAAAGTTCGCGAGCACAACGTGGTCGCGGCCGATTTCGGCAACGCGCTGCAGGTGGTCGACAGCAGCGGCAAGCTCGTCGACATCGGCACCCTGCAGATGGCGGTGCTCAAGACCGACCCGAACACGTTGCAGAGCAAGGTGTTGGCGAGCCAGCTCGCCATCCTCGGCACGGTCGATTACCAGCAGCCGAATTGGTACGACCAGACCGCGGGCGTGCAGGATTTCGATTTCTCCCAGGATGCGTGGACCGTCGCGCATATTGCGAGCCAGCCGCTCGCGCTCGTCCAGCCGGCCGCGAACAACGAATACGTCGTGCTGGTGCAGGAAACGCTCGGCGGCCTCTACGTGCGCGCCGACGACTTCGTCTGTCGGATCGAGCCGGGCAAGAGCGCCGACGTCACGCTCGTGGCGTCGCGTTTCGGCAAGCCGCTCGCCGCCACGGTGGCGCTCGCGCCCAATACGGGCCTGATGGGCGGCACCGGCGCCGGCGACCAGCCGCTCACGCCGCCCGTGGATACGCCGTCGATCGCGCTCCCCGCGGACGGCGCCACCTGGCCGACGTCGCTCGCGACCGACGCAAGCGGCAAGGCCGTGCTGGCCGTCAAGGCGGGGCAGCTCAACCCGCCATTGCCGCGCGGCTATATCGACGGCCAGCTCTACGGCATCGGCTATCAATTGGCGCAGCGTCCGGCCGGCAGCCTCGACAATTTCTGGAATTTCGTCAGCGTGCTGGTGTTCAGCCCGTTTCGCGCGCCGGCGCAGCCGGAATGGTTCGCGGATATCCAGCCGATCCTCACGCAATACGGCAATCTCTATCCGATCATGAGCAAGCACCTCGTCGACCTCGGCGACTACGCTTCCGTGGTCACGCACCTGAAGATCCTCGACCTCGCATTCTCGCTGCCGATCGAGGATCCCAACCACATGCCGGTCACGCGCGACATGTCCGACGCCAAGCGCGACATGATCCTGCGCTGGATGCGCACGCCCGGCGCCGATGGCCTGCCGCTCAAGGGTTCGCCGGTCGCAGCGGCCGCGCCAACCGAACCGCTGGCCACGCTCCCCCACGTCAAGGTCGATCTCACGCCGCTGCAAACCGCGGGCAAGACCGCGGTCGTGCGCGAATTCCAGGCCCGCCGCAAAACCGGGAGGACACAATGATCAAGCTGCAGCGCAGCGTGATCGCCGCCGTCCAGGCGGCCAGAAATCCGGCCGACCTCTATCCCTGGCTGCAGAACGCCATCGAGCTCGAGCACAGCACCATTCCGCCCTACCTCACGGCGATGTTCTCGCTCAAGCCGGGGACCAACGACGAGATCGCGCGGCTGATACGCTCGATCGTCGTCGAGGAAATGCTGCACATGACGATCGCGAGCAACATCCTGATCGCGATCAAGGGAACGCCGGAGATCAATAAGCCGGACTTCATCCCGAAATATCCGGGTCCCTTGCCGATGTCGATCGGCGGCCATGATTTCATCGTTGGTCTCGAGGCTTTCTCGATAGCGCTGGTGGAAAGCACCTTCATGAAGATCGAGGAGCCGGAAAAGCCGATCCCGGTTCACAAGCTCGCGCTGGCAGCGACCGTGCCCGACTTCGCCACCATCGGCGAATTCTACGATGCGCTGAAGAAGAAGCTGATCGAGTTCGGCGATTCGATCTTCGTCGTGCCGCCGTCGCGGCAGGTCCTGCAGTGGTTCGACGGGCGGCGGCTGTTTCCGATCACCGATGTGCCGTCGGCGAACCGCGGGATCGACATCATCGTCCAGGAGGGCGAAGGAACGAGCACCGATCCGTTCCAGTCTCCCGGCGATCCGGCGCACTATTACAAATTCGGCGAGATCGCCAACGGCCGCAAGATCATCCCCAAGCCGGGCGGCGGCTTCGTCTACGGCGGCGATCCGATCCCGTTCGATCCGGCCGAAGTCTATCCGATGAAGCCCAATCCAAAGCTGACCGATTTTGCGCCCGACACCCAGGCGCGCGATCGCGCCCAGGAATTCGATCTCGCCTACTCGAGCCTCCTCAACGTGCTGCACACCGCCTTCAACGGCCATCCCGACCGGATCAACGCCGCGATCGGCTTGATGTACGAGCTCAAGATGATCGCGGTGAGCCTGATGCAGACCCCGATCGGCAACGGCAGCACGCTGACCGCGGGACCGACGTTCGAATACATCGAGGTTGCGCAGGCCGCCGTCGCGTGATCACGGCCGGCGTCGTCATCGCGCTCAAGGACACACATGATGCTCAAGGACACACGATCATGCTTCGCTCCACATCCCTTCTTCGCATCTTGATCATCATGACGATCGCGCTGGCGGCTTGGTCGCAAGCCCACGCCCAGCAGCCCGACAACGTCTACTCGACCTATGGCGTGCACAATCCGCCCGCCGACAGTCCCTGCGCCAATCCGGATTGCGTCTATGTGCGTGGTCCGAACGAGCCGACCGATCCGCGCTATCCGGCCTACTGGTCGTCGAACTGGACGATGTATCGGGTGTTCAATCGATACGCCGAATTTTCCCCGCCCTACGACCGCGCGCCGCCGCCGCCGCTCAAGCCGGTACGCGACTACGAAATCTCCTACGGCGCGACTTACTACGACAGCACCTGGCACGGTCCGCAGGGCGACGGCGCGATGATGGAGCGCTACGACGGCCGCTGCCTGCCGATCTTTCCGATCTCGAACCACTTCAGCTGCGCCTTCATCTCGCTGGGCGACACCGCGTTCTTCCTCACCTATGCCAAGGATCGTCCCAAGGGCATGCCACCGGTCTGCCTCTTTTCTCCCGTGAACCACCCACCCAAGCGCGATTTCGTCAGCCACCTGCCCTACAGCAAGGGGGACAGCGCGCAGCTCCACGATCGCGTGCAGGGCTATTCGTTCTGGGTGAGCGGTGCGAACGGCCAGCCGATCCAGACCGGCGTGCGCCCGGATCGCACCAAGGATCAAGCGATCATGTTCGGTTACGCCTTCAACAGCCGGCCGACACCCGATCGGATGGACAAGAAGGCCGAGCCCTACCGCCACCCGCAATCCTTCTACTTCTCCGGATATCCGCTGCCGCCGGCCAACGCGCCGATCGTCAGCCAGAACTATACGAACTTCGCCATGATCAGGCCGGATCCGAAGAAGACGTGGGACCAGGTGAGTTCGCTCGATCCGAAGACGCTTCCGGCCTGCCAGCTGTTCAATCCGCCGAGCGCCCCGCAGGCGACGGCCGCCGCCCAACGCGCTCCGACGTGGGGGGACCTCAAGACCAAAACGAAATAAGAAGACAAACAGGAAGACGACATAACAAGACGAGATGGGGAGCCGGCCGGATCGCTCTCGCAACGCAAGAGGCCGGCCCTTGGGGCCGGCCTCCAGCGACGACCTGAACGTGGAAGGTGTGCTAATTCACGCTCTTGTGCGCGCCGGTGGCATCGGAGTGCGCATGGGTCGTCGACTTCCGGGCGAGACGCACGTGCTTGATGCGGTGCGTCGTCTTGAAGGTGTGCTTGACGGGCCTTTGGGCGATCTTCGCGGTCGGGTGCGTCGCGGCGCCCGCGCGCATGTAGGTCGCGCCCTTGGTGGCCTTGTGGGTGAGCGCGGCGATCTTGTGGTGCTTCGCGATCTTGTGGTGCTTCGCGAACTTGACGTGCTTGGTGTGCTTCGCATGCACGACGTGATGCGCGAGCCGCTTGTGCTTGGCGTGCTCGAGGCTCGGCTTGGCGGCGACGGCCTTCGGCGTCGCGGCGGGCGCCGTGCCTTGCGCGAGCACCGGCGCCGTGAACACGGTCGCGGCGATCAGCACGACGGCGAGTTTCCTGAACATTCGAAGTCCCTTCCTGGTAAGCGGACCCAAAGTGGCCGGGAGTGGCCGGGCATCCGCGGAGAAGCGTTCGACCGCTCGAGCGCCGATCGTGCGCGCCAAGATGCGCTCCGCGCGCTGAACTCATCCTGAAGCGCGGTTTCACGCGCCCTTCAGCTAGATGAAGGGCGGCCGCTGCTGCCGTTGTGAAATATTCAGATTGGAGGCTGCCGACCAAGGACGCGGGCCGCCGCGGCGTCAGAGAAGAGGAATAAGCGTGCCTCTGCCGCCGTGCCCACGCAACCAGGCAGGCGCATGCACGTGGGTACGGCGGCTCGTCTCGTCCCATCACTCGAACGTGAGGGCCGCCTTTGCCCATCCTGCAATTACGGACTGCTCTTCTCTGTCGCCGCCATCATCCACGCGAGGTAGCCCGCATCCACGCTCTCGAGCGGAATGACGAGGATCGCGGGCGTCGTATAGGAATGCATCTCCTTGACGGCCGTGCATACCGCCTCGGCAAGGGAGGCGCGCGTCTTGATGATCATCACGGCCTCCTCGCCGCGCTCGATCGCGCCCTCCCAGCGGTAGAGCGAGACCATGCCGGGCAGGATGTTCACGCAGGCCGCGAGCGTCCGCTCGATCAGGGCGCGACCCGCCTTCTCCGCCTCGACAGCCGAGGGGTAGGTCGTATAGACGAAGACCGCGCGTTCCATATCCTTCTCCGCCGCCGTCCGCGATAGTGCGCCGGCACACCACTAGCGCGAGCCGCACACCCGATGAACCGTCCCCTACCTCGCTTCGAGCGGATCGCTTTCCTGGCCAGCCGCGCCCCCGAGGCGCAGGCCGCCCACAAGGCGCTGATCGCGCGCTACGGCGACGCCGATCCGGAGAGCGCCGACGTGATCGTTCCGGTCGGCGGCGACGGCTTCATGCTGCAGACCCTGCACAAGTTCATGACAGCCGGCAAGCCGATCTACGGCATGCATCGCGGCACCGTCGGGTTCCTGATGAACGAGTACAACGAGCAGGGGCTGCGCGAGCGGCTTGCGGCCGCCAAGATCACGCTGATCCATCCGCTGCTCATGCACGCGCGCGACGCCGACGGGAAGATGCACGAGTTCCGCGCCATCAACGAAGTGTCGGTATTTCGCCAGATCTACCAGACGGCGCGGCTGCGCATCCTGATCGACGGCCGCGAGCGGCTCGACGACCTGATCGCCGATGGCCTCCTGGTGGCGACGCCCGCCGGCTCGACCGCTTATAACCTGTCGGTGCAAGGGCCGATCATCCCGATCGGCGCGCCGCTGCTCGCGCTCACGCCGATCAGCCCGTTTCGCCCGCGCCGCTGGCGCGGCGCGCTGCTGCCCGACACCGCGACCGTGACGATCGAGGTGCTGGAGGCCGAGCGACGCCCGGTCGCGGCGGTCGCCGACCACGACGAGGTGCGCTCGGTCACCCGCGTCGACATCCGCCGCGACGCCGTGATCTCGACGCAGATGATGTTCGATCCCGGCCACAGCCTCGACGAACGCATCCTGCGCGAGCAGTTCGTGCACTGAGGCCTTGCGTCATTGCGAGTCCGTAGGGTGGGCAAAGCGAAGCGTGCCCACCGCTACGTACGTGGGCGCGGCGCTTCGGCGCCTTTGCCCACCCCTACGATCTACTTCGCTCGCAATGACGCTACGCGTCAGTTCTGCGCCAGGATCCCGTCCAGCACCGACTGCTTGGCGTTGCTGCCGTGGCCGCCCGCGTAGGTCGCGTCCTTGACGCCGAGCTTCTTCAACGCTTCCGCGAACGCGAGCACGCCCGGATTGCGCTTGGCGTCGCGGCCGGGCGACCAGATGTCGGTCACCCACACGACGTTCGGCTGCACCACGTAGCCGATCAGCATGCCGTCGACATGCGGATTGGCGATCTTCTGCACGCGGATCTCGATCGTATCGTCCTTGAGCGTCATCGAGTCCGCCACGCCGACGACCTTCAGCGGCTTTGCGGCGTGCTGCTGCGCGTCGGCAAGCACCGTATGCGGCCGCGCGAAATTCGCCTCGAAATACGCCTGCGCGGTGTCCGGCACGATGACAGTCGCGCCTTCCGCCACGAAGGTACGCGTGCCACCGGTGTGATCCATATGGTGATGGGTCAGCACCACATACTTGATCGGCTTGCCGGGGAATTTCGCCTTGGCGGCGGCGATCACGGCTTGCGACTGCTCGGCGCAGCACGGCGCGTCGAAGATCACGAGGCCGTCCTTCATCTCCACCACCAGGTTGTTGGCGGTGCCGCCCATGACCTGCAGCACGTGCGGCGCAAGCTCGGCCTGGCGGAAGCTGCCGTTGGCCGGGATCACCACCTTGTCGCTGTCGAGGAAGCGGCCGAGCAGCAGGCGGCGGATCACCCACTGATACGGCACGTTGGCCGGCCGCTCGGCGCTCGCGACCTTGTACTTGTCGGCGATGTCGAACGTGTCGGCCGCGATCGGCGGGTTGGCCGTCACCTCGTCGTAGACGACCTTGTTCACCGGCGTGCCGTTGAGCCGATAGGTCTGCCCATACGCGACCTTGGCGCCGCCGACGGAGCGCCAGTCGTCGAGCACCAGGTCGAAAGCGGAGTCGCCGTAGACGTTGTCGTCGTCGAGCGTGCGCACCGCCTTCGGCAGATGCGTCGTGCGGTCGAAGATAATGACGAACTTCGTCCCGTGGTCGGTGACCGCGACCGCGGGCAGCGTCGTGTCGCCGAGCTTCTGGTCCGGCAGGGCCGCGACGCTTTGCGGCGCATCGAGTGCGTCGAGCAGGAGCCGCGGCGAGGCGCGCTCCGCCTCGCGCAAGGTCGCGGCGACGCGGATCGCCGACATCGGCTGCGTGCCCTTGGCGTCGGTCACGGCGCCGATATCCGGCATCACGATCTCGGTGTAGCGCAGCGTCTCGGTGGCAGGATATTTCATCGCGCGATCCCAGACGGCGCGCAGCGCGTGCTGGCCGAAGTCCGCCGTGATCGCGACCGTGGAGTCGCCGAGGAAGCGCGGCTCGCCGCCCGGCTTGTAGGATTGTCCGGGCTCCCACGCCTGGCTGTGCGCCTTGACGGCGACCGCCTTCAGCGCCCGCAGGGCGTCCGCACCGCCCTGCGCCGCAACGCCCGCCTTGACGAGATCGAGACCCTGCTGGGCCTGGGCCGGTGCGAACGCGGCCGCGCCGGAAAGCAGCGCCGCCGACAATACTGCAGCATACCGCATGGCAATTCCTCCCTGGTTATCGATTGGCGCCCTATGGTAGCGCAAATCCCGGCCGAAACCTGCCCGCTAGGCGAGATCGCGGCGCGGACTCTTATCCTAAACCCTTCGTTAACGTCGGCTCCTTAACGTGTCGGCCAGGCTCCCGACCTGTCCGCCTCGCGTGCCCGGCGTCACCATGATCCGCATCGACTTCAACCGCCTGCGCTTCCTGGTGATCGACGACAACGCGCATATGCGCCGCATCCTGCGCACGCTGCTGCACAGCTTCGGCACGCGCGAGGTCTACGAGGCCGAGGACGGCGCCTCGGGGCTCGAAGCGTTCATGCACCACATCCCCGACATCGTCATTACCGACTGGGTGATGCCGATCTTCGACGGGCTCGAGCTCACCCAGATGATCCGCCAGCCCGGCGGCAACGCGAACCCCTACGTCGCGATCATCATGCTGACGGGACATTCGGAGAAGAAGCGCGTGATGGCGGCGCGCGACGCCGGCGTCACCGAGTTCTTGGCGAAGCCGATTTCCGCCAAGGCGCTCTACCAACGCATCATGAACATCGTCGTGAATCCGCGCCCGTTCATCAAGACACGCACTTACTTCGGCCCCGACCGCCGGCGCAACGTCAATCTCAACTACGGGGGCGTCGAGCGGCGCAAGGGCGGCAAGGCCGACATCATCAAGCAGCAGGCGCTGTTCGACAAGGTAAGGACGGCGGGGTGAAGCGGACCGGACCGACAAAGCCGATCATCCCCGTGGTCACGGCGTTCAAGGACCACGAGGTGATCAAGCCGCCGAACCGGCTCAGGGCCGCGATCGGTCGCGCCGTTGCGGGCGACGATCCGGTGGCGCGCGCCGAGACGGCGCTCGCGGAACTCTCCGGCGAATTCTCCGCGTGGATGCACGCCGAATGCGACGCGCTCGATCGCGCGCGCGCGACCGCGCTCGAGGCCGGCATGGCGCCGCCGCAGCGCACGACGCTGTTTCGCGCCGCCCACGACATCAAGGGCCAGGCGGCGACGCTCGGCTTTCCGCTGGTCGCGGCGGCCGCCGAAAGCCTGTGCGTCCTGCTCGAGGAGACGCGCGATCCGCGCCGCATTCCGGCCGCGCTCATCGATCAGCATGTCGACGCGGTGCGCGCCATCGTCCGCGAGCACGACCGCCCGCTCGCATCGACGATCGCCGAGGAGCTGACGCGCCGCCTGCGCGAGGTGAGCGAGGAATTCTTGCGCCGCGAGGGCAAGGACGCGCCCGTCGCGAGCCCGCCGATCGCGCCGGTGAAGTAGCCCCCCCACCGTCGTCGTCCGCGCAAGCCGACGACCCAGTACGCCGCTTCGACGAAGCACTGGCGAGGTTCAATCTGCCGTTCGTGATTACCGGATTGGCCGCTTTCGCGGGCAATGACGCAGAATATTCGGAGCCTACGCCGCGAAGCGCTCTTCCTCGATCATACGGCCGATCATGTCGTCGGCGACGAGCTCCTCGCAGTAGCGGCGCGCCTCGTCGCGCGCGGCCTCGGTCGCGAAGCGGCGCAGCAGGGTGAGCAGCGGCTCGACCTCGCCGATCTCCGCCTTCTCGCAACCGGTCAGCACGCGCTCGATCATGCGGCGCTTGAGGCTCGCGGGGCCGCCCGGCTCGGTCAAGGGGCCCGCCTCGCGCATCGCGTCGATCGCGGAGCGGAAGGCCGGCCAGGTCGAAGCCGGCAGGCCCGCCTTGTCGTAGACCGCGCGCAGGCCGGCGCCGCGGTTGTCGTCCACGTAGCCGCGCACGCGCGCGAGCGACAGACCGGAGAGCTCGGCGAGCGCCTCCTCGAACAGCGCGACGTTGCCGCACAACAGCGCGCGCAGGATCAGCCCGGCGGTGAGCTGGCCGTTGGCGCACAGATGGCGGATCAGCGGCCGCGTTTCGTCCGCGGGCGACTCCGCCGCGAGCGTGATGGTCGCCTTCTCGCAGGCCTCCTTGGCGATGCGGTGCGCGCGTCCGGGCTCGAGCCACTCGCACGCGGCGACGAACTCGGCGAGCGTCGACGACAGTTTCGACACCAGCGCCTGGCGCGTCGACGCCGGCAAGTCGTCGCGCGCGAACAGCGCCTCGCGGACCGCCGCCACGTGGCCGAAGCGTTCGACCATGCGATCGATGGAGAACTGCGCGATGTCGGCGTCGGGGTTCGCGATCAGCTCCAGGCACGCTGCGGCCGAGCCCACCTCGGCGAGCGCCGCCGCGACCGCGCATTGCACCGGGACGCGGCGCGCGACCGCGGCCTGCACCGCGGAGGGGCCGGTGGCGACGATGTCGACCAGATCTGCGTCGATGAAGAGCGGCGAGCGCTCGACCACCGGCACCGCGATCTCGGGCTGATCGGCGGCGAGCGCCTGGATTACGGCGGGCGGCGCCTTGGGGCTCGCGGCAAGCACGTGCGCGAGCGCCCCCCGCACCAGCGGCGAGGCATCATCGAGCAGCACGATCATCGCGCCCTCGGCGGCACTGCGATCGTCGGGGCTGAGATCGGAGAACAGAAAGGCGCGCGCCAGGGCGCTGGTCGCTTCGGCCCGCTCGCCCGCGGACGCCGTACGGACCCAATGCAGGAACTGACGAACAATCATGATCCACGCCACTGAGCTGAAAACACAGGCCGCCACGACTGGGGCGGGCCGGCACGCCACGCACCGGTGATTCTGATGGTAGCGCGCGACGTTTAACAAAGGGTTCACCATAAATATTTGCGATCATTACCTAATTCTTAACTGCCGCGGGCCCCCTCGCCGTCCCGTGCGGGTGGCGGGCGACCGCCCCCGCCGCCGGCCGCGGGGAACGAAAAACCAGCCGGGGCGTTCACGGAACGGGTTGCTTCGGCCATCGGCTCCCATCTTGGAATGCAACAATGAGCCACTACAGTGTTGCGGCGTCGGGCGACGCTGGCCGTATGCCCGCGAATCTCGCCGCCGCGTTTACCCATGCACGTGACGACTGTGCCGACGCCTTGCCGATCGGCATTTATCTGTGCGACCGGCTCGGCCGCGTCACTCAGTGCAACCGCAAGGCCGTCGAGCTGTGGGGCCGCGAGCCGCAGGACGCCTCGCTGTTCTCCGGCGCGCCGCAGAGCTTTCGCGTCGACGGCACCACGATGCCGCTATCGGAGAGCCCGGTCGCCGAAGCGCTGCGCACCGGGCGGCCGGTGCGCGACCGCGAATTCCTGATCGAGCGGCCGGACGGCAGCCGCGTACTCATGTGCGCCAACGCGGAGCCGCTGTTCGACGACGATGGCGAACTCGCCGGCACCGTGAACTGCATCCAGGACATCACCGACCGCAAGGCGGCGGAGCAGCGGCAGAAGCGCCTGGTCGACGAGCTCAACCACCGCGTCAAGAACACGCTCGCGACCATGCAGTCGCTGATGGCGCAGAGCGCGCGCGGCGGCGAGACGGTCGCGGATTTCCGCCAGCGGCTGGAAGCGCGCCTGATGGCGATGAGTCGCGCGCACGACGAGCTGACCCGGCGCAGCTGGGCCGACGTCGATCTGCGCGAGGTCGTCGATGCCGGGCTGGGCCCGCACCGGGGACGCAAGGTAACGGTGCGCGGTGCGCCGGTCGCGATCGGCCCGCGCACCGGGCTGATGCTCACCATGGTGGTGCACGAGCTTGCCGCCAATGCGGCGAAATACGGCGCGCTGTCCGGCGCACCGGACACAGCCGGCAGGGTCGAACTCGCCTGGAAGGTCAAACGCAACGGCGCCGGCCCGCTGCTGCGGCTCGCCTGGCGGGAGAGCGGCGGACCGCCGGTCCGGCCGGCCGCACGCCGCGGGTTCGGCACGCTCTTGGTCGAGCGCGGTGTCGCAGTCGAGCTGCGCGGCAAGGCGACGATCGACTTTGCACTCGCCGGCGTGCGCTGCGCGCTCGAGATTCCGCTGCCACATGGCAAGTGAACCGGTCAAAAGCGACGCCGCCGGACTGCGGCTGATGGTGGCGGAAGACGAATTCCACGTCCTCCTGCTGGTCGAGGATCTCTTGGAGTCGCTCGGCTGCGAGGTGACCGACCGCGCATCGAACCTCGCGCAGGCAACTGCTTGCGCGCGAACCTGCGAGGTCGATGCCGCCTTGCTCGACATCAACCTCGCGGGCGAGCGCATCTATCCGGCCGCCGAGATCCTGCGCGCCCGCCACATTCCACTGGTGTTCGCGACCGGCTATGGCACGCACGGGGTCGAACCGGCGTGGCGCGACTGTGCGATCCTGCAGAAGCCGTTTCTCATCCAGCAGCTCGAGCGCGCGCTGGTCGATATCAAGACTCGGCGCGCGGCGGCGGCGACGTAACCGACGACATCGCTGCAATTGCTGCGTCATTACCCGCGGACGCGGCGATGACGGCGAAAGCCAAATCCGCCATGAGCTACGAGGTTTCGCCGAACAAGGCGCGCACGTTGGCGGGCCGGTCGGAGAACAGGCTGAGCGGTCCGCTCGGAGCCGCAGCAGATGGTGCGGAGGGCACAGCCGAAATGGCCGGCGCTTCGCCCGCGCCCCCCGGCGGGCCGGCCTGCCCGGTCAGCGCCGCGGCGACGCGCGGATTGGCCGTCCACAAATCCTGCACGAAGCGCGAAACCGGCTGGCCCTGCGTGTCGCTGAACAGGCTGTGATACGCCGCCGGCCGGATCACGGCGACCGGGCCGAGCGCATCCGCAACCGTCGGCAGCGCCACCGCTACGGAAGGCGAAACCTGGTGTGCGCCGGGCACGTTCGCGGGCACATTGGGAGCCGCCGTCGCCGCCGCGAGGACGGCGCCCGGGACGGCCGGCGCCGCCCGTGCCACATCGTAGCGCGCGACCAGCACGTGATAGACCTCGCCGGCGCTGCGGGCGTGGCCCTGACGGTCGTAGAAGATCGAGGGGTTCGCCTTGGCGGCGTTCGGAAAGGCGCTGGCCGCGGTCGCGCCCGGATTCTGCTGCGCAAGATTGACGAGCTGCGCGCCGCCGCCGGCGCCGAGGAAATGCGCGATATAGAGTTCGCCCTCGCTCGGCGTGCGGCCGATGCTCTGGGTCAGCACCGCGGAGTTCTGCTGCGTGAAGGCACCCGCCATGGCGGCATTGGCGACGGGATCGTTGCGCAGCGCGAGGATGTCGCGGCGCATCGTCGGATCCGGGACCGCGTAGGTACCCGACGGCATCTGCACGATCGCGTCCGCATAGCGGCCATAGCCGAGCGCCGGCCCGGCCTGCTTCATGGTCGCGAGCCAGGTCTGGTCGATAAACTGAAAAAGACCCTTGGCCGAGGACGTCGATACGGCGGCGTTCGGATTGAGTCCCGATTCGACCTGAGCGGTCGC
Organism: Xanthobacteraceae bacterium; assembly: GCA_036491235.1. GTDB lineage: Bacteria > Pseudomonadota > Alphaproteobacteria > Rhizobiales > Xanthobacteraceae > JAVDCA01. Next base: position 5,542 of record DASXCK010000160.1, on the reverse strand, counting down.
GAGCAGGTACTGGAAGCTGGCGCCGGTCGCCTGCGCCGCATTGCGGATCGCACCGACGACGGCCGCGCTTTTGCTCCCAATGCTGTCGACGATCATCCGATGCCCTGCCGCCCGCGCGGTGGGTTCGCATCGTCGGCAGTTATGGTAAACGAAACGTTAACAGGCGGGGCAGCGGCTCCGGACGGAGGAAGGTCAATGTCGAACGCGACGTCGAGCGCAACCGCGGTCCGCCACAAGCGCGGCGGACTCTATTTCGAGGATTTCGTCGTCGGCGAGCTGACCGAGCACCGCTACACCCGCACGGTCACGCAGATGGACAACATGCTGTTCTCCAACATGACGCTCAACCCGCAGCCGCTGCATATCGACCGGCATTTCTGCGAGCACGAGACCGAATGGGGCCAGCCGCTGATGAACTCGCTGTTCACGCTCGGGCTGATGATCGGCATCCAGGTGTCCGACATGACGAACGGAACCACGATCGCCAATCTGGGCATGACCGACGTCCGCTTCCCGCACCCGCTGTTCGAGGGCGACACGGTCCACTGCACCACCGAGGTGGTGAGCAAGCGCGAGTCGAAGTCGCGCCCGGGCGCCGGCATCGTCGAATTCCACCACCGCGCTTACAATCAAGACGACAAGCTCGTCGCCGAGTGCAAACGCAACGCGTTTATGCGCATGCGCCCCAAGTAACGCCGAGCAACCTCACCCCAAGGAACAAGCCGGACCGACCATGCGCTCTTTTCTGTTCGTGCCCGCCGATAGCGGACGCAAGCTCGAGAAGGGGATGGCGAGCGGCGCCGACGCGCTGATCGTCGACCTCGAGGACTCGATCGCGCCCGAGCGCAAGGCGCAAGCGCGCAAATCCGCTGCCGCGTTCCTCAAGGAGACGATCGGACAGCCGTCGCGCCCGCGCCTTATCGTGCGGGTCAACGCCATCGCGACCGGCCTGATCGACGACGACCTCGACGCCGTGGTGGCGGCACGGCCGGACGCGATCCTGCTGCCCAAGGCGGAGGGCGGCGCCGCCGTCACCCACGCCGACGCCAAGATCGCGACGCGCGAGGCGATCGCCGGCCTGCCCGACGGCCACGTGAAGATCCTCGCGCTCGCGACCGAGACCGCGCAGGCGCTCTTTCTCGCCGGCACCTATCGCGGCTCGAGCGCGCGGCTCATCGGCCTCACCTGGGGCGCCGAGGATCTCTCAGCAGAGCTCAACGCCGAGGCGAACCGCGATGCCGACGGGCGCTTTCTCGACCCCTACCGCCTCGCCCGGGTGCTCTGCATCGCGGGCGCCGCCAATGCGGAAGTCCCCGCGATCGACACCGTCTATGTCGACTTCCGCAACGACGCCGGACTGCGGCGCGAGTGCGAGGAGGCGCGACGCGACGGGTTCTCGGCAAAGATGGCGATTCATCCCGGGCAGGTCGCGATCATCAACGACGTGTTCACGCCCAAGCCCGACGCGATTGCCCGCGCGCAGGCGATCGTCGCGGCCTTCGCGGCGGCGCCGGGCGCCGGCACGATCGGCATCGGCGGTGTGATGTACGATCGCCCGCATCTCGCGCGGGCGAAGCGGCTCCTGGCGCAGGCCGACGCAGACCAGGCAAAGGGCGCAAGCTGACGATCAACGCACAGGGCTGGGCTTAGCCGCGCCGCCTCATCGCGTTCGTCTCAGTAGACGCCCTTCTGCTTGCGCGCTTTTTTCAGCTGCTCGAGCTTTTGCACGCTTGTCTCGGAAGATCGTCGCCTGGTCCCCCTGCGTCTGGCAAAGCGTGTGAGGCTGGCGGCGGCTTTCACCGCGACGGCCGTTTGCGTGAGCGTGGCTTGTGACTCGTCAGCCCTGCCTTACGCCAGTCCCTGCGCTGGAAGAAGCAGAGACAGCATCGCAAAGGTGGCGCCCATGATCATTCGACGTTGCATGGCTAGGGCGCCCTTCCGCGGCGCCGAACCTATCCTCGCCCGCGGCCTCGGGCCAACGCGCAAAAGACACGCGCAAGAGACCCAAAGATCTCAAGCCTTCGGCGGCTCCTCGCCGTTCTCGCCGTACACCTGCGCGGGGTCGAACGCCTTCTCGGCATTGCGGTACTCGAGGATGAGCCGGCGCAAGTCGGTCTGCTTGAGCGGAATCGCACGATAGAAGCAGGTCATGCGGCCGGTGTGGCAGGCGCCGGCGCCGATCTGCTCCACCCGCATCCATAGCGCGTCCTGATCGCAGTCGACGCGCATCTCGACGACGCGCTGGACGTGACCCGAGGCCTCGCCCTTCTTCCACAACTGGCCGCGCGAGCGGCTGAAGAACCAAGCTTCGCCGCTCTGGATGGTCTTGGCCAGCGCCTCGGCATTCATGTGCGCGACCATCAGCACCTCGGCCGACCACGCATCGGTGACGACGCAGGTGATGAGGCCGGCGGCGTCGAATTTCGGCGCGAACAGGCGCCCTTCCTCGACCTGCTCGGTCGTGGCGCGCGGCGCGAAGACCGAAGTCTCCGGCGCGGTGCCCCTCGGGCCCTGCGGCTCGACGGGCGGCTTCTCGGCCTCAGGCAGACTCTCAGCCACAGGTGGCGCCTCCGCCGTTGGCAAAACCTCGCCCGCAGGCGAGGGCTCGCGCCCGAGTATACGATCGATCAGAGATCCCGAACTCGTGGTCATGGTCCCCACTGCGCCATGGCGGCCGGCGTACACTCCGACGCGGCTCAGCGCGTCGGGCTGCGCACCAGCGTGATGAAACGTGCCTGCTCGGCCGGATCGTCGCGGAAGAGGCCGGTGAACTGGCTCGTAATGGTGCGCGAACCGGGTTTCTCGGCGCCGCGCAGCGACATGCAACTGTGTTCGGCCTCGAGCATCACGGCCACACCGCGAGGTTTCAGAACTTCGTCGATCGCCGTGATCACCTGCGAATTGAGGTGCTCTTGTGTCTGCATGCGGCGCGCATAGACGTCGATCAGACGCGCGATCTTGGAGAGACCGACTACCCGCTCGACCGGCAGGTACGCGACATGCGCGCGGCCGACGAACGGCATGATGTGGTGCTCGCAGTGCGAATAGAACGGGATATCGCGCACCAAGACGAGGTCGTCATAGGTGCCGATCTCCGAGAACGTGCGATCGAGCACGTCGACCGGCGACGCATGGTAGCCGCCGAACAGTTCGTCGTAGGCCGCTACCACGCGGCGCGGCGTATCGACGAGGCCTTCGCGAGCCGGATCGTCGCCCGCGTAGGCGATCAGCGTACGCACCGCGGCTTCCGCGTCGGCGCGGCTCGGCCGCCGCCCGGCCGGCTGCGTCTCGGCGCGCAGATCGGCAGGCAAAGTGGCAGCGTCGTGTTTTTTGTCCGTTACAGCGTCCATAGACTGCTCCGTTCGACCGGATCCGTGGGAAAAGGTGGTTCCGGGGGTGTCACCGGGCGCGTCTTCGCGCCTCGCTTGAGTAAAAACACCATATGGCAGGCGAGACCTTCAATTTACCACGATGCCATATGCGTAGTGCGCATGGCACGCCGGGAGGCGCACCCCTGTTGCCCGCCGAAAGGCCTTCCCGCCCCCAACGCCGGACCCCTATATATTTCATCAGCGCGAGCCAACAATCAACTCCTCGCGGATAATCTGGTTGCTATGCTGAACGACGTTTATAATCGCCGAATCCTGGAGTTAGCGGGGAATATTCCCCGCCTCGGCCAGCTCGCGTCGGCCGACGCCAGCGCAACCGCCCATTCCAAGCTGTGCGGATCGACCGTCACGGTCGACCTCAAGATGGAGGGCGACACTGTGACCGACTTCGCCCATGACGTTAAGGCCTGTGCGCTCGGGCAGGCGTCGTCCTCGATCATGGCCAGCCACGTCATCGGCGCAAAGGCGAACGAATTGCGCGCGTTGCGCGAGACAGTTCGCAAGATGCTGAAGGAGAATGGCAGCCCACCGGCGGAGGAGCGCTGGGCGGACATCGCCGTGCTCGAGCCGGTGCGCGACTATAAGGCGCGCCACGCTTCGACGCTGCTCACCTTCGACGCGGTGGTCTCGGCGATCGATCAGATCGAGCAGAAGCGCAAGGCAGCGGCGCCGGCGGCGACCTCGTAGAGCCTCGACCCAACCTACAAAAAACGTCTACGAAAAAGCGTCATGCCTGGCACAAGACCGGGCATGGCGCGTTCACGTTGTGGGTAGAGATACCCGTTCAACGTCCCGGAACGGATTGCTCGCGCGGCGCAGTGAGCTCGGCGCGCGTCTCCAGGTGAGCTGGCGTCGCCTCCGGTCGCGGCCGCGCCGCGATCCGCGGCGTCGTCGCCGCGCATGACGCGGCGAGTTGCGGGAATATTTGGGCAAAGCTCGTATTGCCGAGGCGGATCATCGTGCCGGGCGCGCTCCCACTGGTGGTGCGCAGCGTGATGGAGTCGTTTCCCGCGTCGGCAAAGGAGCGCACCAGGTCGGCCGTGATCGCGCCGTTCGCCACCGTCTCGAGCTGGCGCGGCGAGGTCTGCAGGCGGGACGACACGACATCAAGCACCTCGGTCCTGCCCTCGATCCACAGGTCGACGTGCTTGATCGCCGCGGCGTCGCGATCGTCCGGCGACAGGCGCGTCTCCGCATAGGTCACCGCATAGGTGCCCGCCGTCGAGCCGCAAGCAAGCGCGACCTCGAAGGCGCCGATCTTGTCGCCCTCGACGGTCAGCGGATGGCGGCGCACCAGCGTGGTGCTGCCGTCACGCTGCGCGAGCACCCAGCCGCGCGGATTGATCTCGCTGCGGGCGCCGTCGCTCACCGGCACGACTGCGGCGGGCGCGCTGGCGCCCGAGGAGGCCGCCGCCGGTCCCGGCTGGCCAGCCCGTTCCAGGCGCTCCTGGGTGGTGTCGAGATGCGTGCGTCGCAGCTCGTCGCGCGACAGGAGCCGCATCGGCTCCCACGGCGGGATGCGCAGCGCCACTTCGAGGAGCTCGGCGCCCCCGCCCATGTCGAGGGTGTACTGCACGAGCCGGCCGATGTCGTGCTGCACCAGCACGAGATCCTCGGCCGAGTAGCTCGCGGCGGCGGCGTCGTCGCGCCGGTCGCCCAGCCAGATCTGATGGACGAGAACGCGCGCCTCCGGCGGAATGTAGCGCTTGACGCCGCCGAGCAGCACGAACGGGCACATCGATTGGCATTCGGCGCGCGGCCACACCCAGGCGCGGCGGACGCCGTGCGTCGCCTGCTCGCGCACGCGGCCGACGGTGGTCGACAGCCCGAGGCCGCGGATCGCGCGCCCCAACGCGATCGCGCCGATCACGGAGCCGCCCTTGGAATCGAGCACGACGGTCGCGCCACGCACATTGTGGTTGTGCACGAAATTGTCGAAGTCACGCGGCGTGTCGGCGGTGATCATGCCGCTCGCCGAGATCAGCAGCCGGCAGGTGCTGGCGCACACTTCCCCAGGCCCTTCGTGATGGAGGGCGAAGCGCATCGGGAGGGTCGAAAAATCCTCCTGCTGCCGGGGTGCACCGGACAGGACCGAGAGCGAGCACACGGCGAGCACGAGCCCGCCGCAGATGGAACGGAACATGCGAAAAACC
>DASXCK010000159.1:0-23065 GCA_036491235.1 Xanthobacteraceae bacterium | reverse complement strand
CAAGGGCCGACCATCTTCAATTATGCGGCGCCGACCGATTCCCGGCCGGGCTTCACCGGCAGCCTCGCCAATTTCGACACGGTGGTCGATTTCGATCCGAAGGTCGACAAGCTCGATTTCTCGGCGATGTCCGGCATCACGAGAGTCGCGCAGGGTCCGCTCGCGAGTCCGACGGCGACCATCGACCCGCACAGCATCGCCTGGTCGTTCGACCGCGCCGGTGACCAGACCATCCTCTATGTGAATGCGAGCGGGCAGGCCGAGCATGCCGGCACGACCGACATGGAAGTTCATTTCACCGGCGAGGTGAACTTCAAGGCGAGCGACTTCACGCTCTCGGGCGCGCAGAACGCGGGCGGCGGCAACTCCGGGCCGGGAAATTCAAATCATTCCGGCAGCCCAGGCGGCCCCGGCAATGCGGGAGACCAGGGCAATTCCGGCGATTCCGGCAATGGGTCCAGCGTCTACGGCCCGATCAGCGCCAGCGCGGCCGGCAACCTGCTGCTCCTCGCCAATGATTTGGCAGCGAGCTTTGCCGCCGCGACCAGCACGCCGCAGACCCCGAGCCCGCTGCTGACACAGAACCATTGAGGCCGTGGTCCGCCTAAGGCCCTCGGATCTCACCCCCGGGCAAGACCGAGGGTGGTTTGCGCAGCCGGCTGCCATAGCGGCTGCGGATTATTCGCTTTTCGTGAATAGTCACTTCGCAATTATGGGAATTATCCCGAATGATGGCCCATGGCATGTACGGAACGCGCCGCCGGATCGGCGGCCATGGTGCGTACCGTCATTTGCGATGGAGGGCGTCGTGCCGAGCAGCGCCGCGAGCCTATCGCGTTTTTCCACCGAGGTCGGGCTATCCAAATACCTCGTCGAGATCCGCCGGTTTCCACTGCTCGAGCCGGAGCAAGAGCGCATGCTGGCGAAACGCCGGCACGAGCAGGGCGACCGCGCCGCCGCCGAGAAGCTCGTCACAAGTCATTTGCGTCTCATCGCCAGGATCGCCACCGGGTCGCCGGCCGCCTGTCCGGCAAGGTGCAGCCGAAGTACCTGATCATCGCCGGCGCCGTGATCGTCGCCCTGTCGATGTATGCGATGACCAATGTCTATGGCGATCTCGATTTCTGGTTCCTGGCGCGCTGCCGCATGGTGACGGGATTCGGACTGCCGCTGATCTTCGTCTCGATCACGGCCGCATCCTATGACGGTATTCCACCGGAGAAGAGCGGGCAGGCCGCAGCCTTGATCAACGCCGCGTGCAATATCGGGCGCTCGATCGGCATTTCGATCTTCGCCAACACGCTCGCGCGTCGCCAGCAGTTTCATCAGAGCCGGCTGGTCGAAACGCTGAGCCCGTCGAGCGTTCAGTATCAGGACACGCTGCATCAGGCTGCCACCTATTTCGTCGCCCACGGCAGCGCGCCCGTCCAGGCGCAGCAGCAGGCCCTCGACTGGATCGGACGGCAAGTGCAGATGCAGGCGTCGTTCCTCGGCTACATGGACGGCTTTTTCGTCCTGATGCTGATCGTGCTGGCGGCGGTGCCGCTCGCGCTGATGCCGCGCGGCGTCAAGCTCGGCGGGCCGCGTCCGGCGGGACATTGATGATGCCGCAGGGGTGGAACGATTCGGTGATCTGCATTGTTGCGGGTACCGAAGCGGCTCCCGCGCCGGTTCGGCCGGGCGTGGCCGCGGCCTCGGCGGGCGGATCGAGTCCGGCTTTGGGCCAAGCGGCTCGCAATCGACGTTGATTTCCCATCGACCATCGAGGGATGCCGGTATGGCACTGCGGATCGAAGACTATGCGCTGATCGGCGACTGCAAGACGGTCGCATTGGTCGGGCGTGACGGCTCGATCGATTGGCTGTGCTGGCCGCGGTTCGACTCGGCAGCGTGCCTCGCGGCTTTGCTCGGAACCGCCGACAACGGCCGCTGGCTGCTCGCGCCCTGCGCGGCGTCGTACACGGAGCGGCGGCGCTACCGTCCCGGCACCCTGGTGCTGGAGACGGCGTTCGAAACCGCGACCGGATGCGCCACGGTCGTCGACTTCATGCCGCCGGCGGACGGCGCCCATCTGGTGCGCATCGTCGTCGGCCAGGCCGGGCAGGTGGATTTCGGCACCGAGTTCGTCGCGCGCTTCAACTACGGTGCGTCGGTGCCGTGGGTGACGCGGCGCGACGACGGCACGCTCGACATGATCGCGGGGCCGGAGCGGCTGACGCTGCGCACGCCGGTCGAGCTGCGCGGCGAGGATCTCAAGACGGTCGGCGCGTTCTCGGTTGCTGCCGGCGAGGCGGTCGCGTTTGTCCTGTCCTACGGCGCGTCGTTCGAACCGGCGCCGGCGGCGATCGATGCTTTCGCGGCGCTGGAGGACACCGAGGCGTTCTGGCGGGCGTGGAGCGGCCGCTGTCCCGAGGTCGGCCCGTGGACGGGCGCGGTCAAACGCTCGCTCATCACGCTGAAGGCGCTCACCTACGCGCCGACCGGCGGCATCGTCGCGGCGGCGACCACGTCGCTGCCCGAGTGTCTCGGTGGTCCGCGCAACTGGGACTATCGTTTTTGCTGGCTGCGCGACGCGACCTTCACGCTGCTCGCCTTCCTCCATCTCGGCTACTCCGAGGAGGCGCATGCGTGGCGCGACTGGCTCCTGCGCGCGATCGCGGGCAGCCCAAGTCAGGTGCAGATCATGTACGGCGTCGGCGGCGAGCGCTGGCTGCCCGAGCTGACCGTCGACTGGCTCCCCGGCTACGAGGGCTCGACGCCGGTGCGTGTCGGCAACGACGCCTACCGTCAGCGCCAGCTCGACGTGATCGGCGAGACCGCTGACGCCATGTTCCAGGCGATGAAGGCCGGCATGGCACCGTCGCCGCGCTCGCACGACCTGCGGCCGGTCGTGCTCGACTATCTGGCGAGCGCGTGGCGCGAGCCGGACGAAGGCATCTGGGAGGTGCGCGGCGGGCCGCAGCACTTCGTCCATTCCAAGGTGATGGCATGGGTCGCGTTTGATCGCGTGGCGAGCGACGAGCAAACCCCGCCCGAGCGCGCGCTGCGCTCGCGTGCGCTCGCGGACGAGATCCACGCCGAGGTGTGCGAGCTTGGCTTCGACCGCGAGCTTGGCAGCTTCGTGCAGGCCTACGGGTCGCGCGAGCTCGACGCGAGCCTGCTGCTGATTCCGATCGTCGGTTTTCTGCCCCCGGACGATCCGCGCGTGCGCGGCACGCTGCGGGCGGTCGAGCAGCGGCTGCTGATCGACGGCGAGTTCGTGCTGCGCTACGAGAGCGAGCACACCATGGACGGGCTGCCGGCGGGCGAGGGGGCGTTTCTCGCCTGCAGCTTCTGGCTGGTCGACAATTACATCCTGCAGGGCCGGCGCGCGGAGGCGCGCAAGCTGTTCGAACGTCTGCTTGCACGCTGCAACGACGTCGGGCTGCTCGCCGAGGAGATCGATCCGGCCACCGGCCGCATGTTGGGCAATTTCCCGCAGGCCTACAGCCACGTCGGGCTGATCAACTCGGCCCTGAGCCTGAGCCGCGAAGCGGGCCCGGTCGAGGAGCGGGCGGAGGCGCCGGGGTCGGCGGAGGCTATGGGGGTGGGGTGATCGGTTCTGGACGGCGCCGTGGCCATGCCGGAGCCGATTACGGCACCGGCCACCCCTTCCGTTAACCATTCGTTAACCATGACACGACCACTTTCGTGTAAGCTGTGTGGGGAGGAATCAGCAACATGGATTGGATGCAGCAGCACATGCGCAGGCACCTTGCAGAAGGCCAGGGCGAGCCCAATGTGCTGAGCCTTCGATCCGAGCCGGCACAATCCGGAGAGGTCGGCGCCAAGACGCTCGAACTGGTCGAGCGGGCGGTCGAGCATATTCGGCAGACCGAACAGGCAGCCGCCGAACGGCATGCGCGTGCCGAAATGTTGGCGCGCAGAACGATCGAGCAGGTGAACGCGGCCGAGGAACGGGCGCGTAGCTCGGAAATGGCTCTCCGCGCCGCCGAAACGCAGGCCGAGCGGAATTCGTTGAAGCTGCAGCAGATGGAACTTGAATTGCAGCGCGCCGCGACCGAGCTGGCAGCCGCTCGAACCGACACGTCGGCGGCCGAGAGCCGCGCCAGGGACGCCGAAAGGCGCGCCGCAGAGGCCGAAAACGCACTCAAAAGCGTCGAAGCGACCATACGCAGGCTCTTGACCGAGAGGGGACTCGTCGGCGTCGCGGCGTAAGATCGAAGGATTCCTGGGCGGCGGGGCCGTGATGCCGTCGCCGACCGCCCGATCGCTACCTTCTCGGCTCGTACCGCATCGCAACTGCCCCCGAGCCGAATTCCAGCCGGCTCACGAGCTTCAAGTCGATCCGCTTCGATAACCCGTAAACAACGCGGGTCCGTGGGCCGCCAGCCTGGGCTGCACCACGAACTCGTACCCGTCGATCAAACCCAGCTCGGCCGACGCCAGCGGGAGCCTCACGCCCCCGACAAATAGTCCCTTGCCCGGCTCCCGCTCGAGCTGTGCAGCGGCGTTCCCGAGATCATGGCCGCGCACGCGCTCTGCGTTCCGATCGACCCGCTCCAGAGTGACCCGTCCCGGGTGACCTTGATGGCGTACCTAATGGGTCGCATGGGTGAGCGATCGCGATCAGCGCGCGCCCGGACCCCGGCGTCAGTCGCTCTTTCCTTTTACCGGCCATTAACCACGACGCGGCCACCTTCATCGGGAGTAGCGGGAGAAGGAAGAATCAACATGGACTGGCTGCAGCAGCACATGCGCAATCACCTTGCTGCCGGCCAGGGCGGGCCCAATGTGCTGAGTTTTCGACCCCAGCTTCCTCCAGCCGAAGGGGTCGGCGCCGAGACGCTCGAGTTGCTCGAGCGTGCGTTCGAGCACCTTCGGCAGACCGAAGAAGCTGCACAGGAGCGGGCACGAGGCTCGGAAATGGCGCGTCGTGCCGCCGAAACGCAAGTTGAGAGGAAATCGCTGAAACTGCAGGAGATTGAGCTTGAGCTGGAACGCGCCGGGACGGAGCTTGCAGCCGCTCGAATGGAGATATCAGCGGCCGAAAGCCGGGCAATGGACGCGGAAAGGCGTGCTACAGAGGCCGAAACCGCAATAAAGAATATTGCAACGACGATGCACAGATTCCTGTCCGAGAAGCGAAGCCCAATTGGAGCCGCGGCGTAAGGCATCCCACGGCCGATGTCCGCTTCGCCGCTGATAGCGGGCGAAGGCACCGGGTTCGGCATCCGGGTTCGAGCCCGTCGTGACGGCCGTCCGAGGCCCATAATGCCATGTCGCCCATTCCTTCAATGCGCCGCCGCGCGTGCCGAACGTCACGATTCCTGGCAAATCGCCAGCCTGAATCCTCCGCCCGAAATTGAGGTGCCGAGGTAGCGCAACGATGCGCATTTCAGCATGACTGTGGTGTGCGCGTGACAGCCAATGTCGCGGTGCCGTGCTAAATTCGAAGCACAATGTAAAAAAACTTACGATCCAAACTGAAGCTGCGCGAAATACGTCCTCACCGATATCGTTCCAAAGGCATTGAAGCGCTGGACGCTTCTCGCCTGGGGCACCGACGAACAGGCCGGCATCATGTCGGCCTGCCGCGATTTGTGTTCGCTTCCGTCTTTGTAGTCGCTTCCGTAAAGGGGCCGGCGATGTCGTTGGATCCATGGAGCAAGGCAGCCGAATGCGATCGCGCGATAGAGCGCGTCGCCGACCCTGAGCGGCGCGTCGTCCTGGAAAGCCTTCGGCTCTTATGGCTCGACATATGCAAGTCGCTATTGATCGAGCGTCCCGATCAGACCAGCTACCTCTCCGCAATTGCCCAGATGCATACGGAGTTCATGGCAGGTTGCAGGACCGCAATGCATTGAACCGGGCCTTGCCCGCACTACGGTATCGACCTGGCGACCGCTGTGCGTTCAAGATCTGACTCTCGATCAGCCATCGTGGGGCTGATTTTGCTGCGATAGTAATCGAGCACGAAAAGGCGAAGACCCGACGACAGATTTCCATGACGGCGCTCAGCGTCGATGGAACCGACCAGCTCGGACAAGGTCTGGTCGCGTTGCGACGCGATCTCCTTGAGTCCTTTCCAGAACGCATCTTCCAGACTGACACTCGTCTTATGACCGCCGATCACAATCGAGCGCTTGACGACTGGTGATTTCATTTCCCCCTCCGATTGCTTGCGAGCCCCCTCGCTGCATAAGAATCGCGCCACCGCACTTTCCAACGGTGGGAAGAAAATGTGCTCGGAACGTGGCACCAGAGAAATCGACACACGACATTAAATTGAAAAGGGCAGAGGTCCGAATTACCGGACTTGCGTACGCAGCGCTCCGTTACCTTTTGCTCCTCGCCTCAACTGAAGCGGCCGCAGCGAAATGGCGTCACCGAATGTGTCTGGCGCGCGTGCAACGACGCCGCGGTACGGACTCTCCGCCGGTTCCTCGTCGGCGCACCCGGCGATAAATCGGCCGCCTGGTCGATGGAACGCCGATGGTGATCTTCGAGCGCGACGGAAAGGCTTGCCTGATCACCGAAGCCGAGAAGCCTAGTGCCTCCGTACGCCGTCGCGATCGCGGCCGTCAGCTTCATCCAGCGTCGCGCGTCGCCCGCTCGACGTAGCGGGCCATGCCGGCGAGTGATCCTTCGTGACCGAACTTGGTGTTCTTGATCATGTCGGGACCGACGAATGAAGTGACCTGCACGGTGATCCTCACGTGCGTGCGCTCGCCCTCGGGCCGCATCTCGAACGTCGTGATGTTGGCGGCGAGCAGCTTGTCGAGATCGCGAACCGTCTCGGTCGACACCACGCGCCGCTCGCGCACGATATCGACATAGCGTGTCTCGACGCGAAACCGCGGATCGTCCTTGGGGCCGCAGCGGGCGAGATCGCGTCCGTCCACCCGGAAATCCGCCTCGTCGTACACGAACACCGCGGTGTCGGACGGTGCGCCCCAGGCCTCGCGCTGCTTGGGGTCCGCGAACGCGGTGTAGACGCGCGAGACCGGCGCCTCGAGCGTACGCTCGACGGTGATGGTGCCGTGGTCGGTCGAGATATCGATCATGCGCCGGTCTCCTTGTCAGGGCTTCCCAGGTAAATTGCTTACTGCAACTGGTTGCAAAATAAAAGCACTAAATGTAGATTGCAAGCACTTTTCGCGGACCCCCGACACATCCCGCGCCCGCGATCTGCGAGATGTGCGTGCGTGCGCAAATTTTGGAGGAGCCGGCCGAAACACGGGGCGGCCTCCGTGGACGAGCCGCGCACGATCCATCTCGGCGTGGCGCCGAAAGGATAGTCGGTCCTGCGGAGCCGCAGAAGGCGTTCGAGCAGGCGAGGAAAATCTAGGTATCGTCGCTTTCGCGAACGCGCGTCGCGCGCACGTCGGACGGCGTGCCGCCGTAGCGCTGGCGGAAGCTGCGGTTGAAATGCGACAGGTCCGCAAAGCCCACCGCGTAGGCGATCGCGCTGATCGTCTCGCCGGCATAGCGCGGCTCGCTCAGCATGCGGTGGGCGCGCGCAAGCCGCTCGGAGAGCACGAATTGCGAGAACGACAGGGGTTCGGCCGCGAAGAGCATATGGACGTAGCGGGGCGTGACGCCGAGGTGGGCCGCGACATGCGCCGCCGACAGGCTCGATTGGCCGAGGTGGCGCAGCACATATGTCTTTGCCTCATGCAGGCGTGCCGCCGGCAAACCGCGCGACTGTGCGGTTGCCTCCGCGTCTGCCGTGGCGCCGAGCGCGAGCGCGACGAGACCCTGCAGGTGCGCGGCGACCGAACGCTGCAATTCAGCGTTCGTGATCTCGGGCTCGCACTCGATGGCAGCCGCGTACGCTTTGAGCAGCCGTAGCGCATCGCTGTCCTTCGGAATGGTGCGGCCGATGATATCGGGGTCGATCAGCAGCGGCTGGAGGGCGTCGCGCGGCAGTACGATGCCGAGGGAAGATTGCTCGGACCGGAAGCTGAAGGTGCCGGCCTCGGCATTGGACAGAAGGACCCCGTCGCCGGCCGCGACGGGTATGTCGTGTCCCTGCTGCGAGAGCTCCCCATCCGTGGACGTGACCTGCAAGATCAGGGAGTCATTGCTGTCGGCGACGAGTTCGCGGCTGCGGCCCGAACTCGCCAACGATCCTGCTCCGGATACGATCGCGGTATCGGACAACAGCCGAATCTTGGCCCGCGCGTAGAATGGCGTGTCGGGCAGAGGCACGACATCGAGGTGCGCCAGGCTGCGGATCATCTCGCGCCATGCGGTGACGCGCTCGTGCTCGGCGAACATGTCCGTCGAGAAAAATGGCGGGACCGGGGGACGCGGGGGCTTAGCCATGTATTCTCCCCCACCTCTCCCGACCCATCGCGACACCAACGACCTCCCGCAACCGGAGCGGCAAACGCCGTGCCGGCGCCGTGGGCGCGAATTCGGTATTTCGAGTCTGAGGTACCGTTTCTACTAACATTCCAGTGAGCAGCGCCCCTGTGCCGGCTCATTGGGGAGTGCGTCAGCAAAAACGGCGATGGGTTCAAACCGCGTGGCGGATTTTTTCGGCACCCGGAGCTTCGGCCGGGCTCAGTCGTCGCGAGCGGCGGAAGCTGCGGCGGCGTGCGGGATGGGGCCGATATGAGTGGTGCACATTGGCAACGTCCGGCAAGCTCGGATCAGGATTTTCCGCTCGGCATAGCCCATTTCCCTGTCATCCAAGCGGGCGGCGCTGCTCTGCCGGCCGGATTCTTCCTCACACGATTTCTTTCCGACCGCGGGTGGCCATTGGGGGAGGCCGGCGTCGAAGAAGCGGATCGATCGTCGGCCTGCTCTCGGTCTGATGCCGCACGTCACGCCTTCGATTGCGCCTTTCGCTGAGTGGCCGCGTTCGCGCCGTGTCGTTCGATCGTGCCCGCGCCAGATTGCCAACCCCGCCCTGGGGCAATCTCAAATGTGAGAGAAGTGTCGCCTATGACGGGAGAGAAGAAGCCGCAAATATTCAGATATGAATGAAGTATCCCGTAACGAAATACGGTCTCACGATTGACGGCGATCGTCTGCTCCGAAGTTTGCCCGGCCGAGGAGCCTGGCCACGCGCGATCCTACTGTCTGTGCGCGTCCTTGCCGGAAGAGTCTTCGTCGGCGAGCGCGTCGACGAGCTGGAGCAGAGCCGCGCGGGCGGCGTCGCTGCCGATCTTGTCGAAGCCCTGCAGCAGCCGCAGCGAGTGCGGATTGGCGAGCAGCGCGCGCGGCGTCTCCTCACGCTCGGCCTGCTGCGTCGCGGTCGAGCTGCCGTCGAACAGGGCCACTAGCGGTACATTCAGCACCTCGGCGATCTGGCTCAGCCGGCTCGCTCCGACCCGATTGGCGCCCTTCTCGTACTTCTGCACCTGCTGGAAGGTGACGCCGATGCGCCGGCCGAGCTCGGTCTGCGAGAACCTCTGCTGCAGCCGGCAGATGCGGATGTTCTGCCCGACCAGGATGTCGATCGGCATCGGACTTTTCTTGGCCACGTCTGCTTCCTCTTTTCGTAAAAAGAGCCACGCTCCGCACGGACCAACCCCGGGACCAGAAATCTTAGGGTTGTTGACATGATGTTATAACAAGACTAGCGGTTGCGCATGTTGGATGTCAAACTATTCGCCGAAGGACTTCCGCTGTATCGGCAGGTTCAGGCGGGGATCGAGGAGATGATCCGCGCCCATCCCGACCTGAAGAACGAATCCTTTTCCGACGCCAGTCTCGCCAAGCGCTTCGGTGTCAGCCGGATCACGGTCCGGCGTGCGGTCGACGAGTTGGTCGGTGAAGGCGTGCTTTACCGCATCCAGGGCCGCGGCACATTCGTGCGGCGCAAGAAGTTCAAAGAGAAGCTGACGCTCACGAGTTTCCTCGAGGCCTGGACGCAGACCGCCGGCGGATTCAACGTCAAGGTCGGGACTTTCGCGCCGAGCCTGCCGGCGCCGGAGGACGTCGCGGAACGTCTGGGTCTCGCCGTGGGCGCGCCCGTGGTCTTCGTGCGGCGGCTGCGATTCCACAAGGACATGCTGGCCGCCATCGATGATCGCTACATACGCGCCGAGCATTGCGCGCGCCTCACCAAGCAGGACATCGAGACTTCCGCGATCGTCGACTACCTGCGCATCCGCGAAGGCATCATCGTCCATCACGGCGAGATGGAAATCGAGGCGCGCGCCGCCGATCAGGAAGAGGCCCGGCTTCTCGGCATCAAGCGCGGGCAGCCGCTTTTGGTCCGCCGCGTCACTTTCCACACCCGCAACAACGAAGTGACCCACACCGGCACGTCGATCTATCGCGCGGACCGCACGAGCTATCGTCTGACGCTCTCGAAGTGAACGCCGCGAGGCGGGTCGACGAGCGATCGGCCGGCTCGGATCCAGAGCCGGCCTGTTCCGGACCATGCTCCAGCCACAATATCGTGAGAGGTACACGCACGGACGCCGGACGGGCACGCGGAAAGCATTTGATTCATCGACCCGGCAGGTTTTTCCCGAAATCGGGCGTCCAGCGCGACAAAAATAAAATCGACATTAAATCGAGCGCGCAGGGGGAGGAAAGTCTCGCGGAGCGATCACATCTGCTTGGCAGGGGCCGAGCCACGGGTTGTGTCGTTTCGGCGCCCGCCGGGGCGGCGCTCGCAACGGAACGTGAGGCCGGACGATGGCTACGTCACTCTCGATTGCCCTGCGCCCCCGCGCGGCGCCGGGCCGGGCTGCCGAGGCGCGTGCGGCCGCGCGACCGGCCTCCGGGCGCGACCTTCGCCTCGATTTCTTTCGCGGCCTCGCGCTGATGTGCATCTTCGTCGACCACGTTCCGAATAACTTCCTGTCCAACGTGACGCTGCATTCGGCAGCGTTCTGCGACGCCGCCGAGGTGTTCGTCTTCATCTCCGGTTATGCGGCGGCGCTCGCCTATGGACGCATCCTCGACCGCGGTTTGCCGGTCGCGGCCGCGCACATCTATCATCGCGTCTGGCAGCTCTATGTCGCCCACATCTTCGTCTTCGCCATATTCGCGACGCTCGTGTCCTATTCGATCGTCGCGGTAGACGATCCGAGCTACACCCAGTCGTTCAAGATCTCGAGCTTCCTCGACGACCCGCCGGCGGCGGTCGCGCAGATGCTGCTCCTGCGTTTCCAGCCGCAATTCCTCGACATCCTGCCGCTCTACATCGCGCTGCTCGCCGGCTTCCCGCTTATCTTGGCGGCGATCGCGCGCAATCCGTGGTGGGCTCTGCTGCCGTCCGCGGCGCTCTATGCGCTCACCCAGGTCATGGGCTGGCAGACGCACGGCTTTCCGGCCGGCGCGACCTGGTTCTTCAACCCGCTCGCCTGGCAGTTCCTGTTCGTCATCGGCGCGGTCGTCGGCTACTCGAAGGTGCGCGGCGTGCCATGGCTGTCGGACAGCAAATGGCTCGCCTGGTCGGCGATGGCCGTGGCCGGCGTCGCCGCGGTGATCAGCGCGTCGTGGATGATCCAATCGAACTTCACCGACGCGCCCGACTTTCTGTTCACCTTGCTCGCCCCCTATGTGGGCGACAAGACCAACCTCAATCCTGTGAGGCTCGCGGGCTTCATCGCGCTCGCGCTGACGGTCGCCCGGCTGGTGCGGCCCGAGAGCGCCATGCTGTCGACGCGGGCCGGCAAATGGATGATCGCCTGCGGGCAGAACTCGCTGCACATCTTCTGCCTGGGGATCCTCCTGTCGGTGCTCGGTCACTTCGCGCTCACGAGCTACAACGACGGCCTCGTCGCGCAGACCCTGGTCAACATCGTCGGCATTGCGGCGATGATCGTACTCGCGCTGGTGCTGGCGTGGGACAAGGCGCAGACGCGCGCGCCCAAGGTACGTGCCACGCCCGCGCCGGCGATGCCGACGTAGAGGCATTCTCAAGTCAATTTTCCCGTCATGCCCGCGCTTGTCGCGGACATCCATGCCTTTCTTACGTGGGTAGAAGACGTGGATGGCCGGGACGAGCCCGCCATGACAACTCGTCATCGGTCTTGCGCGGCGGCGGCAGCCGCCGCCGGACGCGCGTCTTTGTGGATCAGGTCGATCTGCCCGAGATATTCCACCAATAGCTCGTAGTTCGAGGCGAGCGAGTTGACGATGTCTTCGAGACCCTGGAGCGTGTAGGTCATCTTGTCGTCGGTGCGCTCGATGAAGCGCTCGCTGCCGGCGCGCGGGTCGGGATACAGCGGCTTGACGCTCGGCGGTATGCGCAAAATCCAGTCCGGCTGGATCCAGCTCGACGATTGATCCGCGATCCATGCCGCATGCGCGATGTCGTGGCGCAGTTGCGACAAGTTTTCGGGGACCAGCAGGAAGGCGCTGAGCCGGTCGTACTGATCGACCGGCACGGTCCAGTGATAGAGCAGATCGAGCAACGCACGGCGCTTCTCGCCGAAGTCGAGGCGGCGGGTGAGGAGCATGATCGCGGCCCGGTCGGCGCCCGAGACCTTGGTCATGACCTCCTGCATCAGCAGCTCGTACTGGGCGAACAGCTGGACGATCGCTCCGAACAGCAAGAGGTGCCGCTCGCTCAGGCTGCCGAGGATTGCCTTGTTCATCGCCAACTGCTCCGTCCTGGAAACGAAGCGCTGGTGGTTCCGGTTCCGTCGCGCCTGCGCGCGCGTATCACGGCAGGGCGGTAATTACTCCTGCCGCATCACGCGCCGATCGGTCTCGGCAGCGAGCCGCACAAGCCCGTCGGCGATCCGGACCGGATAGGCGTCGCCGGGGCCGAGGGAACGCAAGGCATCGGGCAGGCGCGCGAGCTCGCGCGCCGCGTGGCCGCGCACGTCGTCGAGCGGCGGCGCCGGCTGGACCCGGCGTCCGTCCCGCATCACGTGTGCGAGCAACGGCTCGCCGGGCTGCACATCATTCTCGAGCCCGATGATGTCTTCCGCCATGCGGCCGTCCGCGCCATAGCGGCGCCAGACCTGCTTGCGTCCCGGCCAGGTCTCCTTGCCGGGCGAATATTTGCGTCGCGGCAGGCCGGCATATTCCTGCAGCTTGTAGGCGCAATCGAGGGTCGGCGCGTCGGACGACGTCGTCAGGCTGGTGCCGACGCCGAAGCCGTCGATCGGCGCGCCCGCGTGCAGCATGTCGGCGATCTCGTCCTCGTCGAGCCCGCCGCTCGCGAAGATCGTGACGCCGGCGCAGCCGCCGTCGTCGAGGATGCGGCGTACGCGCCGTGCGAGTGCCGGGAGGTCGCCGCTATCGAGGCGGACCGCGCGGATCGTGATGCCGAGCGCCTTGAGCTTCGGCGCCAGCGCGACGACTTTGCGCGCCGCGGCTTCAGTATCGTACGTGTCGAGCAGGAACGTGAGATTGTTCGGCCGCGCGCGGGCAAAATTCTCGAAGGCGGTCGCCTCGTCGTCATGCGCCTCGATGTAGGAATGCGCCATGGTGCCGAAGGTCGTAATGCCGAAAAGCTGCTCAGCCAGCACCGTCGCGGTGCCGGCAAAGCCCGCGATGTAGCTCGCCCGCGCCGCCATCAGTCCGGCCTCGGCGCCGTGCGCCCGGCGCAGGCCGAAATCGACGACCGGCTTGTCGCCGGCCGCGAGCTTGACCCGCGCCGCCTTGCTGGCGATCAGGGACTGAAAGTGAACGATGTTGATGATGCGGCTTTCGACGAGCTGTGCCTGCGGCAGCGGCGCCGTCACCCGCAGCATCGGCTCATTGGGAAAGCAGATGGCGCCTTCCGGCATCGCGTGCACGTCGCCGGTGAAGCGCAGCGCCGCGAGATAATCGAGCATGCGCTTGTCGAAGCGGCCGGTCGACGCGAGCCAGTCGATCTCGGGCGCCGAGAATTTGAGGGTCTCAAGGAATGCGAGCACCTGCTCCATCCCGGCCGCCATGACGAAGCGCCGCCGCGCCGGCAGCGCGCGGATGAAGAACTCGAATACCGCAGGCTGCGTCTCGTCATGGTCCAGATAGGCCTGGATCATGTTGAGCTGATAGAGGTCGGTGAGGAGGGGGCCCGCATCGATGGTCATGTCACAAGCCCAATAAAGCAGGGTGCCAAGCGAAGCATGCATCCTGCCATGATCTGGCGTGCAAGATCAGGCCGGTTGGGGGCCTGGTCCGGCTGCTATGCTCGGGAGGCGATAGTTGCGTACGGCGTAGGGTTGAGGGCGAAGCCTGAAACCCATCATCCATGAGCTGCCGTTGAAATGATGGGTTTCGCTTGCGCTCAATCCATCCTACGCGCTGAGTGACGAGGCGAGCCGGCCATGATCAAGGACATCGCATTTCATCTGTCGACCCGGGCGAGCGGCGACGCGACCATCGACTACGCGGTCTCGGTCGCGGTGGCCTTCGAGGCGCATCTTGCCGGCATTGCGTTTGCCCTGGATCCTTTCATACCGCCGACGATGGGGATCGGCGACTCCGTCCCGGTCGACTGGATCGACGAGCAGCGCGCGGAGGGGCAGGGCGCGGCCCTGGCGGTCATCGCCCGTTTCGAGGAGGTGGCGCGGCGCAACGGCGTTTCGGCCGAGGCGCGGCGGGTGGACGCGAGCCTCGCGGGCGCGGCCGAGACATTTGGCCGGATGGCGCGGCGCTTCGACCTCTCCGTGGTGCGGCAGGCGGAGCCCGGCAAGGCGCCGCTGGAGGATCTCGTGATCGAAGCGGCGCTGTTCGACGCCGGTCGTCCGGTGCTTGTCGTGCCTTACATCCAGAAGGCTGGCCTCACGCTCGACCGCGTGCTGGTCACATGGGACGGCGGGCGCAGCGCGGCGCGCGCGGTGGGCGACGCCATGCCGTTCCTCCGTCGCGCCAAGGCGGTCGAGGTCGTCATCGTGCAGGGCGATGCGGGCAAGAGCGACGATCTGCCGGGCGCCGACATCGGCGAGCACCTCGCCCGGCACGATCTCGAGGTCGACGTGAAGCGGATCGTCGCGACCGAGGGCAAGGTCGGCGATACTCTCCTGTCGCACGTGGCCGACGTCGGTGCCGATCTCCTCGTCATGGGCGGCTACGGCCATTCGCGCCTGCGCGAGTTCATCCTCGGCGGTGTGACGCGCGGCATTTTGGGCACTATGACGGTACCGGTGCTGATGTCGCACTAGCGCGTATGCCGACGAAAGCCTGCCACCGGCGTGATCGGGGGTGGACGCCGGTTCGCCGGCAAGGATATGCGCCGAGGGGCCATGCGCCGGACGCGCCGTCCTGGGATGCGTCGGCGCCCGCCGGCGTTGCAAACGGTGGACTGAATTCCCATCTCACGCTCCTGACAAACCCAGGGGCGTAAGTTGGAACGAGATCTCCCCCGCGATTGGATGTGGTCGGAGGCGTGCGAGATGCTCGCACGGGCGGAGCGGCTGCATCGCGAGATGTTTCGGCCGGTGCGCTCGACGGCGCGGCTTCCGACCTGGGAGCCGCCGGTCGACATCCTGGAGACCGGCCGCGAGGTCCTGGTCCTGGTGGCGCTGCCCGGCGTCGATCCCGACGAGGTCGAGGTCGCAATCGAGGGTAGCGACCTCGTCGTCGCCGGCACCCGCGTGTTGCCGGGCGAGCTGCGCACGGCCGTGATCCATCGGCTCGAGCTCCCGCAAGGCCGGTTCGCGCGTCGCGTACGGCTGCCGGCCGGCCGCTACGACGGTATCCGCCGCGCCTTCGTGCACGGTTGTCTCGCGATCACGATGCAGAAATCGGATTAATCAGATGATCGATACCCAAAATATGGAAGCCTTGAGCGCCCGCGACGGCGGCGGCTCGGCTGCGAGCTATCCGCCGATCCCGCCCGACGCGCTCATTATCGTGCCGGTGCGCAGCGCCGTGCTGTTTCCCGAGCAGGTGATGCCGATCACGGTCGGCCGCACCAAGTCGATATTGGCGGCCCAGCAGGCGATGCGCGAGCAGCGCCCGGTCGGCATCCTGATGCAGCGCGATGCGAAGGACGCCGATCCGTCGGCGATCGACATGCATCGTTTCGGCACGGTCGCCAACGTGGTGCGCTTTCTCACCGCGCCGGACGGCACGCATCATCTCGTCGCCCAAGGCGAGCAGCGCTTCCAGATCGAAGAGTTTCTCGGCGGCTGGCCGTTCTTCGTCGCCCGCGTGCGGCGCATTCCGGAGCCGGCGACGCGCACGTCCGAGATCGACGCGCGCTTCCTCAACCTGAAGAACCAGCTTCTCGAAGCGCTGCAGCTGTTGCCGCAGGCGCCGGCGGAGCTGTTGGCGACGGTCGAGGCGGTCGACGCTGCGCCGACGCTGGCCGACCTTGCGGCCGCCTACATGGACGCGAAGCCGGAGGAGAAGCAGGAGATCCTGGAGACGGTCGATATCGTGGCGCGCATGGATAAAGTGTCGCGCACGCTCGCGAACCGCATCGAGGTGCTGCGGCTGTCACAGGAGATCGGCCAGCAGACCAAGGCGGCGCTCGACGCGCGCCAGCGCGAGGTGCTGTTGCGCGAGCAGATGGCCGCGATCCAGAAGCAGCTCGGCGAGGGCGAGGAGGGCAAGGCGGCGGAGATTGCCGAGCTCACCAAGGCGATCACCGACGCGAAGATGCCGAAGGAGGTCGAGGACGCGGCCCGCAAGGAGCTGCGCAGGCTCGAGCGCATGCCCGAAGCCGCGGGCGAATACGGCATGGTGCGCAGCTATCTCGACTGGCTGATCGAGCTGCCCTGGGCGCTGCCCGAAGAGACGCCGATCGACATCGTGCAGGCGCGAAAAATCCTCGACGAGGACCACTACGGCCTCGACAAGATCAAGCGCCGCATCATCGAGTACCTGGCGGTGCGCAAGCTCGCGCCCAACGGCAAGGCACCAATCCTGTGCTTCGTCGGCCCCCCTGGTGTCGGCAAGACGTCGCTCGGCCAGTCGATCGCGCGCGCCATGAACCGCAAGTTCGTGCGCGTCAGCCTCGGCGGCGTGCACGACGAGGCCGAGATCCGCGGCCACCGGCGCACCTATATCGGCGCGCTGCCCGGCAACATCATCCAGGCGATCCGCAAGGCCGGCTCGCGCAGCTGCGTCATGATGCTCGACGAGATCGACAAGCTCGGCGCCGGCATTCAGGGCGATCCGGGCGCGGCGCTGCTCGAGGTGCTCGATCCGGAGCAGAACAATACGTTCCGCGACAACTATCTCGCGGTGCCATTCGATCTGAGCAGGATCGTGTTCATCACGACTGCAAATATGCTCGACACGATCCCGGGGCCGCTGCGCGACCGCATGGAGATCATCAGCCTGTCGGGCTACACAGGCGACGAGAAGCTGCAGATCGCCCGGCGCTATCTGGTGCGCCGGCAGATGGAGGCGAACGGGCTCCAATCCGGCCAGGTGGAGATATCCGACGCGGCGCTCGGCGCCATCATCGCGCAGTACACGCGCGAGGCGGGCGTGCGCAATCTCGAGCGCGAGATCGGCAAGGCCCTGCGTCACGCCGCGGTGCGCATCGCCGAAGGCCGGAGCGGGCCGATCCGCATCGAGGCGGATGATCTTGCGGCGATCCTTGGCGCGCCGCGGTTCGAGGACGAGGTGGCAATGCGCGTGAGCGTCCCCGGCGTCGCGACCGGGCTCGCCTGGACGCCGGTCGGCGGCGACATCCTCTTCATCGAGGCGACACGGCTGCCCGGCAACGGCAGGCTCATCCTCACGGGCCAGCTCGGCGACGTGATGAAGGAGAGCGCGCAGGCGGCGCTGAGCGTCGTGAAGAACCGCGCGGCGTCGTTCGGCATCGACCCGGAGCGCTTCGAGAAGAGCGATATCCACATCCACGTCCCGGCGGGCGCCACCCCGAAGGACGGGCCGAGCGCCGGCGTCGCGATGTTCCTTGCGCTGGTCTCGCTGATGAGCGAGCGCACGGTGCGCAGCGACACCGCGATGACGGGCGAGATCAGCCTGCGCGGCCTGGTGCTGCCGATCGGCGGCGTCAAGGAGAAGGTCACGGCGGCGGCGCGCGCGGGCATCACGCGCGTGATGCTGCCGGCGCGCAACCGCAAGGACTTCGAGGATGTCCCCGACGAGGTGCGTCGCCAGATCGAGTTCATCTGGCTCGAACGGGTCGACGACGCCGTCGCGGCGGCGTTGGAGCCGGCGCGGGCTCCGTCCGCCAAGTCGGACGAGCGCGCGCTTGCGGCGGCCGAGGCGTAGGGGGCCATTCTGGCTCCCGCAGAGTGCGGTAGGGTAGGCAAAGGCGGCCACGATGATTGTGAAGGGCACGGCGCCGTATCCGCCGTGCCCACGCCGTCTGTGCGACGCCTACGCGGTCTTCGGAAACCAAAGACCTGGATGGCCGGGACGAGCCCGGCCATGACGGCGGCCGGTCGCGGTGTGAGGAGGATATTTTGACGGATCCATATGAAATCCTCGGCGTCGAGAAGACCGCCTCGCTCGACGATATTCGCAAGAGCTATCGCAAGCTCGCGAAGAAATTCCACCCGGACCTCAATCCGGGCAACAAGCAGGCCGAGGAGCAATTCAAGCGAGTCTCCGCGGCCCATGATCTGCTCTCCGATCCCGACAAGCGCGCGAAATTCGACCGCGGCGAGATCGACGCGGCCGGCGCCGAGCGGCCGCAGCAGCGCTTCTACAAAGATTTTGCGAGTGATGCCGACCACGTCTACGCGGACGCGTCGGGCTACGAGGATTTCGCGACCGGCGATGACCTCTTTGCCGAGATCCTGCGGCGGCAGGCGCATGCGCGCGCCAACGCGCCGGGCGCCGACATGCACTATCGGCTGACCGTCGATTTTCTCGACGCCGTCAATGGCGGCACCATGCGCCTCAACGTGCCCGACGGCGGTACGCTGGAAGTGAAGATCCCGGCCGGCATCGACGACGGACAGACGCTGCGCCTGCGCGGCAAGGGCGCGCCCGGCCGCGGCACCGGCAAGCCAGGCGATGCGTTGGTCGAGGTCACGATCCGGCCACATCGCTTCTTCACCCGCGCGGGCGACGACATCCATGTGGAACTGCCGATCACGTTGAGCGAGGCCGTGCTCGGCGGCGAGGTGCCGGTGCCGACGCCGACCGGTCCCGTGATGATGCGGGTGCCGAAGCATTCCAACACCGGCGCGGTGCTCCGCCTCAAGGGCAAGGGCGTGCAGCGCCGCGGCGGCGGCCATGGCGACGAGCTGGTGCGGCTCAAGGTGATGTTGCCGCCGACGCCCGATCCCGAGCTGGAAAGCTTCCTTGCCGGATGGCTTGCCGGCAAATCCTACGATCCGCGGCGGGAGATGCAGCCATGACGATCACCCGGCAGGAATTTTTGCTGCGCGCACGCCTCGACGACGGCACGCTCGAGGCATGGATTTCCGAGGAGTGGCTCGTTCCGGGCGGCAGCGCGGCGGAGCCCGCCTTCACCGACGCCGATGTGGCGCGCGCCGCGCTGATCCGCGATCTGCGGCACGACCTCGCCGTGAACGATCCGGGCATCGGCGTGATCCTGAGCCTGGTCGACCAGATGCACGGGTTGCGGCGGACGCTCGCCGATCTCATGTGCGAGATGCGCGCGCAGCAAGAACCGCGCGATTGATCATCCCGACGACTGCTGCATCGGCCTGATCGCGAGGATGCCGGCCATCCAGGCGGCGCGGAAAGCGGGCAGCAGGCTGACGACGGCGCGGCCCTCGACAGGTGGATTCTCGGCTGGATCGGTATTGGGAACGGATCATCGGAAGTCCTCACGCTGCACTGCATCCTTGGCCCCAACGGCCTAACGCCCGCGCGGAGAGCGTTTCACCAACGCATGGAAATTTCTGCGCCGGAAATTCTGCGTAAAGTCGGCGATTATTCGTAAAGCAAGCCTTTACGCTGACGTTGCGGAACCCGATCCTCAGGTTGCGACTTGTCGAGTTGGTGCGTCGTGAAGCTTGCCCGAGGGGGTACCCAGTGACAGACGAAGCCACGATTCGGATACTCGTCCATCGGCAGAACATCCACCGCTACAAGTTCCTGCTCGAGACGCAACTGACCGACGTCGAGCGCGCGTTCATCATTCGTCGCGTTGCCGAGGAAGAGGCCGAGGTTTGTCGCCTGAGCGCGCAGCGCCGCGAGTCCGTGCCGAAGATGCGTGCCCGGAGGGACGAGCCGGCCGTAGCCGACGATCGCCTCACGTCGTCCTGACCCCTTTATCACATCGCTCCGAAATTCTGCGTCATGGCCCGGCACAAGGCGGGCATGACAGCGTGGTTCTATGTGAACGAAATACGCGGTAGTCTTGCGGCCAACCAAGGGAGGCCCGCATGTGGGGTCGTTGGCGGTTCATCGTCATCGCGTTGGGCGCAGCGCTCGCCGGTCAGGTCATGGCGGCGCCGGCACTCGATTACGGATTCTTCAAGGGCAAGGTCGAGCCGATCTTTTTGCAGAAGCGGCCAGGTCACACGCGCTGCTATTTCTGCCATGTGGAGAGCAACAATGGCCTCCATCTGCAGAAGCTGCTGCCCGGGCAGAGCACCTGGACCGAGGAGCAATCGCGCCAGAACTTTGCGACCGTCTCGAAGCTCGTGAACGCCGGTGAACCCGACACCAGCCGGCTGCTGCTGCACCCGCTTGCGCCCGAGGGCGGCGGCGACGCCTTTCATTCCGGCGGCCGCCAGTTCCCGGACAAGAACGATCCCGGATGGAAGGCGATCGCGGCCTGGGTAAGTGGGGCGACGGCGGACAGGAAATGATTTTTCACGTCACGGCTGGGCTTGTCCCGGCCATCGACGTCTTTCTTGCCAAGTCGTCCAGACGTGAATGCCCGGCGCAAGGCCGGGCATGACGCGCTGACGTCAGTTCATCACCATCGTGTTGATCCGCTTCGGCACCTCGCCGACTGGCACCACGGCGACGACCTTCATCGCCTGCATG
The DNA here is from genome assembly GCA_036491235.1 of Xanthobacteraceae bacterium. Classification (GTDB taxonomy): domain Bacteria; phylum Pseudomonadota; class Alphaproteobacteria; order Rhizobiales; family Xanthobacteraceae; genus JAVDCA01. Next base: position 2,254 of record DASXCK010000159.1, on the reverse strand, counting down.
TCGATCGCGCTGACCGAACGCAGCGCCGCATTCGACACATAGGCCAGCTTGTTGTCGGGCGTGAAGGTGATCCAGTTCGCGACTGCCGAGAGCGGCTTGTGGCCGGCGAGCTTGAGGTCGGGCAAATCGACATGGCCGATCAGGCTCAAGTCCGCGAGCGAATAGACATAGACCGCGTTGTTCGGAATGCTGGTCACCCACAACGTCTTATGGTCGGGCGAAACGCCGATGCCGTGCGAGGGCGCTGTGGAGCGATCGGAATCGGTCTCGAACTCGGCGGGCGCCGGCGGCAGCTTGATGCGGGCGACCTCCCAGCGCTTGGCGAAGTCGATCACCGCGAAGCCGTTGAGGTTGGAAAGCTGGGCGAATATCCGCCTGGTCGAGCCGTCGTCGTTGGTCTCGATAGTCATCGGCCGAACGCCTTCGTCGAGCTGGAGCTGCCAGCTGATCTCTTCGGTCGCGAGATCGACCACGATGAGCCGTTTCGAGGGGATCGATCCCATGATGGCGTACTTGCCATCCGGCGTCACGTAGGGGTTATGCAGGCGGGCGTGGGTCGGGATGGTCTTCTTCAGCGTCAGCGTCTTGGTGTCGATGATATCGAGGCCGCCGCTGCCGCGGGCGATCGCGACCACGACGCGGTCGCCGCTCGGCGTCACCGCGATGTTGTTGGGATGATCGCTGAGCGCGATCTTCTTGATCAACGCGCCGCTTACGCGGTCGAACACATCGAGGGTCGAGGTCGCCTCGTTGCTGACGAAGACCTTGGAGCCGTCCTTGGAGAAGTTGATGCCATGCGCCGCCTCGATGCCCTTGATCTCCTGCACGACCCTGTTGGTCGCCGGATCGATCACGTCGATCGCATCGCCCGCGCTGTTGGTGATGTAGATGCGCACCAGCCCGGCATGGGCCGCGAGCGGGATGAGCGAGCAGGCAAGAATGAGGGAGAGACGTTGCAGGGATCGGCGAGTCATGGTGGCCTCCGCGCGGAAAACGTCAAGGGCGTGAGGTTACGCGCATTGGGCGCATGGCCGCAATGGGCCTTGGAGCCCACCCCTTGCTCCACATCGTCCTGAGGCGCGACCCTCGGGTCGCGCCGAGCGCGCCCAAGGGTTAACTCCGCAAGCCTCGCAGGATGGGCCGCAATCGCAGGGGGCCGCTTCGCCTTCGAGATGCGTCCGCGTGAAGGACGCGAGCGCTCCGCAGGATGAGGTGGATTGAAGGAGGCTCTCAGCCGGCGATCAACTTCACCGGCTTGCCGTCGATGAAGTTGCGGATATTGGCGACGATGTCCGAATAATAGACCTTGTAGCTCTCCGCGCTCACGTAACCGAGGTGGGGCGTCAGCACCACGTTGTCGAGCTTGCGGAACGGATGGTCGACGGGAAGCGGCTCGACGTCGAACACGTCGAGGCCGGCGCCTCCCAGCCGTCCGGCGGTAAGCGCCGCGATCAGCGCCTTCTCGTCGACGATCGGGCCGCGCGAGGTGTTGACCAGGTACGCGGTCGGCTTCATCAGCGCGAGATCCTTCTCGCCGATGAGCCCGCGCGAGCGTTCGCTGAGCTGGAGGTGGATCGTCACGATGTCGGCGTTGCGCAGCAGGTCTTCCTTGCTCGCGTACTCGACGCCGGCCTCCTTGCATTTCTCCGGCGTGAGGTTCTGGCTCCACGCGATCACCTTCATGCCGAACGCCTTGGCGACGTTGGCGGCGCGTTTGCCGAGATTGCCGAGGCCGATGGTGCCGAGCGTCATGCCCTGGATGTCGTGGCCGAGCGTCACCTGCCAGGGCGCGCCCGCTTTCATGCGCGCGTTCTCGAAGCCGATGCGGCGGGTGAGTTCGAGGATCAGGCCGAACGTGATGCCGACGGTCGGGTTGCCGAACGCACCCGTGCACGCGACGGTGATGCCGCGCTCGGCCGCGGCTGCAAGGTCGATCGACTTGTTGCGGCCGCCGGTGGTGATCAGGAGCTTGAGGTCCGGAAGCGCCGCAAGGGTATCGCGCAGGAACGCCGTGCGCTCGCGCATGATGGCGATGATCTGGAAGCCCTTGAGCTTGCTGCGGACCTCGTCGGCGTTCTTGAACGGCTGGTCGAATACGGTCACGTCGACGTCGTCGGTCACCTTCGACCAGTCCGCGCACGAGAGCGCGACCTTCTGGTAGTCATCGAGAACGGCGCAACGGTATTTCATCGGTCGATCCATGAGAGCTGGGTTTGCGAAAATCGAAGGGTCCCACGATTGCGTGGGTCAAGAC
>DASXCK010000158.1:0-19512 GCA_036491235.1 Xanthobacteraceae bacterium | reverse complement strand
TCGATCGAGATCGCGGATGCCGACGTGAAGGCCGCCTACGACCGCAATCCGAACATGTTCGGCACGCCGGAAAAGCGCGACGTGCAACAGATACTGTTCTTCAGCAAGGACGAGGCGCACAAGGCGGCCGAGCGCCTCAAGGCCGGCACCTCGTTCGACGACCTGATCAAGGACCCGGAGATCAAGGACAAGTTCAAGGATCTCGGAGTCGTCACCAAGTTCCAGATCCCGGACGAGAAGGTAGCGAACGCGGCGTTCACGCTTCCGGTCGATCAGGTGAGCGGCGCGATCGATGGGCTCTACAACTCCACCATCGTGCGCGTCACCAAGATCGAGCCCGGCAACATGAAGACGTTCAGCGACGTCCAGGCCGAGATCAAGAAGAACCTCGCGCTGGAGCGCGCCCGCAGCGAGATCAACAAGCTGCGCGACAAGGTGGACGATCAGATCGGCAGCGGCACGCCGCTCGACCAGATCGCCAAGACTCTCAAGCTGCCCTTCCAGACGATCGACGCCGTCGACCGCTCCGGCCGCTCCCCCGACGGCAAGCCCGTCACTCTGCCGAAAGGCGCCGACGTGATCAGCGCGATCTTCTCCGCCGACGTCAACGTCGAGAACGAGGCGCTGCAGACGCAGGACGGCGGCACGATCTGGTACAATGTCGACGCAGTGACGCCGGCGCGCGACCGCACGCTCGACGAGGTCAAGGACAAGGTGACGGCGCGCTGGCACGACGACCAGGTGGTCGAGCGCCTCAACGCCAAGGCCAAGGACTTGCTGGCGAAGCTCAAGGCGGGCGCCAAGCTCGCCGACCTCGCGGCCGCCGAGAAGATCCAGGTCGAGAAGACCAAACAGCTCAAGCGGCGCGGCGACAGCCCGGACTTGCCGCAGAACGCGGTGGCGGTGCTCTTTCAGACCGCGAAGGGCGAGGCCGCCGTCGCCGACGGCAAGCAGCCGACCGAGCGCATCATCATGGTGGTCGACGACATCACCGAGCCGAAATTCGAACCGGGCTCCCCCCAGACGAAGCAGCTCACCGACGCATTGCGCGAGTCGGTCACCAACGACGTCTTCTCGCAATTCCTTAGCCGGCTCGAAAGCGACCTCAAGGTCTCTGTCGACCAGAAAGAGATCGCGCAGGCGCTCGGCAACAGCAGCCCGCAGTAGGTCATCGATGCAGATCGAGCCGGCCGCCGCGAGCTTCGCGCAGATCTATGCGGCTGGGCGGCCGCAGGTCGTGTGGACGACGCTCGTCGCCGATCTCGAGACGCCGGTCTCGGCCTTTCTGAAGGTGGCGGGTCGCCGCCCGCTGAGCTTTTTGCTCGAATCCGTCGAAGGCGGCGCAACGCGCGGGCGCTACTCGGTGATCGGGCTCGATCCCGACACGGTATGGCGCGCGAACGGCTCCACAGCCGAGATCAACCGCGCGGCCCATGCCAAACCGGATGCGTTTACGCCGTGCGGCGAGCCGCCGCTCGCGGCGCTACGTGCCCTCATCGCCGAGAGCCGCATCGACATTCCCGAGGGTCTGCCGCCGATGGCCGCCGGTGTCTTCGGCTATCTCGGCTATGACACGGTGCGGCTGCTCGAAGAGCTGCCCGCGCCCAATCCCGATCCGATCGGCATCCCGGACGCGATCCTGGTGCGGCCGACCGTTGTGATCATCTTCGACGCCGTGCTCGACACTCTGATGGTGGCGACGCCGGTGCGGCCCGAGAAGGCCGTTTCCGCAAAGGCCGCGCTCGCGCGCGCGACCGAGCGCCTCACCGCCGTGGTCGACGATCTCGACCGCGCCCTCGACAAGGAGCAGGCGATCGACGCCGCCGGCCCGATCGTGACCGAGACGCAGTCGAACACGAGCCCGGCCGAGTTCAAGGCCATGGTGCTCAAGGCCAAGGACTACATCGCGGCCGGCGACATCTTCCAGGTGGTGCTGTCGCAGCGCTTCGAGGCGCCCTTCGCCCTCCCCGCCTTCGCGCTCTACCGCGCGATCCGCCGCATCAATCCGGCGCCATTCCTGTTCTACCTCGATTACGGCGATTTCGCCGTGGTCGGGTCCAGTCCCGAAATCCTCGTACGCGCGCGCGGCGACGTGGTGACCATCCGCCCGATCGCCGGCACGCGCCCGCGCGGCGCGACCCCGCACGAGGACAAGCAGCTCGAAGAAGATCTGCTCGCCGATCCCAAGGAATGCGCCGAGCACCTGATGCTGCTCGACCTCGGCCGCAACGATGTCGGCCGCGTCGCCGAGATCGGCACCGTCACGGTGACGGACCAGTTCTTCGTCGAGCGCTACAGCCACGTCATGCACATCGTCTCCAACGTCGAGGGCAAGCTCGATCGCAAGCATGATGCGCTCGACGCGCTCGCGGCGGGCTTCCCGGCGGGCACCGTGTCGGGGGCGCCAAAAGTGCGCGCCATGCAGATCATCGACGAGCTGGAGAAGGAAAAGCGCGGGCTCTATGCCGGCTGCGTCGGCTATTTCTCGGCCGCCGGCGACATGGACTCCTGCATCGTGCTGCGCACCGCGTTGGTCAAGGACGGCCGCATGTACGTGCAGGCCGGCGCGGGCGTCGTCGCGGACTCCAACCCCGACTCCGAGCAGCAGGAGTGCATCAACAAAGCCAAGGCCCTCTTCCGCGCCGCCGAGGAAGCGCGCCGGTTCGCCAATGCGGGGAAACGCGGGCAGTGACTTAAAAACGTCATCGCGAGGAGGCCGCAGGCCGACGAAGCAATCTCGATCGGCAAACGCATGCGCAAATGAATCGCGATTGCGTCGCTGCGCTCGCAATGATGCCTACAGGTCGTCATAAAGGTCCCGCCACTGCGGGTTCATGCTATTGATCAAATCGATTTTCTTCTGTCGCGAGCCGCGTTTACTTCGCTTCGCTCGCAATGACAACGGGTATTGCCATTGAGGCGGGCGCAGCGCCGAAGCAATCTCGGCCGGCGGACTCATGCATATGCGGATCGAGATTGCTTCGTCGGCCTGCGGCCTCCTCGCAATGACGGCCTCTATCTCGCGTGGTTCTCCAAATACCACGCGGCGATCTCCTCGCGCGTCGCCCACCACACGCCGTCGAACTTCTTCGCGTAGGCGAGGAAATCGCGCAGCGCGCGCACCCGGAAGGCGCGACCGATGATGTGCGGGTGGAGGCCGATGCTCATGATCCGTGCGCTCGTCTCGCCGGCGCGATAGAGCTCGTCGAATTCGTCCTTCATCGTCTCGAATGCGGTCGCGGCGGTGAAATTGCGCCGCAGGAACATCCCGATGTCGTTGACCTCCTGCGTGTAGGGGATCGACACCAGCGGCCCGTGCGGGGTCTCGACCAGGTAAGGCTGCTCGTCGTTCATGTAGTCGCAATGATAGGTGAGCCCGAGCTCCTTCAAGATGTCGGAGGTGTTCACCGTGCAGCGCAGCCCCGACGACAGCCAGCCTTTCGGCCGCCGGCCGCTCGCCTTCTCGATGGCGTCGAGCGTGCGCACGATCACGGCGCGCTCCTTGGCGGGATCGTCGCGGTAGTCGACCAGGAAATCGGCCTGGATGTAGTTGTGCGCAATGAGCTCCCACCCGCGCCCGCTCGCCGCCGTGACGATTTTCGGATAGCGCTCGCACAGGATGCCGTTCACGGCGCAGCTCGCCGGCACGCCCGCCGCATCGAACTCATCGTAAATGCGCCAGATGCCGACCCGCTGGCCGTACTCGCGCCAGGAGTGATTGTTGAAGTCGGGCACGCGCGCCGGCAGCAGCCGCTCGTTGATCGAGGGGCCGCCCGGAACATAGGGCCCGTCGCGATCCTGGGTGAGCTCCCAATATTCGAGGTTGAGCGTGATCATCAGCGCCAGCCGCCTGCCGTTCGGCCATTTCAGCGGCTTGCGTTCCGGCATCGGCACATAGTCGTAGCGCATGGCGTCTCTCACGCTCTCACTGATGCTTGATGCCGGCCGCCTTCAGGAGCGGCCACCATTTCTCGATTCCCGTCTTCTGCAGGGCGGCGAGCGCCTCCGGGGTGAGTTCGTCGGACGGCGGCATCTCGAGCGCGAGCTGGATCATACGCTGCTTGAACGCCGGATCGGACATTGCCTCGACGGCCGCCGCGTTGAGCTTGTCGATCACCGGCCGCGGCGTGTCCTTCGGCGCCCACAGCGCATTCCAGACGGCAAGGTGAAGGCCCGGTAGCCCGGCCTCGTCGACGGTCGGAATCTCCGGCGCCGATGCGGCGCGCTTCGGCGTCGTGATCGCATACGCCCTGATCTGCTTGGAACGCACCAGCGGCAAAAAGCTGCCGGAGGCCGTGCACATGAGATTGAACTGGCCCGACAGCAGGTCCTGCATTGCGGGCGTGCCGCCGCGATAAGGCACGAGCTGCCAGGTGACGCCGATCGCCTTCTGCATGAGGATGCCGCAGAGATGCTGGGTGTTGCCGTAGCCGACGGTCCCTTGCGTGACCTTGCCGGGATCGGCCTTGATCCACGCCACCAGCTCCTCGAGCGTCGCCGCCGGCACCGAATTCGTGCTGACGATCAGGAACGGATAGGCGGGCAACTCGACGATCGGCGAGAAATCCGCGACTACGTCGTAATTCAGCGCCGTCGAGACGGCGTTGAAGATGTTCGTCTCGGAGCTGCCGATCCCGATCGTGTAGCCGTCCGGCGTCGCGCGCGCGACGCGTCCCATGCCGATGCTGCCGCCGGCGCCGCCGACGTTCTCGACCACGATGGTCTGCTTGAGGATCGTCTTCATCCGCTCGGCCACCAGGCGCGCGAGCGTGTCGGTCACGCCGCCCGGCGGGAACGGCACCACGAGGGTGATCGGCCGGGCCGGATAGACCTCCTGGCCATGCGCCATCGTCGCGCCGAGGAGGAGGCACGCAACCGTCAAAAGCTTCTTCATCGATGCGTCCCCCTGCGAGCCGGGCGACGCGCCCCATGGCGCGCAGCGAAAAACCGTCTATATCAGAAATCAAGGGAGCCCCCACCGAGCAAGGAGCCGCGGCATGAGCGCCCACCACGACCACAAATGGATGCATGACGGCGTCCGGGTGATCCCTGGCAACTCGCTCGATTCCAACACCGCGCAGACACCCGGCATGGACCGCAAGGCGGCGATCAATTTCGCCCGCGTCGGCGCGCAGAAGATCTGGGCCGGCACGGTCGCGATCCATCCCGACGCCAAGACCGGCGCGCACCACCACGGCGCGCTGGAAAGCGTGATCTATGTGCTCCGCGGCAAGGCGCGCATGCGCTGGGGCGACAACCTCGAATACGTCGCCGAAGCCGGCCCGGGCGATTTCATCTACGTACCGCCCTATGTGCCGCACCAGGAGATCAATGCGAGCCCCGACGAGGTGCTCGAATGCGTGCTGGTGCGCAGCGACAACGAGGCCGTGGTGGTCAATCTCGACATCGAGCCGGTCGAGAAGCCGCAAGCGGTGAAGTGGATCGATCCGATCCACAAGGGGTAAATCGCGCTCCGCATGCGACGCCCGTCCTGTCCTCATCCTGAGGGTTCGTCATCGCGCAGCGATGACGAACGTCTCGAAGGACAAGGACGGCCGCCGCGTCGCCCCTTGCACTCTTCGCCCATGGTTCGAGACGCGCCGCTACGCGGCGCTCCTCACCATGAGGGCGTCATGTTTTGCGAATCAGTTACGGCAATATCGCAAACGCCCTTGCCGGGAATCCCAACCCCTTCTTCACCTTCGGCCACGTCACCACGATGATGGCGCCGCGCGGCGGCACTTTGTCGAGATTTGCCATTACCTCGATCTGATAGTGGCCGTGCTGAAGGATGTAGGTCTCCGAGTCCATCTTGTCGGTCGTGTCGGTGTCCATCCCCTCGTGGCCGGTCGCGGTGACGCCGCGCTGTTCGTAGAGGAACCGGATGGTCTCGAAGGCCCAGGCCGGAAACGGCGCCCGCTTGAAGCGCTCCGGGTTGGTGTTCCAGTCCTTGTACATGTCGGTGCGCAACGCGACGAACGAGCCATTCGGCACGCGGCCGTGCACCTTCTCCCATGCCCTGAGGTCGGCGACCGAGAAGGCGTGGTTGGGATCCTTGGCGAGGAACGGCGTATCATCCAGCACGATCAGCCGCAGGATCATCTGCTTCAGCGGGATTTCGTCCATCGTGATGCCGTTGTCGGCAAAGTGCGCCGGCGGATCGACATGGGTGCCGTACTGGCCGACCATTTCGTAGAAGGTCGTGCGGAAGCCGTCCTTGGCGATCGTGTAGGGCTCGTGCGTCTTCGGGTCCGCGGCCGCTGTCATCCGGGCCTGGCCAAAGCCCGACCACACCGGCGTATCGGGCGAGAAGCTGTGGGTGAGGTCGACATATTGCTTCGACGCAATGACCCGGAAAGCGCGCGCGAGGTCGCCCTCGGCGCGGGCCGGCACAATCGCGAGCAGCGACAGCGCCGCAATCGAGACCAGTGTCGCGGATTTCATGGAGGCCTCCATGGGATCGGCGACTCTAGCTAACCCACGGCATCGTGTCCCGGGCGCGGCGCAGCGCAAACCGGGACACACGCCGTAAGCACTGAGCGCGACGGCCCGTGGGTCCCGGGTCGGCAGGGCACCGCCGCGCGCTGCGCCGCGCCCGGGACGCGCCCTTCGGGCGCGCCTTGACCCCTCTGCATGCCCCGGTCTAAGACCTTGAGCGAGCAAGCAAACAGCGCCCGACCGCGCCCTACAGCGCCATGATCGTCCTGATCGACAACTACGACAGCTTCACGTTCAACCTCGTCCACTACCTGGGCGCGCTTGGCGCTGACGTGGCCGTCCATCGCAACGACAAGATTTCAGCCGCCGACGTGGTCGCCGCCGACCCGGATGCGATCGTCCTCTCGCCCGGTCCGTGCACGCCGAACGAGGCCGGCATCTGCCTTGCGTTGATCGAGAAAGCCTCCGCCACCATTCCGATCCTGGGCGTATGCCTCGGTCACCAGGCGATCGGCCAGGCATTCGGCGGCGCGATCGTACGTGCGCCCGTCCCGGTGCACGGCAAGCTCTCCGAGGTGACGCATCGGGGCCAGGGCCTGTTTCGCGGCATCAATGCGCCATTCCGCGCGACGCGCTATCACTCGCTCGTGGTCGATCGCGCCGGCATGCCGAAGGATCTCGACGTCACCGCCGAGACGTCCGACCGCCTCGTCATGGGGCTGGCGCACAAGTCGCTCCCCGCGCATGGCGTGCAATTCCATCCCGAGAGCATTGCGTCCGAGCACGGCCACCTGATGCTGCGCAATTTCCTCGAGCTCGCGGCCGACTGGAACACGAAGACCGGTCGCCGTCCTGCTGCTGAACGCGCTGCCGTCAAGGCGCCGCCGGCCGCAACGTCCGCATCCGCGCATCGCACCCCGCCCCGCCGCGCGGCGCATTGAGAGGCAATCCATGGATCTCAAGGCGCTGATCGGACAGGCCGCAACCGGCGCGATGCTCACGCGCGAGCAGGCGGCCGCGGCGTTCGACCTGATGATGTCCGGCGAGGCGACGCCGTCGCAGATGGGCGGCCTCCTCATGGCGCTGCGCGTGCGCGGCGAGACCGTCGAGGAGATCACCGGCGCGGTCTCGGCCATGCGCTCGAAAATGCTGCCCGTCAGCGCGCCGGCGGACGCGATCGACGTGGTCGGCACCGGCGGCGATGCGTCCGGCTCCTACAACATCTCCACCTGCGCGGCCTTCATTGTCGCGGGCGCCGGCGTACCGGTCGCCAAGCACGGAAATCGCGCACTCTCGTCGCGCTCGGGCGCCGCCGACGTGCTCAACTCGCTCGGCGTGCGCATCGACATCCCGCCCGACCATATCAGCCGCTGCATCGCCCAGGCCGGCATCGGTTTCATGTTCGCGCCCGCGCATCATCCGGCCATGCGCCATGTCGGCCCGACCCGTCTCGAGCTCGGCACCCGCACGATCTTCAACCTGCTCGGCCCGTTGTCGAACCCTGCCGGCGTCAAGCGCCAGATGGTCGGCGTCTTTTCCAAGCAGTGGGTCGAGCCGCTCGCCCATGTGCTCAAGAACCTCGGCTCCGAGCGCGCCTTCGTGGTGCACGGCTCCGACGGCCTCGACGAGATCACCACCGCCGGGCCGACCGCGATCGCGTCGCTCGATAACGGCGAGGTGAAGACCTTCGACATCACGCCCGAGGATGTGGGAGTGACGCGCGCCAAGCCCGACATGCTGCGCGGCGGCGATGCGGATCACAACGCCAAGGCGCTGCTCGCCGTTCTCAAGGGCCAGCGCGGCCCCTATCGCGATGTTGCGGTGCTCAACGCGGCCGCCGCGCTCATGGTCGCGGGCCGGGCGGGCGACCTCAAGCGCGGCGTGGCGCTGGCCGAGAAGTCGATCGACTCGGGCGAGGCCGAAGGCAGCCTCGAGCGGCTCATCGTCGTCTCGGGCGCTTGAGGCGGAGCGGATCGATGGCCGACATCCTCACCCGGATCGAAGCCTACAAGCGCGCCGAGATCGCGGCCGCCAAAGCGGCCCATTCGCTCGCCGACGTCGAGGCGCGCGCGAAAGAAGCCTCCCCGCCGCGCGGCTTCCTCGCCGCGATCGAGCAGCGCCACGCGGCCGGCGGCTACGCGTTGATCGCCGAGATCAAGAAGGCCAGCCCGTCGAAGGGCCTGATCCGCGCCGACTTCGATCCCGCAACGCTCGCCCGCGCCTATGCGGCGGGCGGCGCGACGTGTCTCTCGGTGCTGACCGACGCGCCCTCCTTCCAGGGCACGAGCGAGCATCTCGTCGCGGCCCGCGCGGCCGCGAACCTGCCGGTGCTGCGCAAGGACTTCATGTACGAGCCCTACCAGGTGGCGCAATCGCGCGCGCTCGGCGCCGACTGCATCCTCATCATCATGGCGGCGCTCGACGACGCGGCCGCGCACGAAGTCGAAGACGCCGCGCACCGCCATGGCATGGATGTGCTCGTCGAGGTCCACGACGAGGCGGAGCTCGACCGCGCGCTGCGCCTGAAATCGCGCCTCGTCGGCATCAACAACCGCGATCTCAAGACCTTCGCGACCTCGCTCGCGGTGAGCGAGCGGCTCGCCCCGCGCGTGCCGCGCGACCGCGTGCTCGTCGGCGAGAGCGGCATCTTCACGCCCGCCGATCTTGCCCGCCTCGCCACGGTCGGCATGTCCACATTCCTGGTCGGCGAAAGCCTGATGCGGCAGGAGGATGTGGTTGCGGCGACAAAGGCGCTGCTGGGCGGGAACGCGTCGCGATCAGCGACGGCAGCAGAGTGATGCTTAGGATGTGTGGAGCTTGGCACAGCGCCCGCGCTCCCTCTGCCCGCTCTTGCGGGGAGCGGGTGGGGGCGAGGGGCGCTGAATCGCAGCGCAACACAACGTTCGCAACGGTCTGTGGAGATGCCCCCTCATCCCAACCCTCTCCTCGGACGTGGGGAGAGGAAGCGCAGGCGCGGTGCTCACCATGACCCGCAAGCTCACCCATATCGGCGCCGGCGGCGAGGCCCGCATGGTCGACGTGTCGGCAAAGCCCGCGACCGAACGGGTCGCGGTCGCGCAGGGGCGCGTCGTCATGTCGAAGGCCACGCTCGCGCTCGTCCTTTCCGGCAATGCCCAAAAGGGCGACGTGCTCGGTGCCGCCCGCATCGCCGGCATCATGGCGGCGAAGAAGACTCACGAGCTGATCCCGCTCTGCCATCCGCTGGCGATCTCGAAAGTCGAGGTCGACATCGCGCCGTCGGAGCAGCCGGCGGCTCTCGTCGTCCGCGCCACCGTCAAGGTCACGGGCCAGACCGGCGTCGAGATGGAGGCGCTCACCGCGGTATCGGTCGCGTGCCTGACCATCTACGACATGGTCAAGGCGGTCGAGCGCGGCATGCGGATCGAGGACATTCATCTGGTCGAGAAGCGCGGCGGCAAGTCCGGCCATTTCCGCGCGCCGGCCCAGGAGTAACATCCATGGCGCTCCTCTCGGTCGCGGACGCGCAGGCGCTGGTGCTCAAGGACGCAAATCCGCTCCCCGCCGAGAACGCAGCCCTCGCCGCCGCGCACGGCCGCGTGCTTGCGGCGGATCTCACAGCGCGGCGCACCCAGCCGCCGGCCGCGGTCTCGGCCATGGACGGCTACGCCGTGCGCGCCGTCGACGTCGCGACCGCGCCGGCGCGCCTCAGGCTCATCGGCGAGGTCGCGGCCGGCCACCCATTCGACGCCTCCATAGGTGCAGGCGAAGCCGCGCGCATCTTCACCGGCGGCGTCGTGCCGCGCGGCGCCGATACCATCGTGATCCAGGAGCACACGGCGCGCGATGGCGACACCGTCATCGTCGAGAAGCCGAGCGGCCCGGGCCGCCACATCCGCGCCGAAGGGCTCGATTTCAAGGCCGGTGCCGCCCTGCTCGCAGCCGGCCACCGCCTTACCGCACGCGACCTCGCGCTCGCGGCGGCCATGAACCATCCTCTCGTCCCGGTGCATCGCCGCGCCAAGGTTGCGGTGCTCGCGACCGGCGACGAGCTCGTGATGCCGGGCACGACACCCGGCGACGGGCAGATCGTCTATTCGAACGGCTTTGCGCTGGCGGCCCAGATCGCAAGCGAGGGTGCCGAGGTGATCGATCTCGGCATCGCGCCCGACCGGCTCGATGCCACGGTCGCGGCGGTGCGCCGCGCGCGCGACGCGCAGGTCGACGTGCTGGTGACCACCGGCGGGGCCTCGGTCGGCGACCACGACCTCGTGCAGCGCGCCTTCGCGGCCGAAGGCATGGCGCTGTCGTTCTGGAAGGTTGCGGTGCGGCCCGGCCGGCCGCTGATGCACGGCCGGCTCGGCGCGATGGATGTGCTCGGCCTGCCCGGCAACCCGGTGTCGTCCTATGTGTGCGGCGTGCTCTTCCTCGTGCCGCTGCTGCGCCGGCTCGCCGGGCGCCGCGATCTCGGCCCCGACACCGAATCAGCGATTCTCGGTTGCGACCTCGCGGCGAACGACGAACGCGCCGATTATTTGCGCGCAACGCTGACCGCCGGCCTCGACGGCAGCGCCGTCGCGACACCTTTCCGGGTGCAGGACAGTTCCATGCTGTCGCCCCTCGCGAGTGCCGGTTGTCTAGTCATTAGAGAAGCTTACGCAGCGGCCGCGAAATCCGGAACACGCTGCGCCATCGTAAAGCTCGCGTTCTGAAGAACGCAGAAACTCCAACATCCGAATTAAATCGTTGCGGAACATCTATCGAACAGATAGTGTCCGTTCATGATTTGTTTATGGGCGTTCGCTAGACCAAACGACGATCGTCATTCCGATCGTCACTCGCCGGGGAAAGGGGACCCATGCTGACCCGCAAGCAACTCGAGCTTCTCCGCTTTATCCACGAGCGCCTCAAGGAGGCGGGCGTTCCGCCCTCGTTCGATGAGATGAAGGATGCGCTCGACCTGCGTTCCAAGTCGGGCATTCACCGCCTCATCACCGCGCTCGAGGAGCGCGGCTTCATCCGCCGCCTGCCCAATCGAGCGCGCGCCATCGAGGTGATCAAGCTGCCCGAGACCGTGGCCGGCGGGATCGGCAACGGCGGCCGCACGCGCGGCTTCACGCCTGCCGTGATCGAGGGCAATCTCGGTCGCGTACGCGCGAACAGCGAGGAAGACGGCGGCCGGCCGGTCGCCGTGCCCGTCATGGGCCGCATCGCCGCCGGCACGCCGATCGAGGCGATCCAGACCAAGAGCGCGGTCATCAACATGCCGCCCGACCTGCTCTCGACCGGCGAGCATTTCGCCCTCGAGGTGCGCGGCGACTCGATGATCGAGGCCGGCATCCTCGACGGCGACATGGCCCTGATCAAGAAGACCGAGGCCGCCGACACCGGCGACATCGTGGTCGCGCTGATCGACGAGGAGGAAGCGACCCTGAAGCGCTTCCGTCGCCGCGGCGCCTCGATCGCGCTCGAGCCCGCCAACACCTCCTACGAGGTCCGCATCCTTCCGCCCAACCGGGTGAAGATCCAGGGCAAGATGATCGGACTGTTCAGGAAATACTGAGCGCGCCATCCGTCATTGCGAGGCGCGCGCAAGCGCGCCGCAGCAATGACGGCTGTCTCCCGCTGATTTTCAGATTGATTTGCGCGGCATCATCAACATCAGCGCTGCCGCGACCACATTGCCGCCGATGCTCACCAGGATCGGCACCGTGTAACTGTGGCTCGCGTCGAACGCGAAGCCCGCCGCGCTCGGGCCGATCAGCGTGCCGATCCCTGCGCTCGTGTAGAGAATGCCAATGATGCCGCTGACATTGCGGCCGCCGAAATAGTCCATCACCACCGCCGGCAGCAGCGCGACCCATCCGCCATAGGCGGAGCCGAAGACGAATCCGAACAGCGCCAGCGGCCAGAACGTAGTGGAGACGAGCCAGATGACCAGCGCGACCGCCATGGTCGCGAAAGTCGCCACCAGCGTGAGCTCGCGGCCGAGCCGGTCGGCAAGGCCGCCGAGCAAAAAACGACCGACCGTGCTGCCGATGCCGATCGCACTCATCAGCAGCACCGCTTCGCCGCGCGCAACGCCATGATCGATCGCGTAGGGCACGAGGTGCACGAACGGCACGAACACGCCGAACGCACAGGCGAGGCACGCCGCATAGAGCAGGATGAAAGACCGCGACCTGATCGCATCGCGGATCGTCATGCCGGCGGCCGGCTGCGATGCCGCGACCTCGGTCCGCACGACGTCACCGTCCGGCGCGCAGCCGCGATCCCTTGGGTCGTTCTCGATCAGCAGCGCCATGGCGCCGCCGATGAGCGCCGCGCCCACACCCAGCGCCAGATACGCTTGGCGCCAGCCGAGATGCGCGATCAGCAGCGCCGCAAGCGGCGGCATCAGCAGCGTGCCGGCGCCGATGCCGCTACTCGCCAATCCTGAGGCGAGCGCGCGGTAGCGCACGAACCAGCGCTGGGTCGCGCCCATCGCCGGCACGTAAGAGGCGCCGACGCCGATCCCCATGCCGAGCCCATAGACGGCGTAGATCTGGCCGAGACCGTGCGCGGCGCTCGCGGCCACGAGGCTCGCCCCGACCAGGATCATGCCCACCAGCGCCAGCCGGCGCGATCCAAAACGGTCGGCGAGCGGACCACTGATGGCGCCGAGCCCGAAGTAGAGGAAGGCCGCGAGCGAGAAGACGACCGACACCGAGCCGCGCGAGGCGCCGAATTCCCGCTGCAGCGGCGCGATGAACGCGCTGAACGAATAGACGCAGCCGAAGCCGACGAAGGTCACCGCAAAGCCTGCGGCGACGACCAGCCAGCCGTAGAAGACGCGCGGCTCTGTGGTGGATACGGGCGTACGGTGCATGCGACTCTCCTTGGCTTCGCCACCAAGGTCGGCGCAACGGCCCCTCCCCGCCAGAGCCGACGCTACGGTCGCGGACGTAGCGTTCGGCGTGGCAAGGGAGCGTTGGGAGCCTATACTCGGCGTCATGTCGGACGTGCCGCAGATCGCCGAGGTCGCCGCGCTGGTGGGCGATCCCGCCCGCGCCAGCATCCTGTGCGCCCTGCTCGGCGGCCGTGCGCTGACCGCGACCGAACTCGCCCATGCGGCCGGCGTGTCGCCGCAGACGACGAGCGGGCACCTCGGCAAGCTGCACGCCGCACGGCTTGTCACGCTCATAAAGCAGGGCCGCCATCACTACTACCGCCTCGCCGGACCGCAGGTCGGGCAGATGCTCGAAGGCATCATGAACGTCGCCCTGCAGGGCCCGCCGCGCTATCAGCCGAGGACGCGGCTCGACGACGCGATGCGACACGCCCGCACCTGCTACGACCATTTCGCCGGCACGCTCGGCGTCGGGCTCGCCGACCGGATGATCTCGCGCGAGCTCGTCGTGCTCGGCGACGAGGCCGGCGAGGTGACGTCCGCCGGCGTGAAATTCTTCTCGGCCCTCGGCGTCGATCTGCCGGCCGCACGAGCCCGGCGCCGCGTCTTCTGCCGTCCCTGCCTCGATTGGACCGAGCGCCGCCCGCATATCGGTGGCGCGGTCGGTGCCGCGCTCGCGCAGCGCTGCTTCGATCTCAAATGGGTCGAGCGCATCCGCGACAGCCGCGCGCTGCGCATCACGCCGGCCGGCCGCCGCGGCCTGGTGCAGCACTTTGAACTGTCGGTGTAGCGATCCGCGCCCCTGTCGCGCTTTTACCGACATTAAATCGGCATTAAATCTACGCCGTGGCTCCCTGCGAGGCAGAGACGGCGGGCTAGACTACCTCCGCCGGCAATCTGGCTCACAGGGAGATTGAATTATGAGATCGTTATTCGTTGCGCTCACGATGCTTTGTGGTCTTGCGACCGCCGCCTTCGCGGCTGACCCGGTCGGTACCTATAAAGTCCAAGGCGCCAATCCCAGCGGCAGCAAGTATGAGGGCACCGTGACGGTCACGAAGACCGGCCAGACCTACGAGGTCGTCTGGGAAATCGGCGACACGAAATACGAGGGAACGGGCATCGGCAACAAGGACTTCATCGCCGTCACCTATCACTCCGGCGACAACACCGGACTGGCCCTCTATGGCGAGGATGGCGGCAATTGGCGCGGCGTGTGGACCTATGCGGGCGGGACCGCGATCGCCGCTGAGATCTGGCAGCGGCAGTAATCGGCAAATGCAGTCATAGCGTGAGGCGAGAGCGTATTCCGATGGTGCGGCACCGGCATACGCTCTCCCTCAATGGACTCGCTCGCTCCCCTTGATCTGGCTGCGGTGCATCACGCGCCGCGTCGTCGGGTCGAACGGGTCGCGTCGGTGCAGCACCGACAGATTATTCCACATCAACACGTCGCCGACCTTCCACTGATGGCACAGCGCGAAGCACGGCTGCGTCGCATGCGCCCACAGCGCATCGAGCAGCGCTTCGCTGTCATCGAGCCCAAGGCCGAGCACGTAGGCGTTCGGCCGCCGCCCGAGAAACAGAGCCTTGCGGCCGGTCGTTGCGTCAGTGCGCACCAGCGGGTGGCGCGCGCCGACCGTCTGGCGCACGTCGGTGACGTGGGCATAGCCCTTGCGCAGCATGCCGGCGCTGTTGGTAGAGGCATCGTGCACCGCCACCTTGCCGTCCGCCGCATTCTTCAGATCCGCCGGCAACGCCGAATAGGCCGCGAACATGTTGGCGAAATAGGTGTTGCCGCCGGCGGCGGGCGGCGGCACTTCGAGCGCATGCAGCATCGCGGCTTTGGGCGGCACGTCCACATAAGTCATATCGGCGTGCCACACCGCCTCGCCGTCGCCGAGGTTGCCGATCGGCTTGCCGCCCTCGACCACGTTCGAAATCACGTTGAGCTCGGGGTGATCCTTGAGGAACGGCGCGCCGTACGGATTGGGTCCCGGCGGATCGAGCTCGCCGAAATTCCGGCTGAACGCGATCAGCTGCGGGTCGGAGAGCGACTGGCCGTGAAACACGAGGACGAGGCGCTCGCGCCAGGCGCCCTCGATCGCGGCGACGTCGCTCGATGGTACGGGACGCGCGAGATCGACGCCGGAAATCTCCGCGCCGAGCGCCGCATCGAGGTTCCTGATCGCCAGGGTCATCAGAATGAAATCCGGCTCGCCTTGATCGGGCCTTCCCACTTCTTGATCTCGGCCTTGAGGAACGCCGCGAGATATTCCGGCGAACGACGCTCCGGCGCAACGGCCTCGCCGCCGACCTGCCTGAGCCGCTGCTCGACCGCGGGCGTGTCCAGCGCCGCGACGGTCGCCTGGTTGAGCTTCTGCACGATCGCGGGCGGCGTGCGCGCCGGCAGGAACAGCGCATACCAGCTCGGGATGTCGAAGCCCGTCAGCCCCTGCTCGTCGGCGGTTGCGAGATCGGGCAGGGTCGACGAGCGCTGCTTGCTGAGGATCGCGATCGCCTTGACGGTTTTGCCGGTGATCTGCGGCAGCGCCAGCGGCAGGCTCACGCAGTCGTAGTCGATGCGGCCGGCCATCACGTCCTGCAGCGCCTGCACGACGTTGCGGTACGGGACGTGCGTCACCTCGACGCCCATCGCCGAGTTGAGCAGCATGCAGGCGAGGTGATTGGAGCCGCCGGCGCCCGACGAGCTGAACTGGAGCTTCGCCTGATGCGTCTTGGTGTAGGCAATGAAGTGCGGCAGGTCGTCGGCAGGGAAGTCGTTGCGGGCGACGAGGACCAGCTTCTCGTCGGTCAAGAGCCCCACCGGCGCGAAATCCTTGACCGCGTCGTAGAGCGGCTTCTTGTACAGCCATTGGCTCTGCGCAAACGTCCCGACATTGCCGGTCACGAACTGATAGCCGTCGGGTGCGGCCCTTGCGACGCGCGCGCCGCCCAGCATGCCGCCGGTGCCGGCGACATTCTCGACTACCACGGTCTGCCGCAAACTCTTGCTGATGCCGTCCGCGATGATGCGCCCGATCGCGTCGCTCGAACCGCCGGCGGAAAACGGCACCACCAGGGTGATCGGCCGCGTCGGCCAATCCGCGCCCTGTGCTTGCGCCGGGCACGCCGCAAGGCTTGCGGCGGCCACGCCGACCAGGATCGCCGCCGCCAGCGAAGAGCCAATACCATCGCGCACCGGCCGCATGCGGCCCTCCCCGGCTTTCCGGCTTCAGCCTCGCTTGGCCACGTCAGCCTAGTGCAATCGGCGCCTCCGCGCTACTTTGCGGCGGCGGCTGCGCGAGGCGGTCGCCGCGGCCCGGCGACCTCCGTCGCACCGACGCAGAACGAATTCCTC
This sequence comes from Xanthobacteraceae bacterium, assembly GCA_036491235.1. GTDB lineage: Bacteria > Pseudomonadota > Alphaproteobacteria > Rhizobiales > Xanthobacteraceae > JAVDCA01. The sequence continues at coordinate 2,845 of DASXCK010000158.1, read as the reverse complement.
GCCGGGCGAGCATCGGAACCATGCGACGGCAGCTGCACCTCAACCTCTTCATCCACGGCCGCGGCCATCACGAGGCGTCGTGGCGCCACCCGGCGTCGTCGCCGCTGCCGTTGACCGACATCCGCTACTACCAGGATCTGGCGCAGCGCGCCGAGGCCGCGCTGTTCGACTCGATCTTCCTCGCCGATCAGCTCGCGCTCGGCGGCGACGTGACACAAGCACCCCGCACCTGGCTCGAACCGATCACCGTGCTGGCGGCACTTGCCGTTTCGACCAAGCGGGTCGGATTGGTCGCCACGGCGTCGACCACCTACACCGAGCCGTTCAACCTCGCGCGCCAGTTCGCCTCGATCGATCACATCAGCAACGGCCGCGCCGCCTGGAATATCGTGACCTCGTGGCTCGCCGCCTCGGCGGAGAATTTTGGTGCCGCCGGCCAGGTCAGCCATGCCGATCGCTATGACCGCGGCGAGGAATTCATGACCGTGGTGAAAGAGCTGTGGGACAGCTGGGCCGCGGATGCCGTGCTCGACGACCGCGCCAGCGGCGCTTATGCGCGCGGCGAGCGCATCCGGGCGATCAATCATCGCGGCGAGCATTACGCCGTGACCGGCCCCCTCAACATGCCGCGCCCGCCGCAGGGGCGGCCGGTGCTGGTGCAGGCAGGCTCGTCCGACACCGGCCGCCGCTTCGCGGCGCGCCACGCCGAGGCCGTGTTCACCGCCCATATGGCGAAGGCGACGGCGCAGGAATTCTACGCCGACCTGAAAAAGCTCGCGGCCGCCGAGGGGCGCAATCCCGCGCAGATCCTGATCCTGCCCGGCCTGAGCCCGATGATCGGCTCGACCGAGGCCGAGGCGCAGCGCCTCTCACGCGACGTCAACGAGCTGAGCGACCCGGAGGTCGGCCGCAAGCGCCTCTCCGGCCGGTTCGGCGGCCATGACTTCTCGCAACTGCCGCTCGACCGGCCGCTCGTGCCGGAGGACTTTCCCGACCCGAGCTCCGTCGAGGCGGCCCGTAGCCGGACCGAGGTGATCCTCAACGTGGTGCGGCGCGACAAGCCGACTTTGCGGCAGCTGCTCGGCTACCTCGCGGGTGCGCGCGGGCACTACGTCATGGCCGGCACGCCCGAGCAGGTCGCCGACCTGATCGAGGACTGGTTCAACGACGGCGCGGCCGACGGCTTCAACATCATGCCGCCCATGCTGCCCGCCCAGTTCGACGCATTCAGTGCCGAGGTGGTGCCGCTGTTGCAGCGTCGCGGGCTGTTCCGCACCGAATACACCGGAACGACCTTGCGCGAGCACTATGGCCTGCCCTTGCCGGCGAGCGTGTTCGACGATCCGACCAAGACGTTCGAGCGCAAGGAAGTCGCCGCCGGCGTATGACCGCGTCGCCGCCGCTTGCGCGGTCGTGGCATGCACGGAAACTGAGGTTCCCCTCCCCCCCGGGCGAAGCGGAGGATCACGGCCGGATCAGAGTCCGACCGCGCTCTTCTGCTCGCTGCCGCCGGCATCGAGCCACTCGCGCGCAAAGCGCACGTCCGCCTGCGAGAGCTGGTGCCCGGCCGCGATAACGCGGTGATCGACGCGCGCACCGGACTGCCCCAGCATGGCCTTGAGCCGTGCCGCATGGGCGGGTGGCGCGACCGGGTCGCTTGCGCCGGAGACGATCAGCACCGCTTTCCCGCTAAGCCCGCCCTGCGCTGGCGGGATTGCCAGCGGCGCCATGGCGCGCAGCAGGATCGCGCCGTCGAGCGCCTCCGGTCGCAGCAGCAGCACGGCAGCCGCGATGTTCGCGCCGTTCGAGTAGCCGAGGGCGATCAGCGGCGCGAGGTCGTAGGCGACGCGCGCGGCCGCGACGAAATCCGCAAGCTCGTCGGCGCGGGCGCGCACATCCGCTTCGTCGAACACGCCTTCGGCGAGCCGTCGGAAGAAGCGCGGCGCGCCGTTCTCCAGCACCCTTCCGCGCGGCGACAGCAACGGCGCGTCCGGCGCCACCATCCGGCCGAGCGGGACGAGATCGTCCTCGTCGCCGCCGGTGCCGTGCAGCAGGAGCAGCGGGCGCGATCCCGTGCCCGGCTCGAAACGGTGAATGAAGGCGAGCTCGGCCATCACGCGGCCCGTTCGGCGGTGTCGAGCGGCGGCAGCGCGGCCTCGATCTCGCGCCGGCGCGGCTCGAGAAACGGCGGCAGCTTGAGCGCGTGCCCGAGGCTCGCGACCGGCTCATCCACCGCGAACCCGGGCGCATCCGTCGCGATCTCGAACAGGATTCCGCCCGGCTCGCGGAAATACACCGAGCGAAAATAGTTGCGGTCGCGCTGCTCGGTCGGCATCAGGCCATGCGTCTCGCGCACCTTCTTGGCCATCACGGCCTGCTCCGCGTCGTCCGCGGCGCGGAACGCGATGTGATGCACCGAGCCGCGGCCCTGACGGCCGGGCAAGAACCCGCCGGTCTCGCGGATCGTAACGGTCCCGCCCGCATCCGTCTCGCACGCCGCGTAGCGCACGAAGCTGCCTTCGCGTCCGGTCTCGGCAAAGCCGAACACGTCGGTGAGGACCGCGCCGGTCGGCGCCGCCCGGTCGAGCAGCAAGGTGACGCCGTGAAGTCCGCGGATCGCGTGCTCCGTCGGAACGGCGCTATCCCGCCATGCGGGCTCCGATGCGTCCGCGACGCCCACCAGCGCAAGGCGCAGGCCGTCAGGGTCGGCAAACGGCAGCACCGACTCGCCAAAACGGCGCTCCGGCGCGGCGGGTGCCGCGCCATGCTCGATCAGGCGGTGCGTCCAGTACCCGATGGATTCGCGCGGCACGCGAAACGCCGTCTCCTCCGCGAGGCCGCTGCC
>DASXCK010000157.1:0-17129 GCA_036491235.1 Xanthobacteraceae bacterium | reverse complement strand
CTGCCGCCACAAGATGCCCTGCTGGGATCGATCGTCGCGGAGGCATTCCGCGCACATGGGCTCGAGCCGCCTCGCGCCACGGTCACCACGCTATCGCTCAGCATGCGCAACAGCCTGTTGGCGACCGGACGCTTCCTCTCGGCGCATCCGTCGATGGTCATGGGGTTTTCCGGCTTCTATCCGGGCATCAAGGCGTTGCCGATCGATCTTCCGACGACCCGGCAGGCAAGCGGACTGATCACGCTGAAGCGACGTGCCCTCAGCCCCGTGGCGGACCTCTTCATCAGGCACACGCGTGAGGCCGTGACATCCATGGCCAAGCGCACGCCATCACACGGATGAGGAACCAGCTACAGGAACCGCGTCGGCCACAGCATCGTGCGCCACATGTGCGCGGACGGGCTGTTGTCGAGGCCGAGGCCTTCCTTCGGCTGCTTGAAGTTGCGGCCGATGATGTCGGTGAAATCGTCGATATCGACCTTGGCATTGGGATCGAACGAGTAGATGTCGTTGAGGCAGATCAGGCGCGACGTCATGTAGTGCTTGTGCTCGCGGGCGCGCTGATACGCGTCGACGATGTAGGGCTCGGGTTTGTAGTCCGGACCGAACAGCTTGCGGTACATGTCGGGATACTCGTAGCCGACCGACTCGTCCGGGAAGAAGCGCAGCGCCTGGTGCGCGCGGATCGCCCAGCTCACCTCCTCGTCCACATAAGGCTCGATCATCTGCGCGCCCCAGTAACCGTGGTCGCAGCGGATGAAGCTCACCACCGCGATGTCGTGCAGCAGACAGGCGAGCACGACCTTCTCGCTGTGGCCGCCCTTGAGCGCGTGCGTCGCGCTCTGCAGCAGGTGCGAGGTCGAGGCGAAGCGGCAGCGGAAATAATCCATCAGCGTCGGCTTCGCGGGCATCTGCGGCAGGCGCGGGTCGGCGCCCATCAGCATGTACTTGCCGGGATTCTTCGCCATCAGCGACTGTCCGCTCTCCATCCCGACCTTGCCGTCGGCAAGGCCGAACAGCACCGACTTGGTCACGATGTGCTCGAGCTCATGCATCATGTGCTCTTCGAGCGCATCGGCACGATCGTTCGCGGATTGGGCTGGGGCGAGGCTGACCATGGGGCAATCTCCCGATGTTGGATCCAGTGTAGCACGTCGCGGCGGACAATTCAGCGCCGGGCGGAATGCCTGCCCTGCGCGGCGGTAGACCCGTGCCGCGTGGACCCGCGCATAAAGTCGAGTAACTTGCCGGACGGCACGGAAACTTCAGCTTGCTCGTACAAAAACCTCTACCTGTCGGCGCGGACGTCGGCGATGCCCGCCGCGTACGCCTCACCGGCATCGCGCTGATGTGCGGCGCGGTCGGCTGCTTCGCGTTCCTCGACGCGACCGCCAAGTATCTCGGCCGCCATGTCGACGTGCTGGAGGTCGTGTGGGCCCGCTACACTTTCGGCTTCCTGCTCGCGCTCTTGTGGTCCAATCCGATCAACCGCCCCGGCATGCTGCGCACCTCGCGCCCCGTGCTGCAGGTCGGCCGCTCGGCGCTGCTGCTCGGCTCGACGGTGCTGAATTTCTTCGCCATCAGATGGCTCCAGCTCGACCAGGCGCTGACGATCACGTTCTCGACGCCGTTCCTGGTCGCGGCGCTGTCGGGGCCGGTGCTGGGCGAATGGGTCGGTCCGCGCCGCTGGGCCGCGATCGCGGTCGGGTTCCTCGGTGTGCTGGTGGTGACGCGTCCGGGCTTCAGCGCCATCCATCCGGCCGCGCTGCTCTCGGCCGGCGGCGCAGTCTGCTACGCCGCCTATTCGCTCGCGACCCGTGTCATCGCCCGCACCGATTCCAGCCAGACGACGCTGTTCTATTCCAACCTGGTCGGCGCCGTCGTCATGATGCCGGTGGTCCTCGCCGTGTGGACGGAACCGAACAGTCTTCTCGTCGGCCTGTTGATGCTGGCGACCGGTGCGCTCGCGAGCGTCGGCCACTACCTCCTGATCGCCGCCCACCGGCTCGCACCCGCCTCGGTACTGTCGCCCTTCATCTACAGCCAGCTCGCCTGGACGACCGCGCTGGGCTACCTGGTCTTCGGCGACGTGCCCAGCCGATGGACGGTCGCGGGCGCCAGCATCGTGATCGCGTCCGGGCTTTACCTGTTGCACCGCGAGCGCGTGCGGCGCGGTCGGTAAGGATCCCATGAGCCATGCGGTTGGCGACAAGCCCCGGATCGGCGGTGCACCAGCGCAAGGCGCGCCGCTGCGCCGCATCCAGGACGCGAGCGATGCATTGCCCACCCGTTGACAAATGTCTCAGGTCACGCCTGATACATGCGGGCGATCGACAACTCCCAACCCATCCATCGCCCGGGGCATGAGGATGACACAAAAGCCAAACGGCGCGCCGGATACAGCATCATCGGCAAACCTGAACGACGACATCGGCGAAGCGCTGCGGCTGCGCATGTACCGCATGCAGGTGGAATTGCGCGAGGCCGAGCAGCGCGCCTACGACCTGTTCTTGCAGAACCTGGTGAAGGGCACGAGCCATCTCTCGCTCGGTCAAGAGGCGATCGCGACCGGCTTTGCGGCGGCCATGCGGCCGAAGGATCTCAGCTTCTGCACCTACCGAGGCCACGCCCATACGCTCGCGCGCGGCGTCCCGGTCGAGAAGGTGCTGGGGGAGCTGATGCAGCGCGACAACGGCCTGATGCGTGGCAAGGGCGGGTCGATGCACCTGACCTCGGTCGATCACGGCGTCATGGGCTCCTATGCGATCATCGGCGCCCACCTGCCGATCGCCTGCGGGGCGGCGCTGCGCGCCCAGTACAAGGGCGACGAGGACGTAGCGGTGTGCTTCTTCGGCGACGGCACCACCAACATCGGCGCATTCCACGAGGCGCTCAATTTCGCCGCGGTGTGGAAGCTGCCGGTGATCTTCGTGTGCGAGAACAACCTCTACATGGAGTACACCCCGATCGGCGACGTGACGGCCGTCGAGCATCCGGCCGCCGACCGCGCTTCCGCCTATGGGCTGGAGCGCATCGTCATCGACGGCAACGATGCCGATGCGGTCTACCGCACGGCGAGCGCCGCCTATGCGCGTGCCCGCGGCGGCCAGGGTCCATCGCTGATCGAATGCATGACCTATCGTCATAGCGGCCATTCGCGTGCAGACCCCGCAAAGTACCGCCCCGAGGGCGAGCTGGAGAAATGGAAGGAGCGCGACCCGATCAAGGTCTACCGGGCGCGACTCAAGCAGTTCGGCATCAGCGACGATGTGATGAGCAAGATCGACGGCGAGGTGAAAGCGATGATCGACGCGGCGACGGAGGCCTGCAAGAAGTCGCCGAACCCGCCGACCGATATCCTCTTCACGGACGTCTACGCCGATGGAGGTTGGGCATGGCGGAACTGACCTATCGCGAGGCCGTCGCACGCGGCATCGCGCAGGAGATGACGCGCGATCCGGACGTCATCTTCATCGGCGAGGACGTCGCCAAGGCCGGTGGCGTGTTCAAGGCGACCGTCGGGCTCTACGAGCAGTTCGGCCCGAAGCGGGTGCGCGACACGCCGATCTCGGAGCAGGCGATCCTCGGCGCCGCGATGGGTGCCGCCATGACCGGCCTCAAGCCGATCGCCGAGATCATGTTCTCGGACTTCTTCGCGGTGTGCTTCGACTACATCGCGAACGAGTTCCCGAAGGCCCGCTACATGTCGAACGGCCAGCTCAAGTGTCCGCTGGTGGTGCGCACCGGCAACGGCGCCGGCTCGCGCTTCGGCGCGCAGCATTCGCAGAGCATCGAGAACTGGGCAATGATGATTCCGGGCCTCAAGGTGGTCGCGCCGTCGAGCCCGCGCGACGTCGTCGGATTGATGGCGGCGGCGGTGCGCGATCCCGACCCGGTGATCTTCTTCGAGCACAAGTCGCTCTATGCGACGAAGGGCGAGGTGCCGGACGGCGAGATCGTCGACACGCTCGGCTCGGCCAAGGTCGTGCGCCCCGGCAAGGACGCCACCGTCCTGGCGCTCGCCTTGATGGTGCCGCGCGCGCTCGCGGCCGCCGAGAAGCTCAAGAGCGAGCACGGGCTAGACGTCGAGGTGATCGACGTGCGCTCGCTGGTTCCGCTCGACACGCAGACAATTCTCGGCTCGGTCGCCCGCACCCACCGCTTGTTCACGGTCGAAGAGAACCCCCGCCTGTGCGGCTGGGGTGCCGAGATCGTCTCGATCGTCGCCGACGAGGCGTTCTACGACCTCGACGGCCCGCCGGTGCGGATCACGACACCGCATATCCCGCTGCCCGCGGCCGACATCCTAGAGGACATGGTCCTCCCGACCGTCGACCGCATCGCCGATACGGTGCGGCGCTCGCTCAGCGCATGATGCCGGAAAACTGCAGACTTTTCGGATAAGATCATGCGCAAGAACAAACCGCAGTCATCCTCTGCCGGGAGGTAGTCCATGTACGAAAACCTGCTCGCGAATGTCCCGACCGACCTGTGGATCGGCGGCAAGTGGCGCAAGGCATCGGACGGCGCTCGCTTCGACGTGATCGATCCCGCGACCGAGAACAAGATCACCTCGGTCGCGAGCGCCAGCATCGACGACGCCAAGGCGGCACTCGATGCCGCCGATGCGGCGTTCGACGGCTGGGCCGGACGCAAGCCGCGCGAGCGCGGCGAGATCCTGCGCAAGGCCTACGAGGTGATCATGGCGCAGAGCGAGCGGCTCGCGAAGCTGATCACGCTGGAGAACGGCAAGGCGCTGTCCGACTCGCGCGGCGAGGTCGCCTACGCGGCCGAGTTCTTCCGCTGGTACGCCGAGGAAGCCGTGCGCGCCATCGGCGCGGTCTCGCGCGCGCCCTCCTCGGGCGCCCGCATCTTCGTGCACCACAAGCCGGCCGGCATCGCGGTGCTGGTGACGCCGTGGAATTTCCCCGCCGCCATGGCGACCCGCAAGATCGGCCCGGCACTCGCGGCCGGCTGCCCCGTGATCCTCAAGCCGGCGTCGGAGACGCCGCTCACCATGCTGGCGCTGATGCCACTGCTCGAGGAAGCCGGCGTGCCGGCGGGTGTCGTCAACGTCATCCCGTCGCGCCGCTCGGGTCCGGTGGTGAGCGCGATGCTGCACGATCCGCGCGTGCGCGTCCTCTCGTTCACGGGCTCGACCGAGGTCGGCCGCAAGCTGCTGCATGAGGCCGCCGACAACGTGCTCAAGCCAGCCATGGAGCTCGGCGGCAACGCGCCCTTCATCGTGTTCGACGACGCCGACATCGACGCCGCAATCGAGGGCGCCATGATCGCCAAGATGCGCAACATGGGCGAGGCCTGCACGGCCGCCAATCGCTTCTATGTGCACGAGAAGGTGCACGATGCATTCGCGAAAAAACTCACCGACAAGATGGCCGGCCTCAGGATGGGCAACGGGCTCGACGACGGCGTCGCGCTCGGGCCGCTGGTTAACGCCGAGGGCCGCGAGAAGTGCAAAGAGCTGGTCGAGGACGCGGTGAAGAAGGGCGCCAAGGTGCTCACCGGCGGCAACATGCCGGACGGCAAGGGCTACTTCTATCCCGCCACGGTGCTCGACAACGTCCCCGACGGCGCCAAGATGCTCAACGACGAAATCTTCGGGCCGGTCGCCGCGATCCAGACGTTCACATCCGAGGACGAAGTGATCACGCGCGCCAACGACACCGAATACGGCCTCGTCGCCTACCTCTACACCAAGGACCTCACGCGCGGCATGCGGGTCTCGGAGAAGCTCGACTTCGGCATGATCGGCCTCAACCGCGGGCTCGTCTCCGATCCGGCGGCGCCGTTCGGCGGCACCAAGCAGAGCGGCCTCGGCCGCGAGGGCGCGCACGAAGGCCTGATGGAGTTCATGGAGACGCAGTACGTCTCGGTGACGTGGTGAGGGAATCGTAGGGTGGGCGAAGGCGGCCCTCTGCTCGCCGTGTGGCAAGACAGATGATCCGTCGTGCCCACGCCACGATACGCAAATCCGCGTGGGCACGGCGGATAGACATCGTGCCCCAAACGAAGAGTGGGCCGCCTTTGCCCACCCTACGCGGATTGCTAGTTTTCCGAGGGGATAGATGGACGTCCTGATGCCGCAGCTCGGCGAGACCGTCGCCGAGGGCAAGATCACCAAGTGGTTCAAGTCCGCGGGCGACAAGGTCGCGCCGGGCGACAATCTGTTCGAGATCGAGACCGACAAGGTGTCGATGGAAGTGCCCGCGACCGAGGCGGGCGTGCTCGCCGAGGTGCGCGTGGCGGCCGGCGAGGTCGCGCCGGTCGGCGCGGTGGTCGCGGTGATCTCGGGGAGCGGCACCGCCGTGAAGCCAATGCCGGCGAATGCGCCGGCGGCCCCGGCTGCCGCGCCGGCTGGCAAGCCGACGGCACCAGCACCCGCAATTCGGGCGGCCGCGCCCGTCGCGGCCGCGGCTCCCGCGCGATCGATTCCGCTCGACCCGTTCCGCGAGGTACGCACGCCCGAGCGCAATTTCGGGCCCGCACGCCTTGCCAGCGGCGTCCACGTAAGCCCGCTCGCGCGCCGACTTGCGGCACAGGCCGGCATCGATCTCACTCACCTCACGCCGTCGGGACCGCATGGCCGCATTCTCGCGAACGACGTCGAGACCGCGATCGGCAACAGCCTGACGTCGACGGGAAGAGCCCCGGCCGGCCTGTCGGCGGAGCGCGTGAAGGCCCTCTACGAGCCCGGCAGCTACGAGGAAGTGCCGCTCGACATGATGCGGCGTACGATCGCGACGCGACTGGTCGAGGCGAAGCAGACCATTCCGAATTTCCATCTCGTCACCGACGTCACGATCGATCGACTGGTCGCCGTGCGTGAGGAGGCGAATGCGTCGGCGCTCAAGGACGCCGACGGAAATCCGCGGTTCAAGCTCTCGCTTAATGATTTCGTCATCAAGGCGTGGGCTCTGGCGCTGCAACACGTGCCCGCCGCCAATGCGGTGTGGGCCGAGGATCGCATCCTGCGCATGCGCGATTCCGACATTGGCGTCGCGGTCGCACTCGACGGCGGCCTCATCACGCCGCTGATCCGCAGCGCGCAGCGAAAATCGCTGCTCGACATCGCGGCCGAAATGAAGGGCCTCGCCGAGCGCGCGCGTGCGAAGCATCTCAAGCCGCACGAGTACCAAGGCGGCGCCAGCGCGATCTCCAACCTCGGCATGTACGGCGTTCGCGAGTTCTCGGCGATCATCAATCCGCCGCACGCGACGATCTTGGCGGTCGGGGCCGGCGAGCGCCGGCCGGTCGAGACCGCGGACGGCGGCTTCCGTTTCGTCACCAAGATGACGGTGACGCTCTCATGCGACCACCGGGTGGTCGACGGCGCACTCGGCGCCGAGCTCGCCGGCGCGTTCAAGCACTACATCGAGCATCCCGTCGGACTGATGATTTGATCGGGAATTTGCCCAGGGTGGGCAAAGCGAAGCGTGCCCACCCTTGACGCCGCACGTGGGCACGGCGCGTTGCGCGCCTTTGCCCACCCTACCCTGCTTACGCCGCGGTCACGTAATTGCGGAATTCGATCGGCGACTCGATGTTCCTCAGCGGCTCGAGGCTGGCGCCGGTACCATGAACCAAGATGTCGCCGTAGCCGAAGATGCGGCCGAGAACCGACTGGTCGACGTCGACGCTCTCCACCTTGTCGAGATGCATCTCGATCGTATAGCGGCTGATGAAGCCGCGCTTGTAGATGATGCGCTTGTCGGTCACCGCGACCTCAGTGGTCCAGCGCTTGAACCAGCCGATGAACATCAGGATGGCGGCGCCGACGAACAGGACGGCTGCGAGCCCATGCAGGAAAACGGCAACGCCCCCGCTCACGCCGAACGACCAAACCAGCACAACGACGGCGATCCCCACCAGCAGCAGCAGAAGCCCCGGCAGATAAACCATCCAATGGATGTCGGTGACGAAGCGAATGTTCTCACCCGGCTGCAGCACGCTCTTGACGTAGCTCATGGGCAGACGACCTCCGCTTCCGCGATACAATGCCTTCGCGGTACACACGGTATGTCCATGGCGTGGCGTTCGTCCATACCTTCCGGGCCGATTGAAACCATGACCTTGCCGGCCCTATAAGGTCACGGCGGCGGCAGACGGGCAAATCGGAGATTTCAGCCATGGCGAGCGACAAGCCCGACATATTGCTGATGGGGCCGCCGAAGCCCACGATCGTGAATGGGCTCGCACCGCTGTTCAACGTGCATCGTTCGCCCGACGCCAAGGATCGCGACGCCGTCGTCGCCGGCCTCGCCGACCGGCTGCGCTACATTGCGGTAAGCTACAGCAACCAGAAGGTCGATCAGGCGCTGATGTCGCGGCTGCCGCATCTCGAGATCGTGTCGAGCTTCGGCGTCGGCTACGACCACATGGATCCCAAGTATGCGGCCGCGCACGGCATCATCCTCACCAACACGCCGGACGTGCTCAACGAGGAGGTCGCCGACACGGCGCTAGGCCTCCTGCTCTGCACGGTGCGCGAGTTCCCGCGGGCTGAACGCCATGTGCGCGCCGGCCAATGGACCGCGGGGAACTACCGCCTGAGCCCGGCGACGCTGCGCGACCGCACGGTCGGCATGGTGGGCATGGGCCGCATCGGCAAGGCGATCGCGCGGCGGCTCGAAGCCTTCGGCGTCCCGGTCGTCTATCACACGCGCAACCCGCAGCCGGACCTGCCCCATCGCCACTACCCGAAGCTCGTCGACATGGCGCGCGACGTCGACACGCTGATGGTCATCGTCCCGGGCGGGCCGGGCACGCGCAACCTGATCAATGCCGAGGTGCTCGCGGCACTCGGCCCCAAGGGCATCGTCGTCAACATGGCGCGCGGCACCGTGGTCGACGAGCCTGCGCTGATCCGCGCGCTCAAGGACAAGACCATCTTCGCGGCCGGCCTCGACGTCTATCTGAAGGAACCCGAAGTGCCGCGCGAGCTGATCGAGATGGAGAACGTCGTCCTTCTTCCGCATGTCGGGTCGGCGTCGGAATGGACCCGCACCAAGATGGACCAGCTCGTGGTCGACAACCTCGCCTCCTGGCTCGCCGGCAAAGGCCCGCTCACGCCGGTCGCCGAGACCCCGTGGCCGGCGCAAAAACGAGCCTGAGCCGATGCGCCCGTACGCGATGATCCGCAGGCTACGCGCCGGGTTCGCGGCGCTCGCCGTCACGGCCCTTGCCGCGACGGCGCACGCGCAGGCGCCGATAACGGCGCCGTTGAGCGATGCCGCCAAGGCGATGACCACCGGCACGTGGGAATTCTCCAATGCGGACCGCGACAAGCGCTGCACCTTGACGTTTCGCACCGATCCGGCGGCGGCGGGCATGCGGCTCGAGTTCGACAAGGGATGCACGGCGCTGTTTCCGTTCATCCGCGAGATCGTGGGCTGGACGCTGGGCGAGAACGACTTCCTCCGCCTGGTCGACGCTCAAGGCAAATCACTGCTCGAGTTCAGCGAGGTGGAGTCGCACATGTACGAGGCGCCGCGCCCGGGCGAAGGCATCCTGTTCATCCAGGCGAGCACCGCCGTCGGGCCGCCGCCCAAGCAGGCCGATGACGTGGCCGGCGACTGGGGGCTCGTGCGCGGCACGGGCAAGCCGATCTGCTCGCTGACGCTCGCCAACAAGCCGGTCGGCGACGATCTCGCGCTCACGCTCAAGCCCGGCTGCAACGCTTTCGTCACGCGCTTCGCGCCGACCGCCTGGCAGATGGACCGCGGCGAACTGCTGCTCAAGAACGCGCGCGGCCAGACCTGGCGCTTCTCGGAGGGCGACGGCTCGACCTGGACGCGGGTGCCGGAAAGCGCGAGCCCGGTGCTGCTGGTGCGCCAGTAGCATGTCCCGGCGCGGGCCGCGTCAGCGCGTGCACCCGACCAGAAACGCGCCGATCGCGAGGATCTGCACCAACGCTGCTGCCACGAAGACCGGCGTCGCCGCGCCCGACGACATCTCACGGATCAGGCCGAAAGCCGCCGGCGCGAATGCGTAGGCGGCCTGTCCGGTGGCGACGACCAGCGACACGACGCGCGCCATCTCATCCGCCGCAAACTCGGCCTGCGCGATGAGTGGTGGCAACGAGGTTGCGTTGCCGATGCCGATGCCGAACAACAGGACGCCGATCAGGAGCAGCGGAATGTTGGTGCCTGCCGCGACGATGAACGCGATCGAGCCCAAGATCTGCACGCCATAATTCGCGCAAGCGACGAGGCGGCGATCGGCGCCCGCCGGCATCAGCCAGCCGACGATCGTGCGGCCGCCGATCGCGGCGGCAGTCGCGCCGCCCATGGCGAGCCCGGCCCACTGCGGACCGAGCGCCGGCACCAGGAGCGAAAAAAGGTGGGCGATCAGACCGATCTGGGCAAAGAGGCCAAGCGCCATCCCGGCTGCGAGCGTGACAAAGCGGACATCGCGCCACAGCGACGCGCGCGGCAGCGGCTTGGCGGGATGCGGCGTGACCACGGCCGCCGACGCCTGCGCCGCATCGCCATCGGGTGCGAGGCCCATCGCATCGGGCGTGCGCGAGAACAGCGAGCCCGCGAGCGCATAGACGGTCAGCACCACCACGAGGCCGATCGCGGCCGCGGCCATCGGAAATCCGAAAAGCCCGATGGCGACAACCCAGAGCGGCGAGAACACGACACCGCCGATGCTCGCCCCGTTGTAGGCCATCGAGAGCGCGGCCGGGCGCGCGCGCACGAACCAGGGCGATACGATGGCGTTGATCGCCGCCGCGCCCGTCGCGGCCCAACCGGCGCCGCTGAAGATGGTGGCCACAAAGAGCTGCCATGGCGATGTCGCGATCGCCCATCCGGTGACGCCGACGGCGAGCAGCAACACGCCCATGCGGGTGACGGACGCAAGGCCGAAGCGGCGATAGAGCGCCGGCAGGTTCGCCACCATGGCGGCGCCGACCAGGAAGTGCACGGTGACGGCCGTCGAGATGAGGGCGAGCGGCCACCCGCGCGTCGCACGCACCGCCTGCAGGTAGACGGGCGGCCCGTAGAAACCGAGGCCCCAGCCGAACATGGCGAGGACGAACGCCGCGGCGACGACGCGCCATCCATAGAAGCCGGGGGCCAGGCGGGCGGGGTTCATGGCGCCAATCTGCCCGGCGGAACCCGCGGATGCTACGGCCGCCGCCGAAGCACCGCGCTTGCCAACTCTCTATATTCCGGTCGATCGATGGAGGAACGACCCCATGGCCAGCAATGCGATGTTTGCCGAAGTGGCCGCGCTCGCCGGCGATCCGGCGCGCGCCGGCATGCTGCATGCGCTGATGGACGGACGCGCGCTCAGCGCGTCCGAGCTTGCGCGCGTCGCCGGCGTCACGCCGCAGACCGCGACGGGCCATCTCGCCCGCATGACGACGGCAGGGCTTCTGTGCGTCGAGAAGCAGGGGCGGCACCGCTACCACCGCCTGGCGACGTCGGCGGTCGCCCAGATGATCGAGAGCATCATGCGCGTGGCCTCGGCGCTCGATCAGGAGCGGCCGAAGCTTGTGGCCGGACCGCGCGACGCGGCGATGCGGACCGCGCGCACCTACTACGACCATCTCGCCGGCCGGCTGGGCGTCGCGCTCGCGGATGCGCTGGTCGCGGGCGGCCATGCCGAGATCACAAGCGACGGCGGCATGGTGACGGACGCCGGCGTCACGTTCCTCGAGCGCGTCGGCATCGATGTGGCGCCCCTGCTCGAGCGGCGCGGCAAGAAGTCGGGGCGCGTGCTGTGCCGGCCGTGCCTCGATTGGAGCGAGCGGCGCCCGCACATCGCAGGCTCGCTCGGCGCCGAGTTGTGCCGGCAGAGTTTTGTTAACAACTGGATCCGGCGGATCGAAGGCTCGCGGGCGGTCGCGATCACGCCGAAGGGCTATCGCATCTTCCGCGAGGCATTCGGCGCGCGGCTGGATTGAGGCGTTCGAACACCTGCTGCGTCATTGTCCGCGAAAGGCGAAAGCGCGTAATCCAGTACTCAGCAGCGCCTCGATGAGGCACTGCTGAGGTCCCACTCTTATGTTCGTGACTACCGGATCGCCCGCTTTCGCGGGCGACGACGGCGGTAGGGTTGGTGAGTTCCCGCCTACTCTTCCGGCTCGGTGGTGAACAGCAGCGGATAACCCTTGCTGCGACCGGCATCCGTCGCGCGCGTCGCCTTGGTCTCGGCGATGTCCTGCGCATAGACGGCGACCACGCATGAGCCCTTTCGGTGCGCGGTGAGCATCACGCTGTTGGCCTGCTCCTCGTTCATGCGGAATTCGGACTTGAGCACGACGACGACGAACTCGCGCGGCGTGTAGTCGTCGTTGACCAGGATCACCTTGTGCAGGCGCGGCCGCTCGGTCTTGAGCCCGGTCTTGGTACGCGGCTTGGTCGCGAGCTTGCTCATCTGCGGCATTGCTCCGGTTGCGCATTTTCGCACGCCGCCAATAGCGCGTCCATGCAGGTTCGCTCGCCGGAGTTCCGCCCGGATAGTTCGATCGCGGGCGTAACAGCGGGCGGCCAGCCAGCCCTATCTTCAGGCTGTGCGACGGCCTCCGGCAGATCAACCGGTTCCCGGCGGCAATGTTCACGCAACGAGGAACACAGAACCATGCTGACGCTCTGCATCCGCTATACGCTCGACGCCAACAAGCTCGCCGACTTCGCGGCCTATGCGCAGGCGCTGCGCAAGCCGATCGAGCGCTGCGGCGGCATCTATGTCGGCTACTACCTGCCGACAAAAATCGCGGGCCCGACCAACGCGGCGCTCGGGCTGATCGATTTCCCCGACCTCGCTGCCTACGAGCAGTACCGCGCGCGGCTCGCAACCGACCCCGACGGCGCCGAATGCCTGCGCCGCGCCGAGGCGGCGGGCTGCATCCTCAATGAAGATCGCGCGTTCGTGCGGCGCGTGACGGACTGAGAAAGGAGATCGCCCATGATCCGCAGCAATCTAGCGGAGCGATTCGACTTGTTCGACGATCCGACGACCCGCCGGCACACCGCTAGCGCGCCGGCGCGGCGCTCGAACCTCGCGACATTGCTCACGCTCGTCGCCATGAGCCTCGGCTACGGCGTCGTGCAGCTCGACGTGACCATCGTCAACACGGCGCTGCACAGCATCGGTGCGGCGCTCGGCGGCGGTGTTGCCGAGCTGCAGTGGATCGTGAACGCCTATACGATCGCGTTCGCGGCGCTCATCCTCACGGCAGGCGCGCTCGGCGATCGCGTCGGCGCCAAGCGCGTGTTCATGGCGGGCTTCGTGATCTTCACGGCGGCCTCGCTCGGTTGTGCGTTGGCGCCCGATCCGCTGCTGCTGATCGCGGCACGCGGCGTGCAGGGCATCGGCGCGGCCGTGCTTGTGCCCAACTCGCTGGCGCTGCTGCGCCACGCCTATCCGGACGAGAAGGCGCGCGGCCGTGCGGTCGGCATCTGGGCCGCGGGCGCGAGCCTCACGCTCACGGCCGGCCCGCTCGCGGGTGGCGCCCTCATCGCGCTCGTCGGCTGGCGCAGCATCTTTTTGGTCAACCTGCCGATCGGGCTCGGCGCCCTCTGGCTCACCTGGCGCTATGCGCACGAGACGCCGCGCACCACCGAGCACCAACTCGACCTGCCAGGCCAGTCCGCGTCAATCGGCGCGCTCGGCTGCCTTGCGGGCGCGATCATCGAAGGAGGCGCCAGAGGCTGGGGCGATCCATGGGTGCTCGCAAGCGTTGCGGCGGCGGTTCTGCTGGGAGCGCTGTTCGTCGTGCGCGAGCGGCATGCGCCGCAGCCGATGCTCCCGCTGTCGCTCTTCCGCCACCGGATGTTCTCGCTGACCTCGCTGGTCGGCCTCTTTGCCAATATCGCGGTCTATGGGCTGATCTTCGTGCTGAGCCTGTACTTCCAGCAGGTCAATGGCCTCTCGCCGCTCGCGACCGGCCTGGCGTTCGTGCCGATGTTCGGCGCCGTGCTGCCGGTCAATCTGATCGCGCCGCGCGCCGCCGAGCGGTTCGGCGCGCGCTCCGTCATTGCGGCGGGCGCCGTGATCGCGGCCGTGGGCTGCGGCGCGCTCCTGCTCATCGGGCCGGATACGCCTTATTGGGCGATCGGACCGCAGCTGCTCGCGATCGGCGGCGGACTCGGCCTGCTGGTTCCGCCGCTCACCTCGACGCTGCTCGGCAGTGTGGAGAAATCCCGCGCCGGAATCGCGGCCGGCGTGCTCAATGCGACGCGGCAGACCGGCAGCGTGCTCGGCGTCGCGCTGTTCGGATCGCTGCTCGGCGGAGCCGTCATGCCCGGCGCACTTGCATCGCTGGCGGTCTCGACGGCCCTGCTGCTCGCCGCCGCGGCAGTGATCATGTTGGGGCGCGGCGGACGGAGCAGGTAACGGAACAGCCCGGCGTATAACGCCGCGTCGTGTCAGGGCACTCGATTCCATCCGCGGAACATGCAAATGAAAGCGGATGGAATCGCGATATCAGGTCATCATCGTCGGCGGCGGCCCCGTCGGCCTCGCCCTCGCGGTGGATCTCGCGCTGCGCGGGGTCCGCTGCGCGCTCGTCGAGCGCCGCCTCGAGCCGCCGAACATCCCCAAAGGGCAGAACCTCACGCAGCGCTCGATGGAGCACTTCTACGCTTGGGGCGTCGCCGACGAGGTGCGCGCCGCGCGGCTGCTGCCGCCGACCTTTCCGATGAGCGGAATCATCGCGTATCGCGACCTCGCCAGCGACTACTGGTACGCGCCGCCGCTGCGCGAGCTGGTCAATCCCTACTACTTCCAGCCCAACGAGCGGCTGCCGCAGTACCGGGGCGAACAGGTGCTGCGCCGCCGCATCGCCGAGCTCAAGAACGTCGATGCGCGCTTCGGCTGGATGGCGCAGAAGATCGAGCAGGACGCGCGCGGCGTGCGCGTCACCGTCGCGCATGATCGCGCTCCCCTCGAGGTCATCGAGGCCGACTACGTGGTCGGCTGCGACGGCGGCCACTCGCTGGTACGCGAGCAGATCGGCATCGAGCGCAGCGGCTCGGACTTCAACCAGCTCATGGTGCTCGCCCTCTTCCGCTCGCGCGAGCTGCACGAGAAGCTCGATCGCTTTCCGCCGCGCTCGACCTACCGGGTGCTGCACCCGGACCTCAAGGGATATTGGCAGTTCTTCGGCCGGGTCGACGTGGACGAGAGCTGGTTCTTCCATTCGCCGGTGCCGGCGAACACGACGCGCGACAATTACGATTTCCACGGACTACTGCAGAAATCGGTCGGCTTCCCGTTCGCATGCGAGTTCGACTATGTCGGGTTCTGGGACCTGCGCATCTCGGTCGCCGAGCGCTACCAGGTGGGTCGCGCCTTCATCGCAGGCGACGCCGCGCATTCGCACCCGCCCTACGGCGCATACGGGCTCAACAACGGGCTCGACGACGTCGCCAATCTCGGCTGGAAGCTCGCCGCGCGGCTCAACGGCTGGGGCACCGACGCGCTGCTCGCGACCTACACGGAAGAGCGGCGGCCGATCTTCAAGGAGACGGCCGAGGACTTCATCGAAGCCGGCATCCGCCGCGACCGGGAGTTTCTGACGCACTACAGCCCGGAGCGCGACCGCGACGCGTTCGACCGCGCCTGGAAGGAGCACGCCAATGCGGCGGCGCCGCGCGTAATGACCTACGAGCCGCACTACGAGGGATCATCGATCATCTGCGGGCCGCCGAACGGCGCCAGCAGCGCGCGCGGATCGCACACCTTCCGGGCGCGCGCCGGGCACCACTTGCCGCCGCAACGGCTCAGCACCGGACCCAACGTGTTCGAGGCGCTGGGGCCGGATTTCACCTTGCTGGCGTTCGGTGCGGACGATCGGACCGTCTCCGCATTCGAGCAGGCCGCCGGCGCGCACAAGGTGCCGCTGAAGGTCGTGCGCGACACCTTCGCCGACGGCCGCACCGCCTACGAGGCGAAGCTCATGCTGGTGCGGCCGGACCGCTACGTGGCGTGGATAGGCGACGCCGCCCCGGCGGACGCCGCGGCGGTGATGCGCAAGGTGGCAGGGCGGGCGTAGAGCAAAGCAGATCGTCATGCGCGGGCCTGTCCGCGCATCTGCGTCTTTGCGATCTGACAAGCAAGACGTGGATGGCCGGGACAAGCCCGGCCATCACGAACATCACCCCTGCTTCTCGTTCTTGTGGACCGCGCCGATTCCGGTGAGCCACGGCAGCGCCGAGCGGAACCAGTTCTGCTTCTTGGGCAGGAATTCGCGCCGCTGGCGCAGGATGCCGACGCGGACCATGTAGGCGGGCTGCGTCCCCTCGCCCGGCGAGGTCGAATAGATCGGCGAGCCGCATTTCGGGCAGAACGCCTGTACACGCGGATTGCCGCTTTCGGACGTGGTCTTCACATAGCCCGTCGGCTGCCCGGTCATCCGGAATTGCGTCCCCGGGACCGGCACCGACACGCGGAACGCCGAGCCTGTGCCGGTCTGGCAATCGGTGCAATGGCAGATCGTGGTCTTCTCCGGGTCGGCCTCACCCTCGATCGTGATGTAGCCGCAGTGGCATGCGCCGTCGATCTTCACAACGTTTCTCCTTCGGTCCAGCCTCGTACACCATCAGCTGGCGACTATAATACACATCCCAGGTTGGCACGTACCGAAAGGGGAGGCATCGATGTACAGGATTGCCGCGATCTTGATTCTCGCGCTCGGCCTTGCGGCCTGCGATGCGGTCAACACCATGACGGACGGGTTGAAGCACGTCCAGGCGATCGAAAGCGACCTTGCGACTTCGACCGGCGTACGGCCCAAGGTGGGGTTCAATTTCAGCAACGGCCGGCTGGCGCAGGTCACCGTCGCTTATCCCAAGCTCAACGAAGCGAAGCCCTTGCGTGAGCTGGCCGAGACTGTTCGCGCCTCCGTCACCCGCGAATTCAAGCAGACGCCCGAGAACATCGTCCTGGCCTTCTCGCTTTAGGCCGTGGAGCTCGCGGCGTTCCCGAACCGCGAGCTGTCCCCTGCGGCCGCTAGACTAGTTCCTCGTCACAGAGGTTTTGACTCGTTGCCGACGGCCTGACTTGCCGGCGGGGTTTGGGTATGCGCGGCCCATTTTGGCGCGGGCCTTCTCGGTTGTGAACATCCAGTTGATGCGTGCGCGCGCGGCGTTGCGCTG
>DASXCK010000156.1:0-1969 GCA_036491235.1 Xanthobacteraceae bacterium | reverse complement strand
ACCTCGGGAACCACCGGCTTGCCGGTGCGCTTGGCGGCTTCGACCGCGGCCTCGAAGATGGCGCGCGCCTGCATCTCGGCGATCTCCGGATAGGCGATCGCGAGCCGGCAGCCGCGGAAGCCGAGCATCGGGTTGAACTCGGCGAGCTCGCGCGCGCGGTCGGCGAGCTTCTTCGGATCGGCGCCCATCGCCTTGGCGACCTCGTCGATCTCGGCCGGCGTGTGCGGCAGGAACTCGTGCAGCGGCGGATCGAGCAGGCGGATCGTCACCGGCAGGCCCTGCATGATCTCGAACAGCTGCGCAAAGTCCTGGCGCTGCATCGGCAGGAGCTTGGCGAGCGCGGCGCGCCGGCTCTTCTCGTCGTCCGAGAGGATCATCTCGCGCACCGCGCGGATGCGGTCCTCCTCGAAGAACATGTGCTCGGTGCGGCAGAGCCCGATACCCTGCGCGCCGAACTTGACGGCGACGCGCGCATCGTTCGGCGTATCCGCATTGGCGCGCACGCCGAGCTTACGCGAGCGGTCGGCCCAGCCCATGATGGTCGCGAAATCGCCGGACAGCTCCGGCTCCTGCATGCCGACCTTGCCGGCGAGCACCTGGCCGGTCGAGCCGTCGATCGTGACGATGTCGCCCTTCTTGAGCGTGGTGCCGCCGGCCTGCAGCGTGCCCGCGGCGTAGTCGACGCGGATCGCGCCGGCGCCGGAGACGCAGGGCTTGCCCATGCCGCGCGCGACCACCGCGGCGTGCGAGGTCATGCCGCCGCGCGTCGTCAGGATGCCCTGTGAGGCGTGCATGCCATGGATGTCCTCGGGGCTCGTCTCGATGCGCACCAGGATCACCTTGTGGCCCTGCTTCTTGAGCAGCTCGGCCTCGTCGGACGAGAAAACGATCTCGCCCGAGGCGGCGCCGGGCGACGCCGGCAGGCCGGTCGCGATCACCTGCCGGTTTGCCTTGGGGTCGATGGTCGGATGCAGCAGCTGATCGAGCGAGGCGGGGTCGACGCGCATGATCGCCTCGTCGCGCGTGATGACCCCCTCGTTGGCGAGATCGACCGCGATGCGTAGCGCCGCCTTGGCGGTGCGCTTGCCGGAACGCGTCTGCAGCATCCACAGCTTGCCCTGCTGGACCGTGAACTCCAGGTCCTGCATGTCGCGATAGTGCTTCTCCAGGAGCCCGTAGATGCGGGTGAGCTCGGCAAACGCGCTCGGCATCGCCTGTTCCATCGACGGCTTCTCCGAACCGGCGTCGCGACGCGCCGTTTCGGTGATTTCCTGCGGCGTGCGGATGCCCGCGACGACATCCTCGCCCTGCGCGTTGATGAGAAATTCGCCATAGAGCCGCTTCTCGCCGGTCGAGGGATTGCGCGTGAATGCGACGCCGGTCGCGGACGTCTCGCCGAGATTGCCGAACACCATGGCCTGGACGTTGACGGCGGTACCCCAACTCTGCGGAATATCGTGCAGCCGCCGATACGTGATGGCGCGCTGATTCATCCAGCTGCCGAACACCGCGCCGATCGCGCCCCACAGCTGCTCGTGCGGATCCTGCGGAAACGGCTTACCCAGCTCCTCTTCGACCCGCGCCTTGTAGCGCGTCACCAGTTCGGCCCAGTCGTCGGCTTCGAGATCGGTGTCGAGCATGTAGCCGTTCTTGTCCTTATGCTCGTCGAGAATCTCCTCGAACACGTGATGCTCGATGCCGAGCACCACGTCGGAATACATGGTGATGAAGCGGCGATAGCTGTCATAGGCAAAACGCCGATCTTCCGCCTGCGCGGCCAGCGCCTCGACGGTCGTGTCGTTGAGGCCGAGGTTGAGCACCGTATCCATCATGCCGGGCATCGAGGCGCGCGCCCCGGAGCGCACCGACACGAGCAGCGGGTTCTTGGCGTCGCCGAACTTCTTGCCCGCCAGCTTGCCGACATGGCCGAGTGCCGCCTCGACCTGCCCCTTGAGCTCCTTCGGATAGG
>DASXCK010000155.1:0-1741 GCA_036491235.1 Xanthobacteraceae bacterium | reverse complement strand
GGCGTTGCCGATGCAGTGGTTGGAGGTCGCGCAGGCGGACGAGATCGAATAGTTGACGCCCTTGATCTTGAACCAGGTGGCGAGCGTCGCGGAGGCGGTCGACGACATCGCCTTCGGCACCGCGAACGGGCCGACGCGCTTGGGCCCCTTGGTCCGCGCCGTATCGGCGGCCTCGACGATCGCGCGGGTCGAGGGCCCGCCCGAGCCCATGATGATGCCGGTGCGCGGGTTGACGATCTCGGACGGCTCGAGGCCGGCGTCGCGGATCGCCTGCTCCATGGCGACGTGGTTCCAGGCAGCGCCGCCGCCGAGGAAGCGCATGGCGCGGCGGTCGACCGCCTCGGTCGGGTCGAGCGTCGGCGCGCCGTGCACCTGGCTGCGGAACCCGAGCTCCGCATATTTGTCGGCGCGCGAGACGCCCGATTTCGCCTCGCGCAGGCTCGCCAGCACTTCCTGCGTGCTGTTGCCGATGGACGAGACGATGCCCATCCCGGTGACGACGACCCGCCTCATGCCTGCCTCATCCGCATCCCTTTTTCATTCGGCGCATGGTCTTGCCGGCAAACCGGCGCCCACGTCGTCGGACCATGCGCTCCGTGCGCGGCGTGCTCAGGCCCCGCCCGGCGCCATCGCTGCGCCCTGGCGAAACAGTCCGACCTTGAGGTCGAGCGCCTTGTAGATCACCGACCCGTCCGCCGCGAGCCAGCCGTCGGCGATCCCGAGCACGAGCTTCGAGCGCATCACGCGCTTGATATCGATGCCGTAGACGATCTTCTTCACCGTGGGCAGGACCTGGCCGGAGAACTTCACCTCGCCCATGCCGAGCGCGCGGCCGTTGCCGCTCGAACCGAGCCAGCCGAGGAAGAAGCCGAGCAGCTGCCACAAGGCGTCGAGGCCCAGGCAGCCCGGCATCACGGGGTCTCCCTTGAAGTGGCAGGCGAAGAACCAGAGATCCGACTTCACGTCGAGCTCGGCGCGCGCCATCCCCTTGCCGTGCTCGCCGCCGGCCTCGGAAATCTCCGAGATGCGGTCGAACATCAGCATCGGCGGCAGCGGCAGCTGCGGCCCTTCGGTGAACATCTCGCCGCGCCCGCACGCCAGGAGCGCCTGATAATCGAAATTCGAAGGCCGACTCGTCATTCCGTTCCGTCCTCGCTGCGTTGCAGCTGCCCCCATGCTCGCGGCCGATACCGCGATTGGATTCCCTAACACACCGGCCGGTGGAGGAGCAAAGCCGGAGCCGCTGCGACATCTGCCTGCCCGAGAGGTATTGTCCGCCCAACCGCAACGCAACAGCGCGCCGGCCGCGGCGATCTGGGCAACCCCCGGGCGGTTGCAATTGGCGGGCGCGCGGCATATGATTACATTTGAAACAATCCATCCTGGCGGCCGGCTGTTGGCCGCAGATGAAGGCGTATTCGACATGCAATTGCGTGCCCCGTTCGCAAGCCGATCGTCTGCTGCGCCGGCCGAGGCGGCACAGCAGGCGGCGACGCGTACCGACCTGACCGGCTGTCCGTGGCACGACGTGAAATCCATGCTGCGCGACGTCGGGCTGCGGCCGACCCGCCAGCGCATGGCACTTGGCTGGATCCTGTTCGCCAAGGGCGACCGCCACCTCACGGCCGAGATGCTGTACGAGGAGGCGAGCAAGGCCAAGGTTCCGGTGTCGCTCGCCACCGTCTACAACACCCTGCATCAGTTCACCGAAGTCGGGCTGCTGCGCCAGGTCGCGGTGGAC
>DASXCK010000154.1:0-3646 GCA_036491235.1 Xanthobacteraceae bacterium | reverse complement strand
CCGCGCCGTTCCTTCCAGCATCTCGAGAAGCGCTATTTCGAGGTCGGCGATCTCGGCTTTCCGGTCGTGCGCAACATGGACGCCCGCATGGGCATGTGCATCTGCAACGACCGCCGCTGGCCGGAGACTTATCGCGTCATGGGCCTGCAGGGCGTCGAGATGGTGCTGGTCGGCTACAACACGCCGCGCCATCACCCGCTCACCCCCGAGCACGACCGGCTGAGCGATTTTCACAACCGCCTGTCGCTCCAGGCCGGCGCCTACCAGAACGGCGCCTGGGTGATCGGCGTCGCCAAATGCGGCGTCGAAGAAGGCTGCGAGATGATCGGCGGCTCCGTCATCGTCGCCCCCACCGGCGAGATCGTCGCCCAGGCCGTGACGCAGGCCGACGAGCTGGTGACGGCCCGCTGCGACCTCGATCTCGGCAAGTCGTACACGTCGACGACCTTCGACTTCGCCAAGCACCGCCAGCCCGAGCACTACCGCCTGATCACCGAGCGCAAGGGCGCGGTCATCGCGGAGTGAGAAAGGCACGGTACCTGCTCTAAACGCCGTAGGGTGGGCAAAGCGAAGCGTGCCCACCGCTGTTGCGCAAGATGCACGTGGGCACGGCGCGTTCCGCGCCTTTGCCCACCCTACGCGCTGGACCCGTCATCCTGAGGTGGCCGAGCGTAGCGAGGCCCTCGAAGGACGACGACCGCTGCAGTGCCGCGTGCGCATTTGTTGCTCGCGCACGGGCCGATCATCCTTCGAGGCCCGGCTGCGCCGGGCACCTCAGGATGACGGGTCAGGTTCAGAACGCCACCCGCACGCCGCCCTTGGCGCTCCACACGGTGCTCTGATCCGAGAACCCGATCGCCTCGCCGGCGCCGAAGAACGACACGCCCTCGCGGGTGCGCCACTCGAAGCCGGCGCCGCCGACCACGCCGGCGACGTCGTTCTTGCCCGGCGTCACGAACGGCAGGCTGCCGCCGAGCACCACCGTATTGACCGTGTCGTCGCCGACCCGCTCGATCCCGATCGCGCCGAAATGCACGCTGGTCAGCAGCAGGTCCGGCCCGAGCGGCGTCGCCCGCGTCAAGGTCAGCTCGCCGCGCTCCTCGATGTCCTGCGTGGTGCGGTTCGCCACGGTGAGCGGCGCGGTCGTGCCGCTCTCGGTGTAGCCGCCGAAGAAGCCCGCGACATAGCGCACGCGCAGGGACGGCGTGAGCGTGTACTGCGCCCACAACGGGATGTTGAGCCCGTACTTGAGCTCCGGGCTGATGTACGCGCTCGAATAGCTCGCGGTCGCGATCTCGAGCCCGCCCGCGATCGCGTTGTTGTTGATCGTGCGCGCGGTCGAATTGTTCGAGCCGCCGCCGTGCAGCGCAAAGTCGAGGAACGAGGCGTGGCCGAGCGACACGAAGCTCCAGCGCCCGTAAAGGCCGCCGAACGCCGTATCTGTGTTGGTCGAGCCGTTGTTGCCGTCGAGCGAGAGCCGGCTCTCGCCGCCGCCGACGAAGACGCCGAACCGCAGGTCGTTGCGCGCTACCGTATCGAAGCCGACCGCACCGCCGAAGAAGGTCGTATGCGCGCCGAACGGCAGGCCATCTCCGGCGTCCTGGTTGCGCGCGCCGCCAAACCCGCGCGCCCACACGGCGCGGCCGTCTTGCGTCACCAGGCTCGGCGCCTTGAACACCGCCGCGGCGTCGTTCGCGTAACCCAGCGCCGGGTTGCTGCCGAAGCTCGCAAAGATGCCGTCGACCGTGCCCGCAAGGCCGCCGATCGGCGCGAACGCCGACGCCTGCGGCCCGCTCGCGGCACCCCCGCCGCCGATCCCGTCGAGCATGCCGGACACGCCGCGGGTGAAATCCATCAGGACCTTGTCGGCCATCGCGAACAGCGTCGGGTCGATCGCGATCGCGCGGTTGCCGACGATGACCGACGGATCGGCCCCGCCGAGCGTCGCGCCCGCCAGCGTGTTGAAGGTGAGGTTGTGGTTGCCGCTGAGGAAATTGATCGTGTCGTGGGCGCCGACAAGGTTGATCGCGCCCGTGATGTTCGAGCCGGCGGACAGGTTGAGCGTGTCGGGCCCGCCGGTGAACGCGATTGCGACATGGCCGAAATTGCTGATCGTGCCCGAGTTGCTCAGCGTCGAGGTGCCGCCGCCGGTGGCCGACAGCTGGACCGTCCCGGCGGTGAAGCCGGAGTTGACCACGATCGCGGTGCCGCCGCTCGTCGCCGACGCCCCGATGCCGCCGGCGTTGCTGCCGGTGTTGATCACCTTGGCGGTGCCGCTGCCGTCGACCCCGGCGCCGAGGCCGAGGCTGTTGGTGCCGGTGTTGATCACCGTGGCGCTGCCGCCGCCGAAGGCCCCCGCGCCGAGTTCCTGGCTGCTGCCGGAGTTGGTCGCGATGGCGTTGCCGCCGGCGCCCGCCTCCGCGCTGATGAAGACGGTGCTGGTGCCCGTATTGGTCACCGTGACGTTGCCGCCCGTGACGCCGGCGTTCGCGTCGATGCCGCCGATGTTGGTGCCCGCGTTGGTGATCGTGATGTTGCCGCCCCCGAGCGTCTCCACGAAAATGAGACCGGTGCTGCCCGTGTTGACGACCGTGACGTTGCCGCCGGCGGCCGTGAGCCCCGTCGTCGTGCCCGGGCTCGTGCCCGAGTTGGTGATCGTCACGTTGCCGAAGCCGCCGCTGGTCTGCGCCGTGATGCCGCCGGTGTTGTTGCCGGTGTTGGTCGCCACCGCATTGCCGCCCGCGAGCGTCGACGCCGAGATGCCGCCCGCATTGGTGCCCGTGTTGATCGACGTCGCCGTGCCGCCGCCGAACGTCTCCGTCTGAACGCCGATGGAGGTGTTGATGCCGGCATTGGTCGCCGTGGCGTTGCCGGGCCCGTTCGCGTTCGCCAAGATGCCGAAGGTGTTGATGCCCGTGGCCGTGTTGGTGGCCGTGGCGTTGCCGCCGGCGAGCGTCGATGCGTTGAGGCCGTTGTCGAGGTTGGTGCCCGAATTGGTCACCACGGCGTCGCCGCCGTTCACCGTCGTCGCCCCGAGGCCGAGGGCGTTGAGCCCCGTGTTGATCGTCGTCGCGTTGCCGCCGGCGTTCGTCGACGTCGCGATGAAGAGGTTGTTGGTCCCGTTGTTGATCGACGTCGCGTTCTGGTTGGTGCCGGCCGCGGTGTTGGTCTCGCCGGCGGCCGTGCCCCCGCTCGGATTGGTGCACGTGATGTCGCTCGGCGTGGTGGTGCAGACGAATTGCGCCGACGCCGGCGCCGCGGCGAGCAGCCCCAGGATGGCGGCGGCGAGCGCTGCCCCGGCGGTGGGAAAAACCCGCGCGCGTTGCCCGATTGCCATGACCGTCATCCCCCGAGCATCCCCCCGAATGTCCCAGCTTCGGCGACAACCTGGACCGGCGGCCGACTCGTGGCTTGGACCACCGGGAAGCCCCCTGTGCGAGGGGAGAAGTCGGCAAGGTTTTGCGGCGAGTGTTGCGGATGTGCAACTGAGACGATTGCCTTCCTGGACCCGTCATCCTTGTAAGTCACGAATCGCCAAATCGGCTAGGCTTGCCGATGCGGTGGCGGACGGGAGACCGGATCATCCTAGGGCTTTGAAGCCCGCGCCTCAGCTTGGGCCTCCGTCCGCCGTTCCATCGAACCCGAA
>DASXCK010000153.1:0-9992 GCA_036491235.1 Xanthobacteraceae bacterium | reverse complement strand
TAGACCCGGCGCGTCCCCTCCGGCCGATCGGCCACGAGACCCGCCTCCTTCAAGACCTTGAGATGCTGCGATACCGCCGGCCGGCTCACTGGCAGGCCGCGTGCGATATCGGCAACCGCATGCGGCCCATCCTTGAGCCGTTCGAACACCCGCCGCCGGGTCGGGTCGGCCAGAGCCGACAGTGCGGTTCCGTAAGCCATGACTAACCGTAAGTAATAACTTACGTACTGTCAAGCGGCTGCGTCCCCTGTGCTATGGTCGCACGCATCGCAGCGTTTTCCAGGGGTGGCCTTTTGGGTCGCGTGCAGGACAAGGTCGCGCTCGTCACCGGCGGCGCCTCGGGCATCGGTTTCGCCACCGCCGAGCTTCTGGCGGCCGAGGGCGCGCGCGTCGTCGTCGGCGATCTCGATCGCACGGCCGGCGCGCGGGCCGTCGCGGCGCTGGGCGGCGGCGCCGCGTTCCATGCGCTCGACGTCACCGATGAATCGCAGTGGGTTGCGACGGCCGACGCGGTCGTGCGCGACTTCGGTGGGCTGGACATCCTGGTCAACAACGCCGGTATCGCGCTCTCGCAGGATTTCGAGACGACGACGCTCGACGACTGGCGCCGCCTGATGGCCGTCAACCTCGACGGCGTCTTCCTCGGCTGCAAGCAGGCGGTGCGCGTCATGAAGGGGCACGGCGGCGCCATCGTCAATCTGTCCTCGGTCGCCGGGCTGATCGGCGATCCGCGTCTCGCCGCCTACTGCGCCAGCAAGGGCGGCGTGCGCCTTCTCACCAAGTCGGTCGCGCTGCATTGCGCGCGCCGCGGCTACAATATCCGCTGCAATTCGGTGCACCCGTCCTTCGTCGAGACGCCCATGCTCGACGGCATGCTGGCGCGGGCGCGCGATCCCGAAAAGGCGCGCGCCAGCTACGCGGCGGCGGTGCCG
Organism: Xanthobacteraceae bacterium; assembly: GCA_036491235.1. Taxonomy (GTDB): domain Bacteria; phylum Pseudomonadota; class Alphaproteobacteria; order Rhizobiales; family Xanthobacteraceae; genus JAVDCA01. Next base: position 9,060 of record DASXCK010000153.1, on the reverse strand, counting down.
CTCGGCCGCATCGCTCAGCCGGGCGACGTGGCGCGGACGATCCTGTTTCTCGCCAGCGACGAGTCCGCCTTCACGACCGGCGCCGAGTTCGTCGTCGACGGCGGCCTGACGGCGGCGTGACCGAGCCCAGCCGTCATCGCGACGAAGCGAAGCAATCCCGTTCCACGAACGCATGCGCGCGCGGAACGAGATTGCTTCGCTTCACGGGCAATGACAAAAGAAGCGCATGAACCGCCGACATGCTCTCGCTCTCCTTGGATCGATCCTCGCGGCGCCGAGAGCGTCGGCGCAGGCCCCCGCTCCTGCGTGGCCCACCCGCACCGTCAAGCTCATCGTCCCGTTCGGCGCCGGCTCGACCCCCGACACGGTCATGCGGGTGATCGCCGATCACCTGAAGGCGAAGCTCGGGCAAAGCTTCATCGTCGAGAACAAGCCGGGCGCGAGCGGCAATCTCGGCACCGATGCGATCGCCAAGGCCACGCCCGACGGCTACACGCTCGGCCTCTCGATCGGCGGGCCGCTCGCCATCAATCCGATCCTGTTCGGCAAGCTGCCCTACGACCCGAAGACCGACATCGCGCCCGTCACCCTGCTGGTCACCCAGCCGAGCGTGCTCGCGGTCAATCCCGCGCTCGGCGTCGGCAGCGTCGCCGATCTGGTCGCGCTGCTGAAGAAGGATCCCGGCAAGTACAATTTCGGCTCGATCGGCGCCGGCTCGCTCTCGCATCTCGCCATGGAGGCGATCGCGCTCAAGAGCGGGACGCAGATCGTGCACGTCCCCTACGCGTCCTCGCCCGCCGCCGTGACGGCGCTGTTGCGCAACGACGTCCAGATGGTCTGCCTGCCGGCGATCTCGGTCACCCCGCAAGCGGCCGCCGGCAAGCTCGAGATCCTCGCGGTCTCGACCGCGCAGCGCTCAGGCCTGCTGCCCGGCGTCCCGACACTGAAAGAGGCCGGCATCGATGTCGAGGCCGATGCCTGGAACGGCCTGATCGCGCCGGCAAAGACGCCGCCCGCCATCATCGAGGCGGCGCGCGCCGCGGTCGCCGACGCGCTCGACGCGCCCGACGTGCGCCGAAAGCTCGCCGCCCAGCTCATGGAGGCGATCCCGAGCACGCCGGCGCAATTCCGCGCCCGCATCGACGCCGACGTCGCGCGCTGGACGCCGGTGATCAAGGCGGCGAACATCAAGGTGAATTGAGCCGGCTTGGAGCATGATTCCGAAAAGGGCCGCGCCGGACGTGATCCGGGGTGGATACCGGATTTCGAAGGCGATCATGCTCGGCGCAAAAAGCTGCCGGACGCCGCGCCTGCAGCCGCGCTCGACGGCGACCGCAGCAGCCGCGCGATCTCGGCCGCGGGCCGCGCCGGGCTGAACACGAAGCCCTGCATCTCGGTGCAGCCGAGCGTTCGGACCATCTCCAGCTGTCGCTCGGTCTCGATGCCTTCGGCGATCGTCGTCATGTCGAGGCTGTTCGCGAGACTCGCCACCGCGCGCACGATGGCGAACGAATTGCCGCCGCTCGGCACGCCTTGGATGAAGCTGCGGTCGATCTTGATCTTGTCGAACGGGAAGCTGAGCAGGTAGCTGAGCGAGGAGTGGCCCATGCCGAAATCGTCCATCGCGATGCGCACGCCGAGCTCGCGCAGCCGGTGCAGCGTATTGAGCGTCGCGAACGTGTCCTTCATCAGCACCGACTCGGTGATCTCGAAATCGAGCCGGCTCGCCGGGATGCCGGCGTCGGCCAGCGCGCTCAGCACGATCGGCAGAAGATTGTCGCCCTTGAGCTGGGCCGGCGACAGGTTGATCGAGACCTTGATGTTCGCCGGCCAGGTCGCCGCGGTGGCGCAGGCGGTCCGGATGACCCATTCGCCGAGCGCATTGATGAGACCGCACTCCTCGGCGATCGGAATGAACTCGGCAGGCGGGACCATGCCGCGCGTCGGATGCCGCCAGCGCAGCAGCGCCTCGCAGGCGCTGATCGAGTTGTCCCGCAGGTTGACGATGGGCTGGTAGTGCAGCTCGAACTCGCCGGCGCCGAGCGCCTGGCGCAGATCGCGCTCCAGCTCGTGGCGCGAGCGCATGCGCGCGTTCATCTCGGACTCGAAGAACCGATAGGTGCCGCGTCCGTCGCCCTTCGCGGCATAGAGAGCCATGTCGGCATGCTTCAGCAGGTCGTCGCGCTCGGTCGCGTCGAGCGGCGCGATGGCGATGCCGATGCTGACGTCCACCATGACCTCGTGGTCGTCGAGCCGATAGGGCGCGCGCAGCGCCTTGCCGATCCGCGCCGCGAGCGCGGCGGCGTCCGACGGCTGCCCGATCGATGCCTGGATCACGGCGAATTCGTCGCCGCCGAGCCGCGCGACCACATCGCTCCTGCCCACACAGGCGCGCAGCCGGCCCGCCACCGCCTTGAGCAGCGCGTCGCCCACCGGATGGCCGAGCGTGTCGTTGACGTGCTTGAACAGATCGAGGTCGAGATAGAGCACCGCCAGCAGGTCGCCGCGTTCGACGCGGGCGAGAGCCCGGTCGAGCTGCTCGCAAAACAGCACGCGATTGGGTAGGTCGGTGAGCGCGTCGTGGTGGGCGAGGTGCGCGATGCGCTCCTCCGAACGCGCGCGTTCCGTGATGTCCTCTACGACGCCGATCAGATATTGCGGCTCGCCGTCGTCGCCCAGGATCGCGATCCGTCGGGATGAGACCAGGCGCGACTCGTTGTTCGGCGTCTCGATGCGCTGCGTCGATTGCATCGTCTTGGTCTTGCCCTGCAGCAGCTCGTCGTCGCGCGCCATGATGCCGTCGGCGGTGGCCGCCGGAAACAGCTCGTACGGGCTCCTGCCGACCACGTCGCCGCGCGGCATGCCCCAGAATTCCTCGGCCGCGCGATTGACGAGCAGATAACGGTTGGTGCGCGCGTTCTTCACGAAGATCGTCATCGGGACATTCTCGATGACCGTATCGAGGAATTCGCGCGCGCGGTCGCGCTCGGCTTCGGCCTTGCGCTGCTCGGTGATGTCGCGGACGGCGACGAGGATCGTGACGCGGCCCTCGTAGTGCAAGATGCGCGAGTAGATGGCGACCTCGATATCGGTCCCGTCCGCCTTGCGATGGCGCCAGACCCCCTCGCCGGACTGGGTCCCGCGGCAATCGCTGATGTGCTGCACACAGCGCTCGCGATCCTCGGGCGGGCGGATGTCGGCCACCGTCAGCGCGAGGAATTGCTCTCGGCTGTACCCGTAATGCGCGACGGCCGCATCGTTGACGGCGAGGAATTGCAGGGTTTCGCTGTCGTAGGCCCACATCGGCAGCGGGTTGTTGTCGAACAGCAGACGGAACGAGGCCTCGCGCCGTTTCGACTCGGTGATATCCTCATGCGTCGACACCCATCCGCCGCCCGGCACCGGCGCGTTCGTCACCGACATCGTGCGCCCGTCGGGGAGCTGGACGAGCTTGGTATCGATCCGTCCGTGATCGACCATCTTGGCGAGATACTGGTCCGGGTCGCCGGTGAGCGTGCCGGCTGCCTTGCGCAGATGGAGCACATCGCGAATGGTCGCGTCCGGCCCCAGGGCGTCGGGCGCGAGGCCGTACATCTTCAGGTAATTGCGGTTGGTGAGGACGACGCGGCCGCCCGCATCGTACATCTGCAGCCCCTGGCGCATGTTGTCGAGGGCGGCATCGAGCTGGACCTTCTGGCTTTTCTCGACCTGCGCCTGGAGCAGCAGCCCATAATGCATGAGCTGCCGGACGGCGAGCAGGACGGTCACGCCGATGACGGCGATCAGCAGTCCCGCCGTTCCAACGATATAAGCGGTGGCGCTGCGCCACTCCGCGAGTGCGGCGCCGACCGTGCGGGAAACCGCGACGACCGCGGGATAGTTTTGCAGCGCGCGGCCCACGACGAGGCGCTCCTCGCCGTCCACCCCGCTGGTGATCCGCACCGCCGCACGATCCGCGTGCACCAAGGCTCTGCTGAACAAGGGCGCGGTTGCATAGGATCGGCCGAGCGTCTCGCGCAGCGGATGACGCGCCAGAAGGATGCCGTCGCGCCGGAACAGCGAGATCGCGCCTTGTTCGCCGAGGTTGAGGCTCGCGAAGAAGCGTTCGAAGTACTGCACGTCCACCGTGCCGAGCACGACGCCGAGCACATCCCCGTCGGGGCCGGAGAATTTGCGGGCAAACCGGACCGTCCACTTCCCGGTCACCGGATCGCGCACCGGAAGCCCCACCACGGGAACCGACTGCGGCTCGGATCGCAGCGCCTTCACATATCGTCGACCGGCCCCGTCGAGGTCCGGGGGGCCGGGCTGCGAGGAATTGACGACCCTGCCCTGTGCATCCATCAGCATCATGGAATGCACGTAGGGGAGGTTCGCGACTTTTTCCTTCAGTATCTGCCGGACGTCGTCGCCCGACATCTTGCGGCGATAATCGTCGTCGGTGACGACCCCGAGCACCTGCATCTGCTCGATCAGGCTCATCTCGACGAGGTCGATCGCCTGGAACGCGTGGTCGGTCTGCGCCGCGAGGATCGCCGCGAGGTTCTGCAGCTGCCGTTCGCTGTCGGAGAGCGCCCGCTCGCGAAGATTCGACAGCACGAAGGCGGTGCCGGTCGCGACCGCGACCGCGAGCAGGATACCGCAGACGATCAAGATGCGGGCTGGACGGAGACGGGCGCCGCGCCAGGGCGCGCGGGACGTGGCAGCCGGTTCTCCGGCCGCCCGCTTGGCGGACGGCCCGGCTGTGTCTTCCTCCGGAGCAGGAGACGGACGCCCTTTCATGACCGGGCCATCATGGCCGGCCAAGCACTAAGCAAAGGTCTCCATTGCAACAAATTCCGCCGTGACGCGTCGTCGGACGCGGCCTCATGTTGAACAGACCGTTACCGTGGTTCCGTGACGAGACGGCAGGCAAGATGGCAAACGAGCTGGCACCTGCGGCATGCCGTACCCTGGTGGCGTTGCCTGCGGACCGGCCCGATGCTCGGTGCCGAGGTCGTCCCCATCCGCGGGCCGCCCTGCCCTCGGCACGAGACACGGCGTCAACACCGCGCGGGGACGTCTTCCATGGCACGCGGGCGTGGGATAACCTGATGGTTGCTTGAGTCCCGCTCGGCATTTCGTGGTTGTTTCATGGAAATCCGGTACTAATGGATGCGTCCGCGTGACGCGCGCCAAGGTAGAGCTCAGGGGAGGCAGACCAACATGACGACCAATCGATCCAACGGCCCGACCGAGAAACCGAGCCGGCGCGAAGCGATGGCGATCGTTGGCGGCGGAGCAGCGTTCGGCGTGAACACGGCGCTCGCGAGCGCCGTCGGCGGCGCCGCAGCAGCCACCCTGCTTTGCGATGGCGCGCACGCCGGCCAGTCGCTCACCCCTGCGCCCACGCTGGCGAAACTGGCGGCCGAGCACTTCGAGCCGCTGAAGGGTCAGGAATTCACGGTCGGCGGACACCGGATGAGGCTGCATGCCATTCGTCGCGGCCCTGCGACGCCGTCGCATTTTCGCGACCAATTCGCCGTCACCTTTAGCGCGACGCAGGCGGTGTCGATCGCATCGGGGCCCGTGAGCGTCGCACACCACGCCGTCGGGCGGCACGATCTCTTCGTCACCGAAATGCCCGCGAGCCCTGGCTGCATGCTGGAAATCTGTTTCGGCTGAGCCCGCGCGCCGACGCTGCGACCATCGAGCGCACAGCGCGCGTTACGCAAAGGCCGCGCGGAACGCGCGGCATCGGTCGCCTTGCGCGTCATGAAAGCTCGCTGCCGCCCAGGCGCAACCAGCGTCACTCGGGCGCGCTAGGCTGCCCTCCGACCCGATGCTAGGCTCGCCCCGTAATAAGCTTCGGGAGGGGCCGCATGATCGATCGCCGTCAATTTCTCGCCGCGGGCGCGGGCGCGGCGGTGCTGCCGATCGCGGCCTCGGCCGCCGAGACGGCCGAACAGTATCCGAGCCGGCCGATCCGCATCATCGTGCCGCAAGCCGCCGGCTCCGGCGTCGACCTGCAGGCGCGCCTCCTCGCGCAAAAGCTCGGCGACATGTGGGGCAAGCAGATCGTCGTCGAGGACCGGCCCGGCGCCAACGCGATCATCGGCACGGAATACGTCGCGAAATCGCCGGCGGACGGCTACACGCTGGTCTATTCGCCGATCACCTCGGTGACGACCAACGTCTTCATCTACAAGAAGCTGCCCTACGATCCGCTGCGCGATTTCGCGCCGATCACGCAGACGACCGCAAACCCGATGGGCGCCATCGCCAATCCGGCCTCCGGCCTCAAGAGCCTCAAGGATCTGGTGGCGCGCGCCAAGGCCGCGCCCGGCAAGGTCAACTTCGGCTCGTTCGGCATCGGCAACCTCACGCACCTCATGGGCCTGCTCTTGTCGACCGCCGCCGGCATCGAGATGACGCATGTGCCGTACAAGGGTCAAACGCCCGAGATGACCGACGTGATGTCCGGCCAAGTCCCGATCGGCTTCACCACCATGGCGGGCGCCGCGGGCTTCATCCAATCCGGCAAGCTCGCGCTGCTCGCGACCTTCGGCGACAAGCGCGACGACCAGTTTCCCGACACGCCGACGGTCGCCGAGCAGGGCTATCCGAGCGCCGTCGTCACCGGCTGGAGCGGCATCATGGCGCCCGCCGGCGTGCCGAAGCCGATCATCGCCAAGCTGCATGACGGTTTGATCAAGGTGCTCGCCATGGCGGACGTGAAGGCGCTGCTCGCGAAGCAGGGCTCGCCCGCCGTGAGCAGCAAGACGCCGGAAGACTTCGGCCGCTTCATCAAGTCGGAGATGGACAAATTCCACCCGGTGATCAAAGCGGCCGGCCTCGAAGGCACGCAGTGAAAAATGGGCACCGCGCCTGCACTCCCTCTCCCCGCAGGGGCGAGGGCCGGGATGCGGGGCTCTCGGCGCCGATGATCGGACTCAGAGCTCCCCTCGCCCGGCTCGCGGAGTTCGCCCTTGGGCTTGCCGAAGGCAAGACCCGAGGGCTCGCCACCCTCTTCCCGTTGGGGAGAGGGAAGAACGGGGCCACGGCATGACCCACCGCTTCGGCCTCCTCACCCCCTCCTCCAACACGACGCAGGAGCCGGAGTTTTTCGCGGCACTCCCTCGGGATGTGACGCTGCACACAGGCCGCGTCGCCTATCGCGACATCACGCCGGCCGAGCAGGACCGCTGCGTGCTCGAGCTCGAGAGCGAGAGCCGCAAGCTCGCCGACGCCGAGGTCGATTGCATCGTCTTCGCCGCGACGGCGCCCACGCTCGCCAAAGGCAAGGGCTACGACCGCGAGCTGATCCGCCGCATGCAGGATGCGGCGGGCCGCCCCGCGACCACCGCCGCGACCGCCTTCGTCGAAGCGTTGACGATACTGGGCGCGAAGCGGATCGCGATCGGCGCCCCGTGGAGCAAGACCATGGATGCGCCCATGATCGCATTCATGCAGGCGAGCGGCTTCGAGGTGGTGCACAGCGAGGTGGTCGGTTTCGTCGCCTCGATCGAGCTCGGCCGCGCCGATCCCGAGGGCGCCTACGCGCTCGGCCTGCGCGCCGATCGCCCGCAAGCCGACGCGATCATCATGCCGGGCGGCAATTGGCGCTGCATGGGCATCGTCGAGCGGCTGGAACAGAAGATCGGCAAGCCCGTGATCTGCAACAATGCCGTCAGCCTGTGGGCCGGCCTGCGGTTGCTCCGGCGGCGCGATGGCATTGCGGGCTATGGCGTCCTGCTGCGCGAGCACATGTGCGGCAAAATGAAATAGGCTTCGCGCCGGCGCGACATCAGCCGCGGACGCGCGTGACTGCCGACGCCATTGGTCCCTTCCCCACCGCCGCCCGCATGGAGCGGCTGCCGGTCACGCGCTGGCACCACAAGCTGCCGCTGATCGGCGGCATCATCAGCGCGCTCTTTTCGCTGGAGACGGCGGCCAAGATGCTTGAAGAGCCCCTCGGCCGATCGTTCGACTTCAACCAAATCTTGATTTGTTCCAGCCGCACGCGGGACGCTGCCATACGGGAACCGCAAGGGTCTGGCCGCATTCTCGACGCATTTCCAGGGCGGTTCAAAGATTAGAACGCCATCTATCCTCGTTCGAACTAATGTTCTATATCCTACAAAAGTGTATATCCCTGCGATTATCCATTCGCTTGACCTAACTTCACCTTGGATTGGTCAGGCTACTGGCTGAATTATTCCATCAGCTCCCCTTACATCTTCCCATCAACCTTAACCCGACAAGGAGCGTTGCTGCCAAGACCTGACATCAGGCGTTGGAACCTGTCTCAAACACCAAAAACACGAAAAAGTACGGAGTAACTGATGATAAAATTGCTCGGCGCCACGGCGCTCGCACTCACCTTCTCGATGCCGGCGGCATACGCCGCCCACCGCCACGGGCACGCAGTCCGGGTATCGTATCACCGTCACGGTCATGGATACCGTCATCTCGCCCGGCACCGCTCGGCATGGCGCCATCAGGCCGTCTACCGATACGACGCGCAGAATGCCTCGTTCGGCGAGAGCTACGCGGCAGCCGACTGGCGCGATCGCGAGCACTACGAAAGCCGCTCGGTCGCATTTCATTCCAGGGGCCTTGGACCACGGCCACGCGCCTGGTGCGGCTGGTTTGCGCGCCAGCTCGTCGGCCAGGATCCGGGCCCGCAATTCAATCTCGCGCGCAACTGGGCCCATTGGGGCCACGCGGCGAGCCCGGGCGCCGGCGTCATGGTGGTGTGGCCGCATCACGTCGGCATGATCACCGGCCGGGCGTCGAACGGCGAATGGATCGTCAAGAGCGGCAATGACGGCCACGGCGCCGTGCACGAACGGGTACGCTCAATCAGGGGCGCGATTGCATTCCGCGCCGGCTGAGCACGCCACCCCTGCACAACCTTGGGCCCGCCGGCGCACGCCGGCGGGCCTTTCCATTCTGCATTTCGCCGACGTTCGATCCGGGATACGCTCGCCGCAACCATAAGCAGACAGGGAGGATGCCATGCCCCTCATCCCCGATCGCCGTGCGCTGCTGAGGACGGGCGCCGCCGCGCTCGGCGCC
>DASXCK010000152.1:0-13616 GCA_036491235.1 Xanthobacteraceae bacterium | reverse complement strand
TTCGGGTTCGATGGAACGGCGGACGGAGGCCCAAGCTGAGGCGCGGGCTTCAAAGCCCTAGGATGATCCGGTCTCCCGTCCGCCACCGCATCGGCAAGCCTAGCCGATTTGGCGATTCGTGACTTACAAGGATGACGGGTCTATCTCAACAAATAATCCAGCGCATACATTCCACCGCCTTTGGCCAGAAAATACGCGGCCGCGACGGTCCACATCAAAGTGTATTCGAGGCCCTGCGTGTTCCAGAACCAGCCGCCCTTCACCCAGCGCTCGCGGCACGACACCAGCAGGAAGATCACCACCGGGACCGCGGCGAGGCGCGTGAACAGGCCCAGCGCGAGCAGCGGGCCAGCGATCAGCTCGGTCGCCGAGATCGCCGGCGCCCACAAGCGGCCGGGCCGATAGCCGTCGGCGTCGAGCTGCTGCGCCAGCATCGCGAGACCGTGGCCCTTGAGGCCGGTGCCGCGGAAGAAGCCGAAGGTGACGCGCAGGCCGTGCGGCACCAGGGCGCCGCCCACGACGACGCGGAGCAGCGCTTCAATGACAGGGGTCGTGGAGGCGAGCGTGGTGTCGAACATGCGCTATCCCATATCACCAATGTCATTGCGAGCGGAGCGAAGCAATCTCTGTCCACGTGGGCATGCGCTTGCCGATCGGAACTGCTTCGTCGCGCAAGCGGGGCCTGTCCGACTTGCGCGCGCGGTCGCATGGCAAATTGGCCGTGGCAAGGCGTCATAACTATCGTACTGTACGGATCTGTCGACGCGAACGCGCGACAGTCTGGCGTTGTAACGGGGAGGAGCCACATGGAGGACACGCTAACGCTGCCCAGGTCCACATCTACGGCAGGGCAAGAGGCGCTGCTCGGCAACTGGAAGCTGGTGTCGTGGCAGGTGATCGTCGACGGCGAGCCGCCGCACAATCCGTTCGGGCTGCATCCCAAGGGTTACCTGGTCCTCACCCCGCAGGGGCGCTCGATCGCGATCACCACGGCCGAGCATCGCGAGGGCGGCATCGGCGACCGCGAGCGGGCCGAGCTGCACCGTTCCATGCTGGCCTATACGGGGCGCTACCGCATCGAGGGCGACGACTTCATCACCACGGTCGAGGCGTCGTGGAACGGCAGCGAGCAGCGGCGGCATTTCCGCGTCGAGGGCGACCGGCTCTACATCGAATCCGCCAAGGCCCCGAGCATCATCTTCCCGGGCAAGACCGACTACCGCCGACTGGTGTGGGAGCGCGACACGTAGCCCTGGGCGAGCCGGAACGCCGCGACATGGTTGCACCTGTCCGCGAGCATGCGCGGTGCTAGATTGCGGCCCGAATGACGGGAGAACGCCATGGCCGCAAACGATCTCACACGCCGCGCGGTGGTCGCCGGCATGGCCGCCGCGCCGTTCGCGGCGGCCGCGCGGGCCGACACCACCTGGCCGACCCGGCCCGTGCACGTGATGGTGCCCTACCCACCGGCCGGCGGCGCCGACACCACGGCGCGCATCCTCTATGCCAAGATCAGCGCCGATCTCGGCCAGACATTCCCGGTCGAGAACCGCGGCGGCGCCGGCGGAACGATCGCGGAGGCGCTCATCGCCAAGGCAGCGCCCGACGGCTACACCGTGCTGCATGACGCGACCGCCTTTTCGGTCAATGGCGCGCTCTATCCTCACCTGCCATTCGACTATCAAAAGGACTTCGACCCGGTCGGCCTCGTCTCGCTGGTGCCGAATATCCTGGTGGTCACGCCCTCGGTGCCGGTGAAGACGGTCGCGGACCTGATCGCCTACGCCAAGGCGCAACCGGACGGCATCACCATGGCGTCGTCGGGCAACGGCACGCTGCAGCACTTGTGCCTCGAGCTGTTCAAGCGCCAAGCCAACGTCAAGGTGAGTCACGTGCCCTACCGCGGCGGCGGGCTCGCGCTCACCGACGTGATGTCGGGCCAGGTGAAGTTCTTCTTCTCCAATGGCTCGTCGTGCGTGGGCCTGATCAAGGCCGGCAAGCTCAAGGCGCTCGCGCACACCGGGAATGGCCGGCTCGCGAGCCTGCCCGACATTCCGCCGATCTCGGACACCTTGCCGGGCTTCGTGGCTTACGAATGGAACGGCATTTTCGTCCCGCACGGCACCCCGAAGGACATCGTGACCAAGCTCAACGCTTCCATGAACAAGGCGCTGGTGGCGCCGGACCTGACCAGCAAGTTCAAAGCGCTCAATCTCGAAGCGCATCCGAATACGCCGGAGGAGTTCGCCAACTTCGTCGCGGAGCAGACGAAGAAATGGGGCGGCATCGTCAAGGAAGCGAACATCAAGCTCGGCTGAGCGCGCGGGGGCGCCGCATCACGCGGCGCGTACCGTCGCGAGGAAGTTCTCCACGGCGCCCTTGAGATGCGCGCTCTCGGATGCGAGCGACTGCGCGGAGGCGAGGACCTGCGCGGCGGCAACGCCGGTTGCGGTGGCGCCGCTGCTCACGTCGCCGATGTTGCCGGCGACCTGCGTCGTGCCGACCGCGGCGTGCGCGACGCTGCGCGCGATCTCCTCCATCGCCTGGCCCTGCTCGCCGACACCGTCGGCGATCGAGCTCGCGATCGCGCGGATCTGCCCGACGGTCGCGCTGATGTCCTTGATGGCGGACACCGAGTCCGTCGTGGTGTTCTGGATCTCGCCGATCTGTACCGAGATCTCCTCGGTCGCCTTGGCGGTCTGCGCCGCCAGCGTCTTGACCTCCTGCGCGACCACCGCGAAGCCCTTGCCGGCGGCCCCGGCGCGCGCCGCCTCGATGGTGGCGTTGAGCGCGAGCAAGTTGGTCTGGTCGGCGATTGCCGTGATGAGCTTGATCACGTCGCCGATGCGGTTCGCGGCGAGCGACAACTTGGCGACGCGGGCGTCGGTCTCGTCCGCCTGGGCCGCCGCCTTGCCGGCGATCTCGGTCGACTGCTCGACCTGGCGCGCGATCTCGCGCACCGACGCGGTCAATTCCTCGGCCGCGGATGCGACCGTTTGCACGTTCACCGACGCCTGCTCGGAGGCGCTCGCGACGTCGGACGAAAGCCGCTGCGTCGTCTCGGCGGTGCCCGTCAGGGTCGCCGCCGACGCCTGCAATTCCGTCGAGGCGGTGGACACGTGGTCGACGATGCTGCCGATCGTCGCCTGGAACTGATCGGCGATCTCCACCATCATCTTGCGCCGCCCGGCCTCGGCCGCATGGCGTTGCTCGCCGCTTTCGCGCCGCGCCCGCTCGGCCTCGATCAGGCTGTCCTTGAAGATCGTGAGCGACTCGGCCATCTGGCCGATCTCGTCCTTGCGGCCGGCGCCCGGAATGTCGATGCCGTAGTCACCGCTTGCGAGCGTGTGCATCACGCGTGTGGTCGCGACCACGGGACGCGAGATCGAAAAGGCCGTGATCGTGGCGCTGCCGACACCGACCACGACGGCGGCGATCACCATGATCAGGAAAGCAAGCCGCGCGAACCGCGCCTCGGTTTCGGCGGTAGAGCGGAAGTTGAACCCGTAGGCGCTCGCACCCTCGGCCATCACGTCGAGGGCGTCGTCGACCTCCTGTGCCTTCGGCGCGCCGGCGCCGCCCTTCTGCCATGCCTGTACCGCGGCGAGCGCTTTGTCGACGGCGTCGCGGGCGTCGGCCGGCATGCGGTCGCGCACGACCCCGATGTCGGAGACGAGGGCGGTCATCTCGCGCTCGACGGCGGCCTTGTCGGCCGCCTGCGCGCGCCCGGCAGCAAAATGCGCTTGCGCGGACCGCGCACTGCTCAACGCCATCAGCGGGCCGTCGTAGAGCCGCACGACCTGCGTGCTGGTCCGCGACACCACCTGCATGCCGTACAGCGCCGTCGCCGCGGCAAGCACGACGACGATGCCGAACGCGAGATAAAGTTTGGTTGCGAGCCGCATTTGCGTTCCCGGGCCGCCGACCGTTCAGTCGGTGACCTTCACCTTCATTTTCATCTGAGGATGGATGGCGCAGATGACGTCGACGTCACCCGTCTTGTCGAACGTGACCGAGGCGGTAGCGCCCGGCGAGAGCAGACCGAGATTGAAATCGTTGCCCGTGCTCGTCGAGAAGATGTTGTGCGCGACGTTATCGTCGTTCACGAAGGTCACCTTGTCGCCCTTCTTGATCGTGACGCTCGCCTCGGAGAACATCTTTCCCTTCTGCTTGATGGTGTGCTCGGCCGCGAATGCCGCGACAGTGGCGCCGGCGAGGAAAGCCGCGACGAGACACGTAAGGGTCTTCATTTCCTGTTCTCCTGATCATCCAGTGATCACGTTTCCGAACCCTCGGAAACGCCCTTGGAATGTGTCGTCTGCGGCGCGCCCGCGCCTTACGGCTGGCAGGAGTCGTCGCGGAATTCACGGTCGTCGATGAACAGCGCGACCGGCGGCAGGAACAGCGGCAGCCCTTCGATGAACAGTCGCGCGCTCGCCTCGTTCTGGGTCATCGGCTTGGGCACGCATGGGGCCGGCGCCTCGGTCTGCACATGTGCGATGCGTGCCTGCGCGATGCGTATCCGCATGGTCGTCCGGGTCGACGTCCGCGTCGACGGCTGCATCGGCGCCCGGAGCGTCGCGGCCGCAAACGCGGGCTGCCCGACGACGGGAAGCCGCGGCGCAGGCGCCGCGGCGATATGCGCCGAGGCATTCGCGGTCGCGTCGGCCGCCACGCGATCAAGCGCGGCCGCGGCTTTGCCGCCGATGGTCTTCACCAGCATCGGCAGCGGCATCTCGGTGAGGCCGCTTGCGGGCGGCGCCAGTATCGCCATGCCGGCAGCGAACCAGTCTTCCGCGAGCTCATGCGCCTTCTTGGCGGAGGCGCCCACGCCCGAGGGATCCATCTGCTCGATCGCGGCGAGATCGTCGCGCAGGTCCTTCATGTAGGACTGCACGGCCGCAATGTCATTCTTTGGATCGGTTTCGCGCAGCAGGAGCCCGTGCGCCATGGCGGCGCGTGCCCCGATGAACCGGTTGACGGCCGCCTGGGCGCGCATGACCATCGGCGACGGCTCGGTGGCGCCCGCCGTGGAAGCCTCGATGGAGCCGGTCACGCTGGTGCCGCGATGCGCGCGCGCGCGGTCGGCCGCATGGGCCGCGCCGGCTGCGAAGCTGGCGGCGGCGATCAACGACAGGAGGCAGGCGCGGGAAAAGACCTGGATCGACATTGTGCGAATTCCTTTCGCGAAAGTTGGTCGCGGGTCACGGTGGGAGACGACCGCGTCGTCAGCGGCGTCAGCGCGGCAGCACCGGGACCGTGGTCGGGTCGGGCTCGCTGGTCAGCGTCTGCATAAAGGCGACGAGGTCGTGCTTCTCCTGCGCCGTGAGGCCGAGCGGCTTGACCAGCTCGGATCGGCTCGGACGGTCGATGCCGCCCTTGTCGTAGTGCTCGACCACCCCTTCGAGGCTCGCGATCGAGCCGTCATGCATGTAGGGACCGCGCAGCGCGATCTCGCGCAGGCCCGGCGTCTTGAAGGCGTACTTCATCTTCTCGATCATCGGCAGAAACTTGCCGCGGCCGATGTCGGTGCTCGGCAGGCCGATGTCGTGGAAGCTCGAGTCGGTGAAATTCCAGCCGCCGTGGCAGTTGTTGCAGCCGGCCTTGGTGTTGAAGAGCACGAAGCCGCGCTTGGCGTCGTCGGAGATCGCATGCTCGTCGCGGTCGATCCACGAGTCGAAGGGTGCGCGCGCCGACACCACGGTGCGCTCGTAGGTCGCGATCGCCTTGGCGACGGTCTCGGGCTTCATCCCCTCGTTCGGAAACGCGGCCGCGAACATCGGCGCATAGCCCGGGATGCCCTTGAGCCGCTCCATGAGCTGGTCGATCGGCAGGTTCATCTCGACGTCGGTCTTGATCGGGCCGAGCGCCTGTTCCTCCAGCGAGCCGGCGCGGCCGTCCCACATGAAGATCGGCTCGAACGCCGCATTGATGATCGACGGCGACCGGCGGCCGAGCTGGTGCATGCCGTGGCCGATGCCCTTCGGCTGCCCGTCGCCCCAGCCGTAGGCCGGGTTGTGACAGGCGGCGCAGGAAAGGAGGTTGGCGCCCGACAGCCGGGTATCGAAATAGAGCGTCTTGCCGAGATCGACCTTGGCGATCGTGTAGGGATTATCGGCCGGAAACGGCACCGTGTTGGGGCGCTTATATTGCGCCCGCATCTGGTCGATGGTGAGCGCAGCCGGGGCTGCCTGCGTTGCGGTGCTCGGTCCCCGCACGACGGTCGCGGCGCGCCCGGCGCCAAGTCCGGCAATCACCGCGACGGTCACGAGCGCCGGTAATCCGACAGCTGCACTCAAAAAACCAATGCCGGGTTTCATACTCGCCCCAATCACTTACACACAAAGGTCCGTCTAGTTTTCATAGGATCGCAGGGTTAAGGATTGATTGTCGGATGCATAACGTTCGAATAAATTTCCGTTATGACGCACTAACATGCGAGACTGCCAACCCATTCGACAGAATACGGCACGGTTGCACGTCGCTGGTTGTGGGCTGGGCGCTGAACCAGACGAGCCAGCGTGTGATCCACTCGAAAATGCACCCTGGCGGATTGCGGGCTGACTGAGATGAAAGTCCTGCTGATCGCGTGGACGCTCGTGCTGCCGCTTGTCGCCGCACGGGCTGACGCTGCGGACCCGCTCGAGGAAGGCTACTTCACCGCCCGCAACGCCTACATCAAGCACTTCGCCCATAGCCCCCAGAATGGCACGATCTTCAAGGCGCACGAGGCCGCGCTTGCCGATCTGCAGGCCAAATTGCGCCGTATCATCGGGGTGCTCAGCCTCAAGGCCTTTTCGATCGAGGGGAAAATCAACCTCGACGCGCTCGATTCGGGCGATGAAGGCTTCGGCAAGCTCGACGGCCTCGTCTACATCAGTGCTGACCGGCAGACCCAGGTGCTGGTGACGACGGCGAGCCTCTTTGACAACTGGCTCAAGGCGCACGCGCGCTTCTGGCCGCAAGCACCACTGCCGTCGGACATGAGCGCGGCGCTCAAACGCGATGATTTCTACACCCAGGCGATCAACAACGGCGCCGCCGTGGTCACCTATGCGGAGATTCCGGTGACCCAGCCTGCGTGGGCGACCCTCGCCTTCGCGGTGCTGGACGGGCGCACACAGGATGCACCGCCGCACGTGCCGAACGAGATGATCATCACGGTGCGACGCGCCGACCGCGTCTTCATCGTCACCGCGCAGACCGGTATCGCCGCCGGACCAATCGCGGCCTGCGACGAGCGGCAGGCGCGGCGCGCCATCGAGGCGCTGGTGGCGAGCGAAGCCGATCGGCGCGCCGACAACAAGAACGCGGCGCTGCACGCGAAGGCCGAGGAGCTCGCCCGCGAGGCCGACCGCGCCTATCCGGAGTGCTTCGCGCGCGAGGCGCGGAAAGCGGACTTCTTCCCGGCGCTGGTGAAGCAAGCGCAGGGGCTGGTGGATATGTTGCCCGCAAAGTGACTGAAGCGGGCTGAGCCTATCCGCTCCCCTCCCCTCGCGAGCGAAGCGAGTGGTGGGGAGGGGTCGGGGGTGGGGGGCACCGCTCGCTCGGAGCAAGCGTGGCCCACCCGTACGACTGAGTGAGTGCCGGCATAGTCCCCTACCCCTCGGCCAGGCCCGACCTGCATGGGCGGGAGGATAGCGGAGAGGCACTGCCCATTGCCTATCCCACCCCAATCAAGCGGTTCAGCTTGTCGGGATCGCGCCTCAAATCTGCGCTCGGGCCGTCGTAGACGATGCGGCCGCGATCCATCACGGCGGTGCGCGGCGAGATGTCGAGCGCGAGCCGCGTATTCTGCTCGACCACGATCATGGTGAGCCCTTCCGTCGCCGCAAGCCGCTTCACGGCGCGCGCGAGCTCCTCGACGATGACGGGCGCGAGGCCCTCCGAGGGCTCGTCCATCAGCACCACCGATGGGTTGCCGACGAGCGCGCGGGCAATCGCGAGCATCTGCTGCTCGCCGCCGGAAAGCTGGTTGCCGCGGTTCGTCTGGCGCTCGGCGAGACGGGGGAAGAGCGCGAACACCTTGTCGATCGTCCACGCGCCCGCGCGCGCCGCGACCTCGAGGTTCTCCCGCAAGGAGAGCGAGGGAAAGATCTCGCGCTCCTGCGGTACGTAGCCGAGCCCCGCCCAGTTGCGCTTGTGCGGCGTCAGCCGCGCGATGGTCGCGCCGTGCAGCCGCACGTCGCCGCCATGCAGCGTGTTGTGCCCCATGATGGTCGCGAGCAGCGTGGTCTTGCCCACCCCGTTGCGGCCGATGATCGACAGCGTCTCGCCCGGCGCGAGGGCGAGGCGGATGTCCTCGATCACCACGGTCTCGCCGTAGCCGGCCGAGACGCCGTCGAGCACCAGCGCGGGTTTCGCCTCCGGCTTCATCTCCACCATAGTCTCAACCATGAGGAAACTCCTCGCCGAGATAGACGGCGCGCACGCGCGCGTCGGCGCGGATCTCCGGCGGGCTGCCTTCGGTGAGCACCGCGCCCGCCACCAGCACCGTGATGCGCGAGGCGAAGCGAAAGACCACGTCCATGTCGTGCTCTATGATGAGGATCGCGATCGAGGGATCGAGCGCGCCGATCACGTCGAGGATGAGATGGCTTTCCGAAGACGGCACGCCCGCCGCCGGCTCATCGAGCAGCAGCACGCGCGGGTTCTGCGCGAGCGCGATCGCGATCTCGACCAAGCGCTGACGGCCGTAGGGCAATTCGCGCACGATCTTGAGCGCGTCGTCGGCAAGGCGGAGCGCCTCGAGCTGCGCGAGCGCCTGATCGATCACGTCACGCTCGGCGCCTGCCGGGCGCCACAGCCGGTGCGCGACCCGCATGCGCTCGGCGACCGCGAGGTAGACGTTTTCCAGCACGGTCAGGCCGCGAAAAAGCTGATTGATCTGGAACGTGCGCGCGATGCCGCGGCGCGTACGCGCCGCCTGCGGCAGCGACGTGATGTCGTCGCCGTCGAGCAATATCTGCCCGGCCGAGGGTTGCAGCACGCCGGTGATGAGATTGACCAGCGTGGTCTTGCCCGCCCCGTTGGGGCCGATCAGGGCGTGGCGCGCGCCCTGGGGCAGCGCGAGCGCGATGTCGCGCGCGACCGGCAGCGCCCCGAAGCTCTTGTGCAGGCTCTTGATCTCGAGCGCGGCCGGCATCGCTTGCGTGATCGTCTCCATCATGGCTTACGCCCCGATGTCAGCGATCGCCCGGCATCCTCGAGCAGGCCGAGCAGCCCGCGCCGCGCGAACAGAACGGTGAGCACCAACATGAGCCCGACCGCGAACTGCCAGTATTGCGGGCTCGCCTTCGACAGGTTGTCCTGCAGCACCATGTAGATGACGGCGCCGACGAAGGCGCCGTAGAGCCGGCCCGCGCCGCCGAGGATGAGCATCACCATCACGCCGGCCGAATTGTCGAAATCAAATACGCCGAGCGTGACATAGGCGTTGGTCTGGGTGAACAGCGCGCCGGCGACGCCGGCGATCGCGGCCGAGAGCGTGTAGACGGTGAGCAGGCGCAGATGCACCGGCGAGCCGACCGCATGCATGCGCGCGACGTTCTCGCGGATGCCGGCGAGCGTCTGGCCGAACGGCGAGTGGACGATCGTGCGCACGACGAAGAACAGCACAAACAGCACCGTGAGCGCGTAGAGATAATAGACGTGGCCGTACAGGTCGTAGTCGAACAGGCCGAGCAACGGCGTATAGGTCAGGCCCGGCAGGCCATCGTAGCCGCCTGTGAAGCCACGCAACAGGTTGCCGAGCTCCTGCAGCATGATGGTGGTGGCGAGCGTCAGCACGAGCAGCGTAAGGCCGCGATAGCGCAGCAGGAGCCAGCCGGAGGCCGCGCCCGCCACGGCCGCGACCGCGGCGGCGGCGAAAAGCCCGCTGATCGGCTCCTGCCAGTTCAAGCGCAGGGTGATCAGCGCGGCCGTATAGGCGCCGACGCCGAAGAAGGCCGCGTGGCCGAGCGAGACGATGCCGGCAAAGCCGAGGATGAGGTCGAGCGAGAGCGCGAACAGAACCATCAACAGCACCTGGCTGCCGAACAGCATGCGGTCGGGAAAGACGAAGTAGGCCGCGACCGCGATCAACCAGGGCAGCGCCTCCCACGCGCGCAGCCGGTGGCGCGTGGCGAGGAACGCCGTCGCCTGGACGCGGGCGGCGGCCAGCGGTGCGGCGGTCGCGATGGCGTCACTCGCGGCCATAGAGCCCCGCCGGACGGATGAGCAGGATCAGCATCGCGACCGCATAGATGAAGAAGCCGCCGGCGCCGGCAAAGATGTACTTGCCGCCGGTGTCGCACACGCCGAGCAGGATCGCGGCCACCAGCGTGCCCTTGAGGCTCCCGAGGCCGCCGACTGCGACGACGAGGAGAAAGAACACGAGATAGATCACCGCAAAGCTCGGGGTGAGGCCGAACAGCTCGATCGCGAGCCCGCCGCCGAGCGCCGCGAGCCCGCTGCCGAGCGCAAAGGTGAGCGTGAACAGTCGATCGACATTGATGCCGATCGACTGCGCCATCCGCCGGTTGTCGACCGCGGCGCGGATGCGCGCGCCGACATTGGTGCGCTCGAAGCCGTACCACAGCACGGCGATCAGCGCAGCACCGACCGCGATCACGAACACCCGGTACGTCGGAAAGGTGCGCGCCGCGACCGCGAGCTGGCCGGTGAGATATTCCGGCACATGGATGCTCTGCGGACGCGGGCCATAGAAATAGGTGTAGGTCGCGATCGCCATGTAGGCGAGGCCGATGGTGAGCAGGACCTGCTCGAGCTCTGTCGCCTTGTAGAGCCGCGCGTAGAACAGCCGCTCGAACACGACGCTGACGGCGCCGACGACCAGGAAGGTGAGCAGCAGCGCGAGGAAGAACGGCACGCCCCAATCGTTCATCGCGGTGAGCACGAGGTACCCACCCGCCATCGCGAAGGCGCCGTGCGCGAGGTTGACGAAGCCCATCAGCCCCATGGTGACCGACAGGCCGACCGAGACGATGAACAGGAACATGGCGTAGGCCAGTCCCTCGAACAGGATGCTGATGACGATGTTTGTCATCGAGTGACGCGCCGTGTCCCCACTCGCTCATCGTCATGCCCGGGCTCGTCCCGGGCATCCACGTCTTGTGACGAGGAAAGGCGTGGATGGCCGGGACAAGCCCGGCCATGACGGATCGTGTTTGCTATGCCCTTAACACGAACCGCCGCCGCAGCCTCGCCGCGGCGGCGGTTCGCACATTCCTTTCGCCTTACTGCCCCTGCGCGCAGCGGCCGACCTTGAGCTCCTTGCACTCGTCCTTCACCTGCGAGACCGTGCCGAGTACCTTGAGGCCGAGCTTGCCGTCGGGCTTGCGATAGACCTCCATGGCACGCTCGTCCTCGATGACGTCGCGGGTGACCGGGTCGATCGAGACGTGGCCGCGCGGACCGTCGGTCGTCCACCCTTTGAGCGCGGCGATCACCTTGGTGCCGTCGCCGAGGTCGCCGTTGAGCTTCTTGATGGTGTCGAAGATCGCGTGCATCGAGTCCCACGCCGCCGCGGTCATGAAGTCCGGATACTTGTTCGCGCCGTAGGCATCGTGGAACGCCTTCACGAACGCCTTGTTGGCCGGGTTGTCGAGATCGGCCGCGTAGTGGCCCATCACGATGGTGCCGATCGCCGCGTCACCCATGTCCTGCAGTTTGGTGTCGGGCACCACGTCCATCGGGCCGATCAGCTTGATGCCGGCCTGACGCATGCCGAGCTCGCCATAGGTCTTGACCACGCCGGACGCGTGATTGCCGGAGGGAATGAACACGTAGAAGCAGTCGGGCTTTTCGTCCTTCACGCGCTGGAAGAACGGCGTGAAGTCCGGCACCTGCGCGGGATTGCCCATCGGGATCGAGTCGACGATCTTGCCGCCGGCCTTCTCGAAGCCGGTCTTGAATGCTTCGGTCGAGTCGTGGCCGGGCGGAAAGTCGGTGTAGCCCATGGCGGCCGTCTTGCAGCCGAGCTTGGTGTAGGCATAGGTCCCCATCGGATAGGCCGGATGCCACATGCTGAAGGAGAGCCGCGCGATATAGGGCGAGAGATTGGTGATCCAGGCGGTGCCCGCGTTCGAGATCAGCAGCGGCGTCTTCGCCTGGGTGAGGACCGGCGCCATCGCGATCGCCGACGGCGAGAACACGACGCCGGTCATGATGTTGACCTTGTCGCGCGTGATCAGCTCGGTCGCGACCGTCTTGGCGCTGGCGCCGGAGGGAGCGCCTTCATCACGCTCGATGATCTGCACCGTGTGGGGCAGGATGTCCCGGGTGTGCAGCGTGAGATAGAGGTCGAAGCCCTTCTTCATCGCGTCGCCGAGATCGGCATTGACCCCCGCGAAGGGCAGGATGACGCCGACCTTGACGTTCGCGGCCTGCGCCGGCGCTGAAAGCCCGAGCGCAAGCGCCGCAAGGGCAGCTGAGGTGAGCAGTCGCATTCTTTCCTCCCGACAGGGCTACGCCAGACGGTTCGCCGCGCGCGCGCGTGACCGCCGATTGCCGCCCGTTTACCGCTAGCACAGCGATCGTTGGCATTCCAACATAGATGCGCGGCGCCCGAGCGGGACAAAAGCCGGATCGGCTTGTATTTTCGCCGGCGGACCTCGGATTCACAGGGAACGCGATGTCGCAGGCACTCACCCGGACCTATGACGGCATCATCATCGGCGCCGGCCAGCACGGTCTCGTGCTCGGTTCGTATCTCGCCAAGGCCGGGCTCGACATCCTGCTGGTCGATCGCCGGCTCACCTGTGGCGGCGGGCTCAATACGACCGAGGCGACGCTGCCGGGCTTCTATCACAACCTGCATTCGATCAACCATTTCCACATCAGCGAGGCACCCTGGTTCCACGATCTCGGCCTCGCCGAGCGCGTGACCTACATCACGCCGCGCTACGAGTTCGGCCAAGCGCATCGCGACGGCACCGCGCTGGTGCTCGGCCGCGATCTCGAAGAGACGGTCGCGAACATCGCGCGCTTCTCGACGAAGGATGCCGCCACCTTCCGCGCGTGGAACCGGGCGGCCGAGGAGATGACGGCGCGCATCCTCATCCCGGAGCGCTATGCCGAGCCCCTGCCGCAGGCCGAACGCGAGGCGCTGCTGTCGCGAACGCCGCTTGGCCGCGATTTTCTCGCCGCGACGCGCCGCCAGCCGCTCGACGTGGTGCGCGAGCTGTTCGAGAACGAGCACGTGCAGCTCCTGTTTTTGTTCAAGGTGTCGCTGTTCGGCACCTGGCTCACCGACACGCTGTCGAAGACCAGCCCGATGGGTTCGGTGATCCGCGCCTTCGACTTGCAGACCGGCTATCAGCTCTGCCAGGGCGGCTCGTTCAACCTCGCGCGCGGCCTGATGGAGACCTTCATCGCGGCGGGCGGCACTTTCGCGCCGCAGGTCGCGCTCGAGCGCATCGTGATCGAAGGCGGCCGCGCCACCGGCATCGCGCTCGACGATGGGCGCACGGTGCGGGCGCGGCAATTCGTGGCGTCGACCATCGACGTGCACCAGACGTTTGAGAACCTGATCGGCCGCGCGCAAATTCCGGCCGCGCTCGCCAAGAAGCTCGACGATTTCCAGTACACCAAATGGTCGCTGTTCGGGCTGCATC